>SLCH01000094.1 GCA_007125915.1 Syntrophobacteraceae bacterium
CTCCACAACTCCCTTCAGCTGTGAACTCAAGGCCGTGAGAACTGCCGACTGTGTTTCGGGCCTTCCCAGCCGAAGGAAAGCCACACCCTCATCCTGGAGCTCCATCTCCACCGTGACCAGGGGTGGTTCCAGCCCATGAGATTCCAGGTTCACCACTTCATCTTCCAAAAAACTTCTCGCCCGCAGCCATTGAATCTGCTGCAGCACATTTTCCACGCGGGAAGTCCGAATCTTTTTTTCTTCGTTTCGGGGATCCACCCAGAACGTCTCTCCCCCGTCACCCCGCTGCACCACCTCCAGGGTTAGACCGCCATGCCACTGCACCCGGAGCTTCACCACATCCTGCGGAGAAAAGGAAAAAAGCTGGCTCCTCCTCAGGCCATCAACTCCCTGGAAAAAACCTTCCGCCATGCCTGAACCGATGAGGAAGATTTCCTCACTCTCGGAAGTGGTGGCGTAAAATCCCTCTCCAAAAGGATTCCTGTCTCCCAGAAGCAGATCTTTCCATCCATTGTGCCCCCGAAAACGAATGCGGAGTGCCGGCGGATCCAGGCCAAAACGCCGGCGATCGTCCCATCGGGCTTCCACTTCCCGTTCTTTGGTGAGCCCGGCCAGCATCTCCCCATACTGTTCCAGAACGAATTCGTCAGTTTCCGCCTCAATGGGCTGCATGATTTTCCAGGATCCGTTTTTTGACAAGCGTATGGTTTTTTCCCCTTCCGTGGATATTTCCAAGGCCCTGAGATCCTCCCGTTGTATGGAAAATACCCGAAGTGCGGCTGTCTGCGCAGCCTCTTTTCCAGCCTCATGGACCTGGTGAAAATAATAGTAACCTCCTGCAGCAATGAGAATCACCAGGTAAATGAACGTATGGCGCCACTTCATCTTTGCTTCCTCCGCACTCCATAGACACCCAGCCCTGCCAGAAGCACCACAAGGGGCACAAGGATCAGCACGATCCAGACCATCGTCCAGAACTGGGTTTCCGTGAGAAGGAGGGGCTGGCCCTCCCTTTCCCGCCGTTCGATGGTGATGAGGGTCTCTTCACCGGCGAGGAAATTGACCATGTTGAGAAAAAAATCTCCATTGCCCGAAAGAGAAAAATAGGCATCGGACGCAAAATCCCCATCACCGGCAACGAGAACATATCCGATGCGGGGGTCTGCCCCCATCGTCTCCATGGCGAAGGGTGTCCCGGCATGGTCAGAAACCGCTTCGGGCTCTTCCACCAGGATTTCCGAGAGGAGAACGATGTTCAAGGGCCCCGCGTGGTCCTCGCCAGGATCGAAGCTCACTCTCCCCTCCTGCAGCGTTTCCAGGTCCGTTTCCCCCCACGCATCGGCCGATGTCATGGCCAGGGGTTCCACATGGATTGAAGGAGGAAGATCCTCCAGAACTTCCAGGGACCGTGCTTCAGGGAAGAAGGTCGCAAAAGAGAAGTTGTCCGTGATGGGATGCACGCCGTAGGTGGTCACCACGGGCATGAGATAATTGCCTCCAAAGAGCCCCATGGACTGATCCACGATGACGTCGTCGCGCACCTCCACACCGTAACCTCGAAGAAACTCCCTCAATCCTCCATCGTTGAAGGGGTCCAGCATCACCATGACACGTCCTCCAGAATTCACGTAAGCCTCGAGCTGTACGATTTCTTCCTGGAAAAGGGGCTTTTCAGGACCCGCAATGATCACCAGTGCGGCGTCATGGGGCACCTCCCGGCGCTGCATGAGATTGAGTTCCTGGAGCAAATAGTTCTCCCTCTCCAGGGCAGACCTGGCAGTGGAAAGGCCTGTCTTATCCCCCATGTGGCCCGATCGTTCTCCGTGGCCCACGAGAAAGTAGATTTTCTTCTGCTCTTCTGTGCTCAGCCTGAGCAGAGCGTTGATGATGGATTGTTCGTCCACATGGCTTATGCTTTGGGTCCTTCCAAAGCCTGCCAGAACGAGCGTGCCATAAGTTCTCACCTCGTAGCGCCTGGCCAATTGGGGGTGGCGGTCGGGGTCGATGAATTCATATCCGATTCGATCGCTGTGATAGGTAAAAGTTTCCAGCAAGTCCCTCACATGGCCTTCTTCAGGGGTTGCCGAAGAGAAAAATGCCTTGATCTCCACGGGTTCCTTCAAGGCCTCAAGGATGCTGAGGGTCTGGGTGGAGAGGGAAAACCGGCCCGTTTCCGTCAGATCCAGCCGCCAGGGATGCTTTTCGGCGATGAGTGCCACAAAGATAAGAATGCCCAAAAAAAACAAGGTGGAGAGAATAGAGCTGAAAGCGCGCCCCCACCTGCGGGCACGCTTTTCATCAGGCGACATGATCACAAACCTCCCGTGAGCTCTGCAGGGGCTCCTTGCCTTCCAAAAGTCAATGGCTTCAAGGAAAAATGAGAGAGAGGGCCTGCGTTTTCTTCATTTGAAACGGACGCCATTCAATGGTCATCCCCGCCACCGGTGAGACTCCACCTGCCTCAGGGTGAGGAAGAGAAAAAAAAGGACAAACAGGAGATAGTAGACAATGTCCCTTGAATCCAGAACTCCCTTGGTGAAACTGTCCAGGTGGCTTGGAAGAGAGAGATATTGGAAAAAGCGGTAGAATTCCTCTCCCACAAAAGACCTGGTCCAGCCGATGACCCAGAACATGAGGAGCAGCCCGAAGGAGAGCACGGCGGCGATGATTTGATTTTGTGTGAGAGAGGAAGTGAACAGTCCCAGTGCCAGAAAAGCGGTGCCCATGAGAAAGAGGCCAAGATACCCTGAAAGAACCACTTTCCAGTTGGGTTCGGAGAGAACATGCAGAAAGATGATTCCTGGAAGAGTGGCTGCCAGAATGACCACATAAGCGCTCACCACCGCGGAGAATTTGGCCGCGACGCTGGCCTGGTCTGAGAGAGGGTAGGTGAAAAGAAGCTCTATAGTGCCTGTCTTTTTCTCTTCCGCATAGAGTCTCATGGTCAGGATGGGGGCCAGAAAGAGGAGCACGACACTCAAGTTGAGAAAATAAGGCCTCAGAACCATCTCCGTCAGGTTGAGCTGTTTCAGGGCAAAGGGGTTCTGGCTGGCCTGGAAGCTCACGATGTTGTAGTAGGCCACGTTGCTGTAGAAAAAATAGCCGGCAATGATCAGAAAGGTGAAAGCAACCACGTAAAAGATGGGAGAGGCGAAAAGGCAGTGCAATTCCTTGCGGTAAAGGGAAACGAATCCTTTCATGATGAGTTTTCCTCCTGAACCTTCTCCTCCGTCACCAATTGCATGAAGATATCTTCGAGGCTCAAACCCATGAGTTTCAATTCCAGCAGAGACTCTCCCCGTTCCACGATCATTTTCGCAATTTGAGGCCTCAAGTCTGAGGTGTGATCCGTTTCCACAATGAATCGCCCCTGGTGATCATTTGCCCGCTTCACGCTCACCACACCGGGCAAATCATGCAGGGCGCCCATCAGAGCGGGACTGGCTTCCCCTGCCAATGCAACGCTCACGAGGGCGGACTTCTGCAGCTGATGGGTCAGGTTGGCCGGTGTGTCCGTGGCGATGATCCGCCCCCCGTTGATGATGATCACCCGCTGACAGATCTGCGCCACTTCGGGCAGGATATGACTGCTGAGAAGTATGGTGTGCTCTCCTCTCAAGTCCTTGATGAGTTTTCGAATTTCAATGATTTGGGTGGGGTCCAGTCCAATGGTGGGTTCATCGAGAACGAGAACGGGAGGATTGTTCACAAGGGCCTGGGCCAGACCCACGCGCTGCCGATACCCCTTGGAAAGATGTCCGATGATGCGGCCCGCCACTTTGTCCAGGCCGCACACAGCCACCACACGGTCTATTTCCCCTTTGAGCTTTCGGGCGTCAACCCCTTTGGCTGAGGCCACAAACTTCAAAAATCGCCGCACTGAAAGGTCCGTGTAAAGGGGGACATTTTCAGGAAGGTATCCGATGCGAGACCGAACCTGAAGGGATTGTTCGAAACAATCGAGGCCGTCAATGGTAGCCGACCCGAAAGAGGGGGGCATGTAGCAGGTCAAGATGCGCATGGTGGTGGATTTACCGGCGCCATTGGGCCCGAGAAAACCCACCACTTCCCCCTGCCCTACGTGAAAGGTCACGCCTTCGATGCCTGTCAAGGACCCGTAATATTTCGTCAGTCCTTCCGCGTGGATCATAAAAGGTCTGCTCCTCGCCGCACTTGCCATGGAAACGGGCCTTACAGCGCACGCCTGTTTCGTCCTTTCCGGAGAAAGCATTGGCCGCAGCCTTCACCTGGGGGTCATGAAGCAGGTCTCCAAAGGGACTTCCTGAAAGAGGGCTGCTTCCAATGTTGAAAAAGGCTCTGTGAATTTGGGATTGCTGAAGGCCTGAAAGGCGGGCATTCAAAAATATATGTGCCCCGGAATGGAAAGATCCGATCAAACCATGGCCAACCTCGCGTCCCTGGCTTCCTTGACGGTTTTTGTTCCCAGGGAGGAAGCGCATCTGCCGCAGAGGTATTCGTGCAGTTCTCCGTCGGGAAGAACGAGGAGCAGGCGGCTTCGCACGGGCATGGCCTGCCTGCACTTGGGGCAATACAGTTCCCTCGCGGCAAAATCCTCGTATTGTCTCTGGACGGTGTCGCGCTGCATTTCCAAGCCTCCTCAAGTCCCATGGGCGGAACTGACTCGCCTTAGGGGCGGGACTCACCGTATGCTTTCGCATGGGAGTTTTTTTCTTCAGTTTTCTTTCGACGCCAAGGCCACTTCTTGACTTTCTTTTCCCCTTTTTCCTTTTCAATGCCTTGAAATTCTTTTAGAAGCTCTTCCTGGCGCTTGGTAACGTGAGTGGGTATCTTCACGTCAAATTGAATGAACAGGTCACCCTTTCCGTATCCCTTCAAACGCGGAACCCCTTCATTGGGGAACCGAATGACCTTGCCCGGTTGAGTGCCCCGCTCGATCTGAATGGTTTTGAGGGTGCCGTCAAGAAGGGGAAAATCAACCTCTCCCCCCAGGATGGCCTGAACAAAAGAAATGGAAACCCTGCTGAAAAGATTCTCACCGTCGCGCTCAAATGATTCATGAGGCTTGACGTCGATCCTCACAAAAAAGTCACCCGCAGCACCACCGCGATATCCTGCTGCTCCCTCTCCCCTGAGGCGCAGCCTCATGCCCGCATCCACGCCGGGCGGCACTTTGACCTGCACCGTTCTGGACTCGCGCACACGACCCTGTCCGTTGCACTTGGCACAGGGAGACACCAGAACCCGTCCCACTCCCTGGCAGCGAACACAGGTGGTGCTGATTCGAAAAAATCCCTGAGACTGAACCACCTGACCGCTCCCATGGCACATGGGGCAGGTGCTTTCTTCGGTTCCCGGTTCAGCTCCCCTGCCATCGCAATGTTCACACGATGCCAGCGTCTCGACCTGGACTTCCTTTTCCGCTCCGAAAACTGCTTCTTCAAAGGTCAGGGTCAGGTCATAGAGCAAGTCATCGCCGGGCCGTGACGCCGTTCGAGCACGCGGGCCGCCACCAAACCCAAAATTGAATAAATCCTGGAATATGTCGCCAAAGGAGCTGAAGATGTCCTCAAATCCTCCGCTGAATCCATCGAAACCGGTTCCTCGAAGGCCTTCGTGCCCATAAGCATCATAGATTTGCCGTTTCTTGGGGTCACGCAACACCTCGTAGGCTTCCGCAGCCTCTTTGAACTGTTCCTCCGCTTCCTTATCGCCGGGGTTCCGATCGGGATGGAACTTGAGAGCCAGCTTCCGGTAGGCCTTTTTCATTTCCTCTGCATCCGCCTGCCGTGAAATTCCAAGTACTTCATAATAATCTCTTTTGTTCATTTGAAACGCTTCCATGTCTTCAGTGATTTGAAGATTTTGTGATTGCAGGAAAAGATCGAATCCTTTGGAATAAAGCCAGCTTTGAGCTAAACACGATGGCCCGTTTTGTCAACACCTTCAGCAATGAGAGCAAGGGCTGAAGGTCTCACAAGGGAAAGGCTCACACTCATTGTGGACCGCCGAAACCTATCGGCCGCCCGCTATCAGGCGGATGACTCCCCGTGCTCCTCCACATCCACACCAGCCTGCTTCAGCGCATCTGAGGCAAACCGCTCTTTGCCAAGTGCTTCGGCCTGCTGCGCCAATTCCTGCAAATCCTTTTTTTCTGGCTCCATATTCAGGGCGCGGCACACCCGGTTGAACAAAAACAGATCGCCCTCCTCCTTGGCAACCTCAAGGATTTTTTCAAGAGCCTGGCGCTCATTGACTTTTTCGTAGAAATCGATGGCATCGTTCCAGTGAGCCATTTGAAAAAAGCGGTCACCCCATGATCTCAAAACTTCAGTGGACACAGCCGGTTGATTGAGAAGATTTCTCTTTTCCATGCAACTCAGTGAATTCTTGCCTCTCATGTGAAACGGTCCCCCCAAGGCAGTCAAGAAAAGTCATTTCCCGCTCGACAAAACCTTTCAAGCCTCTTCTTCGTCATCTGCCTCCAACACGGTATTCAAATCGGCAGCCCCTTCGAAATGGGTCGCCTCTTCCAATATATCCCGAACTTCTGCCCTGGTGAGCTCCTCTTTTTCAGCAGAGGACTCGATCCTCCTTGCTTCCTCAATCTGGACAATGTTGTCCAGCGTCACTTTTCCGGCAGCGATTTCGCGCAAAGCCTGCACCACATCCTTGTTTTTGGGTGCGTTCACAAACGGTGCAGCCCCATTTCTCAACTGAAGCACCCGGCGTACAGCCAGGTGCACCAGATGAAAGCGGCTGTCCACCTCTTTCAAGCAGTCTTCAATGGTCACACGTGCCATGGCCCTTTCCTCCCTGCAAACCCTCCCCAAAATAAAAGCCTCACTCCCTTTCGCAAAAGTAAGGCCTCTTCAAAAACGTGTCTTCCATTGGGAGAGAGCATTCTAACAATGGCGTCAAAAAAAGATCGGAGGGGCCTCCCCTCCGCGCCGCCTCGTCCTTTGATACAACCCATTCAGAGGCTCAACAATTAATTTATGTAACTTAAAAAAGCTTGAATCTCAACGTCAATACGTCTTTTCCAACTCCTCAATCCGGGGAAGTCCCCCATGGGGGCCGAGCATTTTCATTATGCTTTTTGTTCGGCATAGCGGGCAAGGGTAAAGAGGAAATCTGCCAGGCGGTTCAGATAGGCGTGAATCTCCTCTCTGACCGTGAACCCAGCCTCATGGATTCTCATGGCACGCCTTTCAGCCCTGCGCACGATGGTGCGGGCCAGATCCAGGGTGGCACTCGTTGGGTTGCCCCCGGGCAGCACGAAGCGCCGGGGAAGGGGAACTTCCTCCTGAAGCCGCACGATCCAATCCTCAAGCCTTTCGATGTGGGAGTTGAGGATCTCATACCCTTGTATGCTCGGACCTTCACAGGAAAGCTCAGCCCCCAGGATCACCAGGTCCTCCTGCACCTGGGTGACCATCTCCTCGACCGCCTTGCTCTGAGTGAATACCTTTGCCAGTCCCAATGCGGAGCTCGCCTCATCCAGGGTGCCGTATGCCTCAGGTCTGAGGCTGGCTTTGGACACTCTCTCCCCAGTCAGCAGGCTCGTTTCACCCTGGTCACCTTTCTTGGAAAATGTGAAGACATTCACCCTCTCTCATCCTTTCTTTTTGATGGGTGGAGAACCGGACCTCAAAAGCCACCCGGCGGCGGCTTCTCCCAAAGCATTCAGGAATCACACAGCATCATCAATGAATCTTGCCATCGGACATGTTGCTGATGCTTTTGTGGGACAAAACATTGCGCATTCCTGCGAGGACATCATTGGTGATCTGTTCTATGCGGCAAATATCGTGCTCATTGACTGAACCCTCTTTGATATGGGGCAAAGAGTCGCGCAGCCGCTCGAACTGAGCCACGACTTCGGGGCTCAGTTCTTCTTCACCCACTTCCTTTTGCAACAGCAGCACCGTTTCCACGCAACTCTCCAGCCGTGCACGCAGGTGCCTGGAATCACCTTTTCGGCTTATTCTGCTCAGCAAAAACTTCAGGGGCTTCATGGTCAGAACTGTCCCCTCTTTTCCAGTTCGAGCCTGAAAACCTTGTAAAAGGCCCCCCGCTCCTTGATGGCACGCTCCAGGAAAGTTCTGCACTCCTGCGCATCACCCAAATTGAGGATCACATCCACTCCCGCCCGGAAAGCGGCAAAGCGATCCAGTGACGGGAACTGCGAACTCAAATAGCAGAGAAAAAACTTGCGCCGAAGGTGCATGGGCAACAACTGAAAATGCCTGAGAAGGGCACTCCCCTCCAAACCTTCGTCACCAAAAGTTTCGTCCAAAACCACGAGGTCATAATGGTTATGCTGCAGCTTATTCATGGCCACGGCGGATGTGGGAGCAAAAAAGACCTGAAAGCCCAGGTCGCGAAGGTTTGTTTCAAGGTGCCCCTTGCGAGAGGCGTCGGAAACACAGACCAGTGCTGCGGAAACACCCTCCTGAACCATGTCCAGCTGCGGCTCCCCCATTTCCAGGCCTGCGCCCGTGTCCACAGGAAACACGCATTCCCGCTCCTCTTCCGGCGAGAATTCCCCGGGCCTTCTGAGCTCCAGAGGAGATCTGCATTTGGGACATCCAATCCTCACTTCCTTTCCCACAGGAATTTTTTCATCCTTAATGGAAAAGGCCGCCTGGCAACCTGAACAAATCACTTTCACCGAAAAGCTCTCCCTGTGAACCGCATGTGGTGTGTGCAGCAAGGCATAATTCAATTCAAAATACAGGTTGAGAAGCAGTGTTGACAACGTAAAACTGACCATTTTCAGCTAATTTTTAGCTTCATCCCTTCAAAGGGGCCCCTTCCCATGTCAAAAAATGCTTGATAACACCTCCCTGTGCCGTTCCATGAGGAGTGGCTGGAGCCCCTTTCCCACATGGGAAAAGAATAAAGTGCCGGGCAGGAGACCAAACTTGGTGCTTGTCACAACCCCATCATTGCGCCTAAACTTTTGTCCGGACTTGAACAGCCCGTTGGGCTGGCCCTGAAAACGGCTGCTGCTCCAAAAAAATCTCACATGGTGAAAGGAGGAATGGGAACCCATGGAAAGAAAAAAATTCGGAAAAACCGATCTGGAAGTTTCTCCCATTGTGCTGGGCACCTGGGTCACGGGTGGGTGGCTCTGGGGTGGAGCGGAAGACAAAGAATCCATCCGCGCCATCCTTCGAGCCCTGGAGCTGGGAATCAATTTCATCGACACAGCCCCCGTCTACGGCTTTGGGCGTTCCGAATCGGTCATCGCCCAGGCCCTCAAAGATTGGGGACGCAACGGAGACACGGTCATTGCCACCAAATGCGGCCTGGAATGGGACGAAAAGGAAAATGTGAGGCGCAACTGCAGTGCCCAAAGAATTCGCCAGGAAGTGGAGGACAGCCTCAAGCGGCTCAACGTGGATCGCATCGACCTCTATCAGCTCCACTGGCCCGATCCCAACACGCCCATTCAAGAATCCATGGAAGCTCTCGTGAAATTGAGAGACCAAGGGAAAATACGCTATGTGGGTTTGAGCAACTTCAACAGCGAACAGATGGAGGAGTGCCTGTCGGCGGGGGAGGTGCACAGCCTTCAACCCCCCTACAACATGTTTGAAAGAGGCGTGGAAAGGGAAATCCTCCCTTTCTGCATGGATCACGACATCGCCACTCTGGGCTACGGAGGGCTCTGCAGAGGACTTCTTACGGGAAAATTCACGGGCGATGAAACTTTTCCAAAAGGAGACCTCCGCCGCGTGGACCCCAAGTTCAAGCCCGATCGCTTCAAGCAGTACGTGAACGCCGTGCGGGAGCTGAAGGAAGTGGCCTCAGGATACGGCAAGACCGTTGCACAATTCGCCCTGAGGTGGGCCCTGCAGCAGCCGGGCATGACCACGATCATTGCCGGCGCCAGAACGCCCTCACAGGTGGAAGACAATGCCGGTGTGGCCGGGTGGGAAATTTCCCAGGGTGACCTCCAGAAAGTGGAAGAAATTCTGTCAAAACACATCCAGTCACCTGTTGGCCCCGAATTCATGAGTCCGCGCAAATGATGCCTCAGGCTGGGACAGGGTGATCACACCCTGCCCAGCACCACCGATACCTTGAGTCCTCCATGGGGCAGGGACCAAACCTTTGAGGCGGGGAGACTGAGCTGGGACAGCGCTTTTCTGTGAGGCACCACGATTCCAAAACGCCAGCCCCGGAAAACGCGCCTCATGTGCACTCCGATGTCTCGATACAGCTCGCCCCTTTCCATCTCGAGGCGTTTCCCATACGGCGGATTGAGCACCAGAAGGCCCGGCTTCAATGGAACACGGGCAGGGTCGAACTGGAAGAAATCCATGTTTTCAAAATGGATGCACTCCCCGACCCCCGCCCGCTGGGCGTTCTGCCCTGCGGCGGCGATGGCTCCCGCATCCAGGTCCAGGGCAAACAGGGAAGAGTCTGCGGCAGGGCGCTCCCCTGCCTTCCCTTTCCGTTGCAAGTGGTTCCACGTCTTCATCTGGAAAGAGGGCCAGCGCTCAAAAAGAAACTCCCTTCCCAGCCCCGGAGGTTTGCGGCGTGCAATGAGGGCCCCTTCGATGGCAAAGGTGCCCGCTCCACACATGCCATCCACCAGGGGGATGTCACCAGACCAGCCGCACTGAAGCAAAATGGCTGCAGCCAGAGTCTCCCGCAGGGGGGCTCCACTGTGAAGCAGCCGGTAGCCGCGCTCATGTAGGTGCGGCCCCGTTGTGTCCAGAGAAAGAAGGCAGTGGTTTGTGCGCAGATGCACCCAGAGGCGCTGTTGCCACTCATTCTCAACGCAGGCCCCGGCCCGGGGGAAAGGGAAGTTCAGACCCTTGAAGCGTTTTTGGATGGCATCCACGACGGAATCTCTGACCAGCCCCTCGTGGCTCACTCGGGATCTCTCCACAAGCACGGACAGCTTGAGAGGTATTTCGGGATTCAACCAGAGTTCCCAGGGCAGGATGGCTGTTTTGTGAAACAATTCTCCCTGCGTCCCCCCTCGAAAAGAGCCCAAACGGCAGACCACACGTCCCGCCGTTCTCAGCCAGAGATTGGCCGCGTAGGCATCGCGCAGTTTGCCTTGAAACTCCACTCCCGCCTCCGTGAGCTCGAGATGGCACAGGCCCATTTGACGGAGTTCCATCTTGCAAAGCGCCGCCAGCTGGGGCGGTGCCACAGCGAGGAAACGGTGTACCCGCCCCGCCACATGGCGCTGTATCCGGCGCTGAAGGCCGGCCCCTTGGGGCTTTTCAAAATGAGCCATATCCTCTTGGCATTCGCTTCCGTTCATCATTGCTTCTGACTCCATGCACGCACACCCTTCCCGGAAAGCTCCCATTGAAAACCTTGAAGCAGCGGGGAACGAATGCTTCCGCAGCGGCGCCATACTTTCCGGAATTTTCGAAAACAGCCCCAGCTGGATCAAGCCATCTCCCTTGACGAACAAACCACACTTTATATACTCTTGATTTCTTCAATGGGAAATCTCATCCTTACGATCCATCCAACGAACACTGCGAAAGGAGCGGCTTTGAACTCAAAGACCACACTTGAAGCACATTCCCTGGCTTTGAGCCACAAATTCCGCCCGCGGCAGTGTTCAAAGCTGTGGCGGTCGCCCCCCAAAAACTGGAAGCAGGACCTTGCTGATGCACTGCACCAGGGAATGGAAAGTCATGTTCCAAGGTTTTACTTTCGTGCGGACGATATCGGCGCCGGCGGTCAACCCTTTGAAACCCTCTGCGCCTTATTCCGTGAACACCGCATACCCCTGGCCATGGCTGTGGTGCCCGCATGGTTGAGTGATTCGCGATGCCGGCAGCTTTTCCAGGTGGCCCCGCTGGACGAGACGCTCTGGAACTGGCACCAGCACGGCTGGAGACACGTGGACTGGCAGCGGACGGGGAATAAGTCTGAATTTTGCGACGGGCGGCCCTACGAGAAACAATTCAAGGATATTTCTCAGGGCAAAAAAAAACTGACGAGCATTTTTGGAGACCACCTCCTCCATGTGTTCACCCCACCCTGGAACCGCCTTTCCCCCGCCACCATCAAGGTGGTCCAGGCCCTTCAGTTCAAGGGCATTTCCATGATGGGGCCTTTTCCCAGAGGCGTCAAAACGGGGAATGACCTCAAGAACCTGAGAATCCAGGTGGACCTGCATTCTCGCAGAGGGGGAGATGGCGAAGAGGATTTCCGCCTTCTCTGCCAGGAACTCTCCTCCTGGACGGGACGCAGGGAACCCGTCGGCATCATGATTCACCACCAGCGCATGAATGATTTCGCCTTCCGGTTCCTCCACGAACTGCTCCACCTTCTGAAACACCAGGTGGGTGCCAGGTTCCTCAGTTTCAGGGAAATCCTGGAAAAGGATGAGGATGCATAAACCCTGTCTTCTTTACGCCGATGACGAAGGAAACATCTATGACTGGCCAGGGCTTGAGATGGCGGGGCGGAGCGGTTGGCAGTATCGGCGGCTGAAAGAAAAAGACTGGATGCCCCTTCCCCCCGGCAGTGAACTCTTCGCCCTTCCCCGCCGCCTGCCCCTGGGGTGGAACGCAGCCCGAAAACGCTTCCAGACTCTCCTGGAGGACCCCAGAAGCCCTCGCAAAACCCTTCGGGCGGTGGCTGCTTTCGTCGCTCCGGCGCACACGCAAATCTATTCGGCCGCCTACCAGACCCAGGAGGATGCTCCTTTACTGCCCCTTTTCGCTTACACGGCCGTTGGCTGGAAAGACGGCGCATTCGTCGCCGCCTGCATGCGCACAGACCCCGATGAACGCCAGGACCACAAAAACTTCAATCCTGGAACCATCGAACGCAACGCACGGCGCAGGATGCGCCTGGAATCGTCAAACCGCCTTCTGGTTCACCTGGGAAAATGCGCCCTCACCTTCGCCTGCCCCGCAGCCCGCAATCTCTTCATGAACCGCTGGGAAGCTCCCCTGCCCAGTTCCCCCGTCTGCAACGCCAGGTGCCTGGGCTGTATCAGCCTGCAGGAAAGGGAGGACCTCTGCGCCACTCAAGACCGCATTGCCTTTGTCCCCACCCCTGACGAGATCTGCGGCGTGGCCGTTCCTCATCTTCAGAAGGCCCGCCGCGCCGTGGTGAGCTTTGGCCAGGGCTGCGAAGGGGAACCCCTTTTGCAGGGGGAGACTCTCGCAAGGGCCATTAAAATGATGAGGGAGTCCACTTCCCGGGGCACCATCAACCTCAACACCAATGGCAGCCTTCCCGGGACCGTGGAACATCTCTGCCAGTCGGGACTGGACAGCATTCGCGTGAGCCTGAACAGTGCGCGGCCCGATTTTTACCACGCATACTTCAAACCCAGGGGCTACTCCTTTGAGGA
>SLCH01000150.1 GCA_007125915.1 Syntrophobacteraceae bacterium
CAAACCTTATTCTTTTCCACGCACGCAAGGCCACTCTCAGGCAAAGACCTGGTTGAGGTGCCAATGAGATGAAAATCAAGAGATGGCTCATTCTTGCAGGGATTCTCTTACTGGGCGCTGGGGGAGGTCTTTTCGCGGAGTGGCCTGCATCGACTGTCACAACAACCGCGACATGAGCCTCAGAATTTCCCGTGACTTCAACCTCACCCAAGCCCTCCAGTCCATGGGAAAGGACCCTGAAAAACTCACCCGCCAGGGAGATGGGCTCCGCCGTGTGCGCTCAATGCCACGTCACCTGCAACATTCCCAAAGACGCGGACGGAAACTCCGTGGGCCTTTCTTTCTCCTGGGCATCGATGACGTGAAGGGATCCGCACCTGGAGTGAGAAACCCTGGACCAACAGCAACGCCGCCGGGAAAGCCCGAAGACTAATTCCGCGCACTGCGGGCCTCCAGGAGCCATTCCCTGATCTTGCGCCGGGGAGGTACCGAACCTGCGGCCACAACTTTGCCATTGATGATGAGAGCGGGCACACCCATGATGCCATAACTGGCGATCTCTCGGATGTCCTGGACGTGCTCCACGCTGGCGGGCATTTCTATTTCTGAGAGCACTTCCATGAGCGTTTTTTCCAGGTTGTCGCACTGAAAGCAGCCGGGACCCAGCACTTTGATGTCCATTCCTTCCCTTGCTTCCTCCTGGAAGGGCTGCCCCATGAACTTTCGAAATTCCCTGACGAACGCCCGGCCATAATCCTCCCTGGCACCGGAGGGAATGTAGTTGGACTTTCCGAGAACGTTCAACATGTGTTCTTTCACTTCACCGTTGGTTTTGCGGGCAAATTCCTTCTTCATTTCTTCCATCAGGGACTTCAAACCAACAATTCCCGCCGAGAACTCCCCCACTCTGATCTGGATGGCTTCTTTGTCCGTCATGGTCCTCTCTCATGTCATGAGTTGAATGCACAAAGTCCATGAAGCGCCTTCTCAGGAACCGCCAGCAGTTTTTCCAGTCACCAGGGAAGGGGCAGGGATGGATCGATCTAAAGGGAACGCCTAAAGGGTGCTCCCCTGACGTCTGCAAATCTCCTGGCGGGACACCAGGGGAAGCTTCTCATTCATCTTTTTGATTTCGGGCTCATCCTGCAACCAGTGCCTGAGATTTCCAAGCATGGTTGCCGCGTAAGGACTGCTCGCTCCATCGGACAGGAAATAGTTCACCCAGAGCCCCTCTTTCCGCGAGCACACAAACCCGGCATCTTCCAGCACTTTGAGATGACTGGAAACGGTGGGCTGGGCGATTCCTAAAAGAACCTGCAGCTCACACACACAGAGGGTCCGCTGCTGCAGCATCTTGAGAATCCTCACCCTGTTGGGATCGGAAAGGGCCTTCATCACTTTGATAAAATCGTTCATGCTTCCCCCGATTATATTGTTAGACGCAAATATATAAGGGGCGGCAAATCAAGTCAATGACCCTTGCCGATCATTGCTTGATTCCCCTGCCACCATCTGCTAACAGTCTTTCCTCACATCTTTCCCGCAACGTGATCGATCCTTTTCCAAGCAGGGATTTCCCGATGCAAAAAGCCGTGGTCCATGAAGAGCCGGAAGTGCGGCTCACAGGGTGGCCTGAGTGGAACCCTGGCACCCTGTTTTCGAGGGAAGCCATTTTTCGGAGACTCCTTTGGACACTCATGGGAGTCCTCCTGATCACTTACGTGATCACCTGTTTCAGCAGGTTTTTTGACGAAGACGAGTTCCAGGCCATGGTTCTTGCCGTCCACATGGCCGAGGGCAAGCGCCTCTACGCCGACATGTGGGACAACCACGGCCCTCTCCTCAGCTATATCCTTGCCCATATTTATGAAAACTGGGGATGGCCCGGTCATTCCGTGATGTTTCTGGGAAGGCTGTTCAGCCTCAGCCTGCTTCCATTCACCCTTTTCTTTTTCTTTCGCATGGTGCGGGAACTGGGACCTCAACCCAACTATTTCCCTCATCTGGCCTGCTTCCTGCTCCTCTTTTCAAGCCTTTTCGCTCAAATCTCAGTGGAAGTGCGGTCTGACATCCCCCTGAACCTGTTGTGGGTGGCATCCCTTTACTTCTGGTTTCGAGGGCGCAACAGGGATCGAACCGCCCTTTTTTTTCTGAGCGGATTCCTCCTGGGATGCGGTTTCTGGTTCAGCTTCAAGACACTGGTTCTGGGAGCCGCAGTGGGACTCATGTTTCTTGTGGACATGGTTCTCAAGGGCCGGATCATGTGGAAAGAAGTGCTCCTCTTCGGCCTCGGCTCCGCATTGCCCCCTCTGGCCATGGCAGGGGCCCTTCACCACGTGGGCCTTCTGGAGCCTTTCATCCAAAGCTACATTTTTCAAAACACCGACCGCACCCCCGAATTCCCACTTCTGGGGCTGGGGAAGCTCATAGCCTGGGACCCCATTTCCACGCCCCTGCTCCTTTGCAGCATCCTTGCGGGAGCATGGCGCCTCATCAAAAAACAACCCTTTCCCCGGGAACTCATTCTCCCCCTGGTGTGCACCTGGGGCCTTCTCCTGCAGTTCCTTTTCCTGCTTCCCACACACCACGAACAGAGCGCCCTCCCCATGGTCGTCACCGCAAGCGTGATGCAGGCCTGGTTTCTATTGACCGTTCTGCCCAGGCTGAACACCACCCGTCATGCCCAAAAGGTCCTCCAGAGGAGCCCAAGGCGACGCACAGTCACTTTTGTGGTCCTCCTTCTCCTGATCAGCGCTCTTCTCAACCAGTGGCCCCTTTTCAGGTCCTTCAAAACGATCCACTGGGCAGACCGGCTCCTGGAAGAAATCGAACCGGAAGCACATGTTCTCGATGGCAGGGGGCTTCCCCTCTTTCGGCCGAAAATCTCTCCCTACTACAGCTGGGTGAACACCCTGAGAGACCGGCTGCGCCAGGGGAGTCTGGAACTGGACCTGGTGAATCTCATGGAGGAGAAGAAGCTCCGTTACGTTGTTCGCGACATGCGTGTGAACACCATGGGCGAGGAGGTCAATGGATTCATCGAGTCCAATTATATTCCTTCCCGGGTGCCCCTTCTGTGGGTTGCGGGAAAAATAATACCCCGCAAGGACCGGGAGGAGATCCCGGTCGAAATCAGAATCGAAGGGCTTTATCACTGGCATGTGATGAACTCTGCGGAGGGAAAACTGCGAGTGAACCAGACCGTGGCCCCCAACCCCGTGTTTTTGGAAAAGGGCAAACATTTCATGAGCTGGGGGGAAGGGGATGGCCTCATCCTTTCCACCGTGGAACTGGAACGCCTCCTCCTGGAGGAGTTCCAGGGACAGAAAAAGATCGTGCACTCAAATTTTTTGAGCGATTCTCAGTGAATTCGGTTATATGCTATTTTTTGAGCTGACGCTCATTGCTGTCCATGACCCCCGTTTGTTTAACAAAGAAAAGAACGAACGTTTCATGATGAAGCTCATCATTCAAATTCCCTGCTTCAATGAGGAAAAGACCCTCGGTGTCACCCTTTCCGCCCTCCCTCGAGAGATTCCGGGAGTGCACAAGGTGGAATGGCTCATCATCGATGACGGCTCCAAAGATGGAACGGTGGATGTTGCCAGGAAACACGGCGTGGATCACATTGTGCAGCATCCCCATAACCTGGGCCTTGC
>SLCH01000027.1 GCA_007125915.1 Syntrophobacteraceae bacterium
CCCACTGCGAAGCCACCGCCCCCCTTACCCGTGACATGGGCACCGAGCTGGCCACCACTCAACTGCAGCTTGCTGGAAGTCCACGGAGGAGCATTGAAAAAATCCAGTGGGAGCACGTCTCCCGTCTTGGTCATGGTGAATGTCAGGCTTTGAGGCTGTTTCGCCCCTCCTTGGGAGGTTGCACGAAAGAGAAACCCCTCATTGCCTCCACCTACACCTGTCACCGGACGTCCGGGAGACTCGATTTTCCAGCCGTCACTGAGATCGGAAAAATTGTAAAGGGAAGGATCTCCCCAAAGATTGAAGTAGAAATTTTGGATTTTTGCTGAATCATGCTGTGGTGAACTCAAGTTCACCGTCCACAGGGCCCGGCTTCGGTCAAGCTCGATGGCCACATCCATGACAAGACCATCCTCACCCATCAGCTGCGAGGTGATCACCGTGGCGCTCGCGGTGGCAGCCGCCATACATGCGCAACCTGCAAAACAGATGGCAAGAACCAGTTTCTTCAAATGCTTCATGGGGAATCTCCTCACAACGGTTGTTGATGCCCGAACCAGTTCAATCAAATTACATAGAGCTTTATTTGCAATACACTCAAGAGCAAAGCAAAACCCAGGCCACCATTGTGGAGTGAGGCTTTGAAATATGCTTTTTCAGCTTTCTCGCAGCAAACGCGGGGAAGAGTGTGCCGGACACTCCAATGACAAGGGAGGTTCCCAGTGTCCTCGCACCCATTGGGCCGAAACCAGGCCAGGCCCCGGTCTGATGGGCCTGTTCCGCGGGGACACCGTTCCGGCCGGTGGCCTCCCTGTACCTGAAGAAAACGCAGGGGTCAGTTCCCGGATCCGTTCAGAAGCATGCCTTCTTCTGATGTAACGAGGGACCAGTAAGGAACAGCATCAGATTATCTCTTTTCTTAAGACCTTATAAAGCATTAAGATTCAGAAAATCCTTTTGCCTGCATGTTATGCACACCTTAGGTTTCACACTCGGCCGATCATCGTGGAAGTGAGAATGTTCCGGGAGATTTCCAGCGGATGAGCCGGTCAACAAAAAATTTCTTCATGCTTGATGGATGAATGAAGTCATCTCTTGCCGGATGATTGAGGGAACAGGAACAACGAATCTTTGTAACCCCGAAACAGCAGGAGGAATCATGAAAGCTATCAACAGGTACAACGTGACAGTTTTATTGCTGCTCACTTTTTTCCTCATCCCCACACTGATCTGGGCCAATGGAAGGGCGGGAGAGATGCCCGGGGCTGAAGGAGAGGAGTTTCTCGAGTACATCACCGAAGTGAACCCGTATCATGAATGGGCGTTGTGGCCGGGCACCGAAAAATTTTATGAAGGCACGGAGCCCCATGGAATACGTCTCACCACATACGTCAACGAAAAGGCTCTCAGCGGAATCGAACAAGGCATGCTGGAAGAGGGGATGCCCTACGGTTCCATCATAGTGAAGGAGAATTATTCTGCCGATGAGGAACTCATAAACGTCACCAGCATGTATAAAAAGCATGGGTTCAATCCCGAAGGGGGAGACTGGTTCTGGATTGTGCACACACCGGACAAGCAGGTCGCTGACGCCGGAAGGATCGGAATGTGCATGGAGTGCCATGGCCAGGTGAAACATCGCGATTACCTGTTTATCGAGGCTCATGAGCAATAATGCTGCAAACCGGCAGGAGATGGCTTTACTCCTCAGTAAGTCGCAGGCTGCACAGGGCCGGAGAAGTCGTACAGGCCACCAAGCTTTACAGGGCCGCACCAGGGCAGCATATTGAGACACCTCCCGCTCCTCGCTCCCCAGCTCCAATCCCATCGCAAGCTGTGCAGGGTCGCTAACCAGGCAACTCATTGAAACCGAAAAAAACATCCCCAAAAAAACCCGGCATTCCACACGTCATTCCCGCGAAGGGGAATCCAGGCTCCTGGAATTGGGCCTTTTGGTATTTTCCCGCTCCCTGCCTCACGTCGGCAACGAATCAGGCCCCCGCGCAATCCCCCAAATCATGAGCATGGCCATGGGGACGGTCATCGAAACAATTTACCCTTGATCTTCCCCGAAGCCCCGTTGTAGCCTGCCAGGCAGGACTCGCCCCTGAGCACCATCGGGCCCTTCACACTTTCATTCCGGGCAGCACGGAGAGGAGGAGGAGAATCCATGAGCGGCAAAGCAGCGCCCCAATCCTTTGAAGACTTGTCTGAGGGGGAATTGATTCAGTTTATTCTGGATGGTTTCCGCAGATCGCTCATTCACTATGGGTGCTGGTTCCGCGAAGTGGACTACCAGCTGGGGACGGACCGGGCCATCGCCCTGGAAAAGGAGGCGGGAGACCAGGCCTGGAGCATCATCCTGAAGCGTCTCTCCAAAATTCTCGGGTTCGAGATGGAAGGAGGGGTGCCCAAAGCCCTCACCTCCCTGAGCAGGGAGGAACTCATGGAGCTTTTGGACGGAGTGGCCGTCAACTGGCTGGCCAGCGACGGGGTGTGGTTCCAGGCGGTGGAACACCATCATGGCATGGACGCGGCAAAGCGCTGCAACGACACCTGCTGGACCCGGTTTTCACCTTATGAGGCTTTTCGAATCAAGGAACTGCTGGGCCTTCCTTCAAGGGCGGGCCTCGAGGGCCTTCAAAGAGCCCTCGCTTTCCGCCTCTACGCCCGCATCAACAAGCAATCCATCCACCCCGTGGACGCCAGCAGTTTCATCTTCCGCATGGACGACTGCCGTGTTCAGAGCGCCCGGAAGCGAAAGGGTCTTGCGGACTACCCCTGCAAATCGGCGGGCATGCTGGAATACCCCTTCTTTGCCCGCTGTGTGGACGACCGCATCGTCACGGAATGTGTGGGCTGTCCTCCCGACCCCCATCCCGAAGAATGGTTCTGCGCCTGGAAGTTCAGCATGGAAACGTAGAAAGGGAGGCAACACGACGCGGCTGACCGACGCCCCTTCAACCCATGGGAAAACCCCTTCACGTCATTCCCGCGCAGGCGGGAATCCAGAGCGAAACGTGCGGTTCTTACCCACAAACCGCACGTCGCCCCCGCCAGGGCGGCGGTCCTGAAAGTTCTTAGTCGGCTGCATTCCCGCAGGCCCGGGAATGGCATTGGAAAAACGATCATTTTTATGTTCAGCCCACTCCTTGGAAGCGTGGGGTTTTCCCTCGCTGTTTCCCGCCCTTCCCGTCGCCATGGATGTCCATGGCAACGAGCCCGGCCGCTTTGTCATCACAGGCTTCGGTGCCCCTTCACGTCTGCATGCCATTTCCGAAAGCCTTGCGGGGCGAGAAGAATCAATTAATCAGCAATATCTGATATTTCAAGGCCTGACCCCCAGAGCCCTAGCTTCGTGCAATGGCTCCAACGGGGCAAAATATGATAGCCCAAATTCCTGATGGGAGACTCTTTTGACTCCCTGAAATTTTACCTTGCAAATTCAAGGTCACCGTTTCATATTGCAAGGCATGAAACGAGCTTACGAAAAAATTCTTAAAACCTACCTGGAGCTTTTCCCCTGTGCGGCCCTCGTGGGAGTGCGCCAATGCGGGAAAACCACTCTGCTCCATGTCCTCCCTGAAGGGTGGAAGATTCTTGACCTGGAACGACGCGCCGATTTTCAGCTGGTGTCCCGCGACCCGGACAC
>SLCH01000093.1 GCA_007125915.1 Syntrophobacteraceae bacterium
TGACGGGACAGGAAAATACACAATCCCTCCAAACAAGAACATTGGGCGCTGCACCCCCGTGCCCTCATTGAAAGGCCATTCCCGCAAAGGTGACGAAGGAACCGTGAGGGTCCACCACCGCATGGCCGTGATGCAGAATCCTTCCCCTGGCCCTGCCCTCGAGGACCCTGGCCAGGACATAAAGGGGCGCCATGCCGCAGATTCTGCGGCTGTTCCTCTCCTGCCCAAGCTTTTTCATGAAACCCGCCGCGTCTGTGTCTTCCAGGGTTTTCAAAAGCTCCAGGTCTGCGGAAAGATGGCGGCTGACGTGCCCGTCCCCAGGCCGGAAACCATCCCCATACCTGGGTCCGATGTGAGCCAGATCCACGCTGGCCATGAACCCCACGGAGGTGTCGTGGCTTTCCCCCAGTTCCCAGAGAAGCTGGGACAGTTCATCCAGGTATCCCTGATCCCTCTCCCAATCCTCCAGGGAAAAAGAGCACAGAATGGGAACCAGGCGCGTTCCGGGCAGGTACCGTCCCAGAAAGAGGGCTTGAAATTCGATGGTGTGTTCCCGGTGATGGCTGTATTCGGAAGCGAGCAGGTCCCGGGGAGCCCTTTCCAGCAATCTGGTCCCGTAGTCGCGGTCGCACGAAACGGTCCCGAAAGGGGTTTCGAAGTCCTTGAGGGTCACGGCCAGGTAATTGTCCACCGCATTGTGGGCCGTTCCCAGGATCACCCAGGTTTGAGGCCCATGGGATTCCAGAATCGTCTTGTAGACGTGGGCATAGGACGGCCCGCCCGCATTGATGTCTATGTGGGGAGAGACGATCCCCCATATTTTTCCCCTTTTTGAACCCGAAGGAACACCCGGTCCCTGGTTTTCGGGCAGGAAGAAGCTGTCCAGGAGCTTGCCCAGTTCCTGTGGTTCCGATGAATAGCTTTTTCCCGCATGCATCATTCTTCGAAGGGGGTCCCGCTGAAAACGGACCACCTGCTCCATGGATGCCCGTATGAAACGGTCATTTTCCAGGAAGAGGGATTCATCCAGGTGTCGAAGCACTTCCTCCAGCTGCTCCATGTAAAGCAGTTCTCCCGTGAGGCGGGCGTGGCAGGCCTGCAGGTCCCGCAGGGAGTTCCGGCCGTTCATGTGGTTCAGCAGCTGTGCCGTGGGTGGAGAAAAAAGCAGCGTGCTGCCGCTGAGGCCCCACTGGTCCCGCACGAGGATCATGGTTCTGCCCTGGTGCTCCACGGGCAAAGCTTCAAGGCCATGACGAAGCTTGGGGTATTCTTCCACCTTCATCGCTCCCTTCCGCGTGATTTCTCAAAGCTGTTGACTCAAGTTGTTTCAGTCACTGGGAAAGCCTGTTCAGGCCATTCCCGCGCAAGCGGGAACCCATCCCAAGGAGGACGGCGTCACCCACACCGATCTGGCCACGTCATTCCCGCGCAGGCGGGAATCCAGGCGCAGATTGCCGGACACCCTCCCCACGCAGCAAAACACCCCACTCCAGTCCGGGCGGAAATCCAGCCGCAAAAGTTCTTGCTCCCCTTGCGCCTCCAAAACCGCGTCATTCCCGCGCAGGCGGGAATCCAGTCTTTGCAGAATTTTCTGGGCCCCCGCCTGCTAAGGAGTGACGGAGCAGTTCACACATACCCTCTCAAATCAGCAGCATTGCGCTGATCCCTCACCGGGAATCCTTTCACACCAGAGTCTTCTCCAGTTCCAGTTTGGCCTTCTCCTGAAATTCCTCCTCGCCTATCTTGCCATCCACAAACTCCTGCCAGGCGGAAAAATTTGAAAAAAAACACAGCTGAATGCCCTCTGTCTGACACACATCCTTGTAGATCCTGTTGGCCTGCTTCACCCGCTGCTTTTTGTCCACTTCTTCCCGGGGAGGTTCTTCCTTCTGGATGACAAGATACTTTCCGAACTTTCTGGAAAAAGCTTCCATCTCCTCCCTGGCCTTTTCCACCAGCTCATCTTCCGTGATGTTACCGTCCACAAAATCCTGCCAGGCGGAAAAATCTTCCCAGGAGGAAACCTTGAGCCCGCTTTCCTCGCAGGCTTTGCAATAGACTTTTTCTGCTTTTGCCTCCCTGTTCTTCACTCCTCGATCCCCTTTCTGTAAACTCATACATTTCTGTAAAGGCTCATGATTTCATCACGGGTCACCAGAGCTTCCACGTCGGCCACTTCCTTCTGGATGTTCTCACGCCCGTTCAATTCCTGCCGGTCCACGAGAACCACCACCTTGACCACTTCCAGGCCTGCGGCGCGGCATGCGGCAATGGCCTTGAGCGTGGAACCTCCCGTGGTGATAACGTCGTCCAGAACCACCACACGGTCACCCGCACTCACCTTTCCTTCAATGAGATTGCCTGTGCCATGTTCCTTGACCTGTTTTCGCACCACGAAGGACTGGATGGGCATTTTTCTGAGCCACGAAGTGTAGGCCACGGCATTGGCCATGGGATCAGCCCCCAGGGTGAGCCCGCCGATGGCTCTGATCTTGAGGGAAGACACGGCATCGAACACCAGGTTGCCGATGAGCACCTGCCCTTCGGGGTCAAGGGTCACGTTCTTGCAGTTGAAATAGAACTGGCTCATTCCACCTGAAACGAGCTTGAAGCTGGGAGTTTCGGAATATTTGAAAGCGACGTCAAGGATCATCTGCTTCAACCGTTCTCGCATTTTTCTTTTCCCTTCATTTGCGCCGGTGAACTTCTGACCGGATTCGGTACCGTCTCATTAGCTGCTGCAAACCCTGCCTTTCCAGGCCCCACAGCCTCGCAGTCCGGTTCACAATTCACTCCCCCTGTGAGGCCAATGCTCTTGACCTGAGCTTCTCCACCCTGAATAAAATCCACCCTGAATAACAGCCCCTTAACGTCATTCCCGCGGATGCGGGAATCCAGTCTTTTCAGGACATTCCAGACCCACCCCCGCTTTCGCGGGGGTCACGGGACAGGGCAACACATAATCTTTTAAGCTAACAGCATTGCCCTTTGAGGCCAAGGGAGCTGTTCATCTCGTGAGCGGGGGCCCCAAAAAGCTGCCAGGAGAAAATCTCCTTCCCAACCTGCACCAGGCGCTCCATGGTAAAAGTTTCCCCAGCGTCCATAAGCCTTTCAAATCATTGGTTCAATTGGTTCCAGAATCAAATACCTAAAACCTTTATAAAACTTTCATCTTATGTTATCAATTCTCTTTTGAGCGCAAAGGAGCAAGGGAAGAGGGTTCACCATGAGTCAGTTCCTGCGGAATTTGAGTCTCACATTTGCAGCCGGGTGCTTTGGAGGCCTCGTCCACGCATATCTTGTCTGGTATGCGGGAGACATGGGGATACCCAAGAGTTTCGGCGTGGCCCTGGCCCCGGCCTGGAGTCTATTCTACCTCTATTCGAGGATCGTCTGGGGTGGAATCTGGGGGCTCTTGTTCATGGCCCCCATGTGGAAGAGCGGGTTTTGGACGGGCGTATTCAGCCGGGGCATCATTTTCAGTTTCCTGCCCACGGCATTCCAGCTTTTCTATGTCTTTCCCGTCCTGCAGGACAAGGGCATGATGGGGCTGGCACTGGGCACTCTCACTCCCGTTTTCGTTTGCCTTTTCAATGCCGCATGGGGTATTTGCGCAGGGCTCTGGCTTCATCTGAACAGGGCCTGAGCCATGAAATTCAAAACCTTTGCAGAGCACGGCGGCCCTTGAATCAGCAGGTTTTTTCCGGGGAGCCGCCGTTCATCAGCAGCGCAACAAAGCATCCATGGAGATTCTATGGGAAGATTCTGTGGAAGATTCATGGAAGGGAGGAATCACATTGGGATATACGGTGGCCCTGGGTGGCAAGGGCGGTACGGGCAAAACCACCATCGCAGGACTTCTCATTCGATACATGATTCAGCATGGCATGAAACCCGTGCTCGCCATTGATGCGGACTCCAATGCCAACCTCAACGAGGTGCTGGGAGTCCCGTTGAGCATCACCCTTTCCGATGCACGCGAAAGCATGAAAAGGGATGTGCCCACGGGCATGACCAAGGACATCTACATGGAAATGAAGATGGAAGAAGCCCTGGTGGAGTCCCAGGGGTTCGACCTGGTGGCCATGGGGCTTCCTGAAGGGCCCGGCTGTTACTGTGCCGCCAACAATCTTTTGACAGGCCTCATTGAAAAGCTCATGAAAAACTACGACTATCTCGTCATCGACAACGAAGCGGGCATGGAGCACTTCAGCCGGCTGACCCAGAAAGACGTGGACCTTCTCCTGCTCGTTTCCGATCCGAGCCGGCGGGGACTCACCACCGCGTGCCGCATTGCCCAGCTCGTGAAGGGTCTTCCCATACGCGTGGGAGAGACATTTCTCATCGTGAACCAGGTTCAGGAAACGCCCGCATCCTGGCCCCAGGATGTCCTGGATGTTTTCGGCCGGGACCGCATCGCAGCATTTCCAGCAGACAAGCTTCTGGCCCGGTTCGATCAGGAGGGGAAACCATCGGTCCACTTGCCCGGCGACGCTCCCATTGTGGAAGCTGCGGAAACCCTCTTTGGCAAACTCCTGGGAGAAGGCGCCCGGTGAAAGGTTCGATTTTGGAAAGAGACGAGCAGGAAAACCAGAAGGAGAAGAAAATGTTCAAGATTCGGCGGGCTCTCATGAGCGTCACGGACAAGTCGGGGCTCGCAGCCTTTGCCCAGGGGCTCAACAGCTTCGGCGTGCACATCCTTTCCACGGGGGGCACGGCCAAACTTCTGCGGGAAGAGGGCGTTCCCATCACGGATGTTTCAGACTTCACCGGTTTTCCCGAGATGCTGGATGGAAGAGTGAAGACCCTCCACCCAAAAATCCATGGCGGCATCCTGGGAATCCGCGACAATCCCGCCCATGTGCAAACCATGGCCGAGCACGGCATTGAAGTCATCGACATGGTGGTGGTCAATCTCTATGCCTTCGCCAAGACCGTCGCCCAACCGGGCTGCACTCTGGAAGAGGCCATTGAAAACATCGACATCGGGGGTCCGGCCATGATTCGCGCTGCGGCCAAAAATTCCAGGCACGTGGCTGTGGTGACGGATCCGGAGGACTACGAGGCCATCCTGCGGGAGATGAAAGATTCTGAAGGGCACATATCGCGCAAAACAAGTCTCAGGCTGGCGTGCAAAGCCTTTTGCCTCACGCATGAGTATGATGGCAACATTTGCGAGTATCTGCAGAAAGCGACGGCATCATGAAAGTACTGGTCATTGGCAGTGGTGGAAGAGACCACACCATTGCCTGGAAGTTCTCTCAAAGTCCCCGCGTGAAGCAGGTTTTTGTGGCTCACGGCAATGCGGGCATGGAACAGCACGCCCAGTGCGTCAACGCGAGAACCATCGAGGAAATGGCTCAATTCGCCTCCCGCGAAAAGATCGACCTGACCTTTGTGGGGCCTGAGAAACCTCTCTCCGCGGGCGTCGTCGACCTTTTCCAGTCCCTGAGCCTTCCCATCGTGGGGCCCAGCCAAAGGGCCAGCCTTCTGGAATCGAGCAAGTGCGACACCAAGGTGCTTTTGCAGGAATTGTCCATACCCGTTCCTGACTTTGCCGTTTTTTCCGATCCCGAAGAGGCACGCCGGTACGTGCGCCAGGTGGGACACCCCGTGGTGGTGAAAGCCGATGGCCTGGCCGCGGGCAAAGGGGCCCTGGTCTGTGACGGCGTGGAGGACGCGGAGGAAGCCATCGAAAGCATCATGGTGCAGAAGATCTTCGGTGAAGCGGGGGATCGCGTGGACATCGAGAAGCGCCTTTACGGAAGAGAACTTTCTTTTTTCTGCTTCACCGACGGTTACCACGTGGTGCCCATGGTGGCAGCGCAGGACTACAAGCGCGCCAGGGACAACGATGAGGGCAAAAACACGGGGGGCATGGGCTCCTATTCGCCTCATCCCTGGCTCACGGACGCTCTGGTCCAAACCATCATGACCCGCGTGGCCGAACCCCTCATCCGGGGCTGCCGTGAAAAATACGGTTTCCTCTACCAGGGAGTCCTCTACCTGGGGCTCATGCTCACGGAGGAAAACAACGAAATCGTTCCCCGTGTTCTGGAAATCAACATTCGATTGGGAGATCCGGAAGCCCAGGTGATTCTGCCCCGCCTGGAGACAGACCTGGTGGATGTGTGCGAAGCCATACTCACGGGAAAACTGCAGGACATGCAGCTGAAATGGGATCCCCGCTACAGGCTCTGCCTCATCGCCGTCAGCGGGCGCACCAGGGGCAAGAAAGGCTGGTACAAAGGCTATCCCGATCGCTACAAAATAGGGCTGCCCATCGAGGGGGTGGACCAGGTGGACCCTTCCTGCCTCCTTTTTCACTCGGGCACGGGCTGGAATGGGCAGGGGCAGCTGGAAACCACGGGTGGGCGCGTCCTTTGCGTGGTGAGTTCCGGGGACACATTGAGCGAGGCCCGGGAAACCGCCTATGAAGAAATGAAAAAGATCCATTTTGAAGGCATGTATTACCGCAGCGACATCGGCATGGGGTAAAATTCACTCTAACCAAGGCAAGGAAAGAACCAATGGCCGCAAACAAGGAAAACCCTCTGGTCGGAATTCTCATGGGAAGCGACTCGGACTTACCCGTCATGGAAGAAGCTTTCAAGGCTCTCGATTCTTTTGGTGTGCCCTACGAAGTTCACGTTTTGTCGGCTCACCGCTGCCCCGCAGAAACCTCACAATACGCCGCAAAGGCCAGGGAGAGAGGGATCAGGGTCATCATGGCTGCAGCGGGCATGGCAGCCCACCTGGGAGGTGTGGTGGCGGCGGAAACCATCCTGCCCGTCATTGGAGTTCCCATCGACGCATCCCCTCTTGGGGGCTTGGACTCCCTTCTTTCCATCGTGCAGATGCCCCCGGGCATTCCCGTGGCCACCATGGCCATCGGCAAGGCGGGAGCGCGCAATGGAGCTCTGCTGGCCATACAGATTCTTGCCCTTGAGAACGCCGCGTTGACCGAAAAGCTCCTGGACCACAAGAAAAAGATGGCCGAAGAAGTGGTCGTCCATCGCAACAGGAAACTAAAGGAATACCTGGCCCAGAGAAAGTCCTGATTTTTGAGCAGCCCACCCCGCAAAACATTTCAATGGCGGGTCGATCCACTGCAACCCTGCCGTGAAACGCTGGTCATGGCCGCTTCCATCGTTCGAAGTGGAGGGATTGTCATTTATCCCACCGAAACCTTTTACGCCCTGGGAGGAGATCCTTCCAGCGAACCTGCAGTCAAGCGCATCTACGCGATCAAGGAAAGGGATATGGGAAAACCCCTTCCCCTGATCGCGGACTGCCTGGATTCAGCACGAAGGGCGGTCAAAGAATGGCCCGTGGAGGCATCCCATCTGGCAAAGCAGTTCTGGCCGGGCCCCCTCACCCTCATACTCCCTCTGGGCTGCGCCTTCCCCTTCACCCTTCACGGCGGATCGGGAAACATTGCCCTTCGAGTCTCCTCTCACCCCCTTGCAAGAGCCCTGGCCGCCCTCTCGGGAGGCTGGATCATCTCCACCAGCGCCAATAAATCGGGAGAACCGCCCTTTTCCGACCTTCGGGACATGCCGCCTCCATTGGAAGACATGGTGGACGGCATCCTGGACGGCGGCACTCTGCCCGGAGAGCGGCCGTCAACCATAGTGGACCTGACCCGGT
The DNA here is from genome assembly GCA_007125915.1 of Syntrophobacteraceae bacterium. Classification (GTDB taxonomy): domain Bacteria; phylum Desulfobacterota; class Syntrophobacteria; order Syntrophobacterales; family Syntrophobacteraceae; genus SLCH01. The sequence goes on from SLCH01000093.1 coordinate 7,651, forward strand.
CCGTTCCGCAGCTTCTGAGAGAAGGCGCGGTCCCCTGGGAGAAAATTTTGAGGGCTCTTGCCTTTCAAAGGCTTGTACCCCGGGCTCCATGAGAGTACACTTCTTCCTAAACAAAGCACCTTCAAGCATTCAATTGGTTTGATGGCCACTTTACGGACATAAAAAACAGAGTCAGAACCCGTGTTGAAAATTTCATTGATCGTTTTTTTTCTGATCTTGCTTTTTTCCATATCCCTCCTTTACGGGCTTTCCAGAAGGTGGAAACGGCTGGCATCCCAGGACTCAAGGGTACTCCTCACGGGGGGTGGAACGGGCGGCCACGTGAACCCTGCCCTGGCCATGGCCGAAGGCATTCGAAACCGTGAGCCGGAAACAAAGTTCCTGTATGTGGGTGTGAAAGGAAAAGCCGAGAGCGTCATTGTGCGGCGGGCCGGCTATCCCTTGCGATTCGTCCTGTCGCAGGGGTTTCCGGGGCTTCGTCTTTCGCCGTCCACCTTGTTGTTCCTCATCAAGGTTTCGGTGGGAATTTTTCAGTCCATGATCCTCCTTTTGTGGTTTGCTCCCCGGTGGGTGGTGGCCACGGGAGGATATGTGAGTGCACCCGTCATCCTGGCGGCTCTCCTTCTCAAGAGCCTGCGCATCGGGCACACTCGCATCTATCTGCACGAACAAAACAGCATTCCCGGCCAGCTGAACGCCTTGCTGGGCCGGTGGGTGGACCGGGTGCTTCTGACTTTTTCCCAGACCCTGTCCTTTTTTCCCAAAAACGGAGTTCTGGTGGGATATCCCATACGGGGCTCCATCACGCAAAAGCCCAGGGAGGAGGCTCAGAAGAATCTTCCCTTTCGGGTGCCTGCGGACCGCAAGGTGGTTTTTGCTTTTGGAGGATCCCAGGGGGCGCGCACCATCAACCGGGCCATCGTGGACGCTCTCCGGTTCCTCATTCCCCATCGCCACAAGGTGTTCATCATCCATGGCACGGGGCTCAACAAGTCCTTTGAGTACGACGCCTCGAAAGACACGGAAAGGCGCCTTCAAAAGGCCTACAGCCCCGAAGAACTGGAACTCATTGCAGACTTTTATGTGCGCCAGGACTATTTCCACAACATCGGTGACGTGTACTCCCTGAGCGACCTCATGGTGTGCCGCAGCGGGGCCGGAAGCCTCAATGAAATTTCCCGCCTGAGAAAACCGGCCATCCTCATTCCCAAAGCCAATCTTCCCGGAGACCACCAGGTCATGAACGCGCGGGCCATGAAACACGCGGGAGCCGCCGAGATTCTCTATGAAGACACCATTGTGGAGGACGGGGTGGTCCTGGAGAAACTGGAAGGGCGCTTCCTTGCTGATCGCATCATGCGCCTTCTCCAGGACACGGACCGGCTCGATGAAATGGCCCGATGCAGCGGGACTTTTCTGAGGCGCCAGGCGGTGGAACGCATTCTCAGCGAAATGTACGAGGACAAAGCCTACAACAATGGATCGGGCTACCAGGCTCTCCCTTTCAAGCCCCTCCTCACCAACGGGCAGCTCCTTGCCTTTCTCAGCCAGTCCCAGGCCCGGAATCCTTCCCATTACAATCCCGGCAACCTTCTGGACGACCCCGATGATCTCATCTATTACCGCCACCGGGCTGCGGGGCTTCTCAGCCACAACGCATGGCAGGACCGTAATTTGGGGGTCAAACTCATCGGACTCACCCTGTACAGCGAAAAAATCCCCACTCTTCTCCACATGCTCGCCGACCGGACACCCGTCTCCAGGTTCAAGGAATTTCTGGGGGGAGACTTTGAACAGGTTGGATTCATTCGCCGCAACGTTTTGCAGGCCCTGCGCATTCTCAACCGCTTCGATGGGGAAGTGGAAAAGCACCTGTTCATGGCCCTTGAGGACCCCTATTTTGAAGTCCGTTCCCAGGCCTGTGTCACCGCGTCCCATTTCGGCTTCTTTTTATCGGGCCAGGAATGGTGGTTTCATGCCCTGGAACAAAGGCTCCAGGACCCATGCTTTGAGGTGGTGATCGAAGCGGCCCTGGCCATCGGAGAACTGGGCACCGATTCTTCGGCCCTGGAGATTCTGCTGCGCATGAGGGAGTCGCGTTACTGGCAGGTGAGGAATGCGGCGCTGAAAGGGATTCAAAGACTCCTTCAAAGAAAAATCATCGTGCCGTCCCGGGAGCTTCTCACGGAAACGGGCACTTTCGTTCTCACATCCACGGACTTTCGGCCCCATTTCGCCATCAAGGAAACATACAAAAACCTTCAGAAATATTGTTTGGAACAACTCCTCGGGGAGCGCCCCGCCGATGAGGCACGTCTCCTGGTGGAACGCGCGGTGAGGAAACACTCGTCATGATCTTTGAAATCAGCAACTACCTTCTGGGTATTTCGGACACTTTCTCCTTTCTCCGCCTGGTGAACTACATCACCTTCCGATCCATCATGGCCGCCCTCACAGCAGTGGCTTTCGTCCTGATCTTCAGCCGCCATTTCATCCTTTTCGTGCACAGGCGCTCTCTCCTGGACCAGGTGCGGGAAACGGGCATCGATTCGGCCTTCGACAAAAGGGGCACTCCCACCATGGGGGGGCTGCTGATCATCGGGGCCGTCCTCGTTTCCATGCTCCTGTGGGGCAACTGGAAAAACCCTTTTCTCTTGTGTTCCGTGGCGGGGATGATCTGGTTCGGCCTTCTGGGCTTGTGGGATGACCTCTCCAAAGTGAGAATGAAGAGCGGGGACAAGGGCATGTCCGAGCGCCGAAAGCTTCTGCTTCAGGGGCTTTTTGCGGGAGTTTTCGCCTGGGTGGCAGCGGGTCCTTTTTCACCCCTTGGCCCCGAGCTGGCCACCAAGCTCTACATTCCCTTTTATAAGCACCCGCTCCTGGATCTGGGTCCTTACGCTTACGGGGCCTTCATTTTCCTTTTCGTCCTTTTTGTGTGCAACGCCGTCAACATCACGGACGGGCTGGACGGACTGGCCATCACCCCCTCCATTTTCGTGGTGGGAGTGCTGGGAGTCTTTGCATATGTGGAGGGCAACCGCATCTATTCCGCCTATCTGCACTACCCTTTCATCAGGGATGCGGGTGAGCTCACCATTTTCACCGCTGCCTTCGTGGGGGCTGGTCTCGGCTTTCTCTGGTACAACGCCTACCCGGCCCAGATCTTCATGGGAGACACGGGCTCCCTGGCCATTGGGGGCACCATGGCCGTGGTTTCCGTCCTCCTCAAGCAGGAAATGCTCTTTCCCCTTCTGGGGGGGCTATTCCTGGTGGAAGCGCTCACCAGCCAGGTGCAGGATAAAATCGGCGTGAGATGGCTGGGGCGCCGTGTCTTTTACAGGGCTCCCCTGCACCACAATCTTCAGCACAAGGGAATCGCCGAAACCAAAGTGGTCATTCGACTGTGGATTATGTCGGGCATTCTGGCCTTGATCGCCCTGGCGACCCTGAAGCTTCGTTGAGGTCAAGGGGGAGTTCATCCCGCGATCTTCCCGGGGCAAAGGGCCATGCTGTTTCCTTGAGCGGTCTCACCCCAAGGGAGCAATGCTGTTGACTTAAATGGTCTCAACCAGTGCAAGAACACCTTTGCGTCATTTGCGCGCAGGGGGGAATCCAGTCTTTTCAGAACCTTATGGGCCCCCGCCTTCTCGGGGCTGACGGAGCAAGGCAGCATCCAATTCCTTAAATCGACCGCACCGGGGTGAAGCGGTCCCTGGAATGCATGGGGAAGGCATCGCCCCGCTGAATGAGCATCGTGCTCGAGTTCCTGGAAAAAGTCCAAAGAAGACGGGGTGTTCATCATGCACGTGCTTATCCTGGGTGCTGGAGCTCTGGGAAGCCTCATGGGAGCGCGGCTTTCCAAAACCGAAGTACAAACCACTCTCTACAGCACCAACGAGGACCACACAAAGGCCATTCTAAAAAACGGTCTCCTCGTGGAAGAACTGGACGGCAGCACGCAAACTTTCCCCATGACCGCCTGCAGCACCCCCCATGCCGTGGACAAAGCAGCGGATGTGGTCCTCGTGACGGTCAAAAGCTATGCGACCCGCCAGGCCGTGTCATCCATTCTGCGCTGCTGTAATCGGGCCACTGTCTTTCTCACCCTGCAAAACGGAATAGGAAACTGGGAGCAGATCGCCCAGGCTGCGCGTCCTGAGCAGGCCCTTCTGGGCACCACAGCGCAGGGGGCAACTCTGCTGAAACCGGGACGCATTCGCCATGGTGGAAATGGCCCCACCTTCATTGGAGAACGGGACGGCCCTCCCACGGCAAGGGTGCATGACATCGTGAAGGTCTTCATGACGGCAGGACTGCCCACCGGCTCCAGCGACCGCATGGAGCACCTCATCTGGGAAAAGCTCATGGTGAATGTGGGCATCAACGCCATCACCGCCCTCACAAACATACGCAACGGCGTCATCGCAGACCTGGAAGCGGGACGGTCCCTGTCCCGCATTGCCGTTCTTGAAGCACTTCAGGTGGCGCAGTCAAAGGGTTTCTCCCTGGGCGAAGAAATGGTGGAAAGGGTTTTGAACGTGGCCCGAGCCACGGCGGTCAACCGTTCTTCCATGGGCCAGGACGTGGACCGAAAGAAACGCACGGAGATTGACGCCATCAACGGGGCCATCGTCCAGTTTGCTGAAGAAGCCGGCATCGCCGTTCCCGTCAACCGCACTCTCACCCAGCTGATCCAGGTGATGCAGTCGAACTATTTGAACTGTTCCCAGTGACCGCCGTGCGCACAAACCAGCTGACAAAGGCAGAAAGGATGATCATGAGCAAAAAGGTAACGGTTCCGGACATCATGAGCGCCAAGGGCAAGCGCAAGCTCACGGAAATCACCGCCTACGACTATCCCACCGCCCTCTTTGTGGATCAGAGCGGCATCGACATGATCCTCGTGGGGGATTCTCTCGCCATGGTTGTGTTGGGACAGGAAGACACTCTTTCCGTGGGCATGACCGAGATGCTGCACCACACTCTCGCCGTGTCCCGAGGCGCCAGAAACTCCCTCGTCATCGGCGACATGCCCTTTCTTTCCTACCAGGCCAGTGTGGAGCAGGCCCTGATCAATGCGGGGCGGTTTCTCAAGGAAGGCCGGGCGGGAGCCGTGAAACTGGAAGGAGGCGCCCGCGTGGTGCCCCAGATCAAAGCCCTTGTGGAAGCGGGCATTCCCGTTCAGGGCCACCTTGGCCTCACCCCTCAGAGCGCTCAGCAGTTCGGCGGCTTCAAAGTTCAGGGCAAAACGGCCGAAGCGGCCAAAATCATGATCGAGGATGCCCGGGCCTTGGAAGAGGCGGGTTGTTTCAGCATTGTTCTCGAAGCCATTCCTTCGGCCATTGCGGAGAGGATCACCCATGCCGTCAAGATCCCCACCATTGGCATCGGGGCGGGAAGCGCCTGCGACGGTCAGGTCCTGGTCATTCACGATGTCCTTGGACTGTACGAAAGGTTCACGCCCCGCTTCGTGAAGCAGTACGCCAAACTTTCCGAA
>SLCH01000067.1 GCA_007125915.1 Syntrophobacteraceae bacterium
CCTGCTGCGGTCACTTCCAAAACCATCCTCAGAGCCAAAAAAGGCTCAAATAAGGGATAAAAGTGATCAGGGCAAGGGAAAACAATAAAAGCAAAAGAAAGGGCAGTGAAGCCCAGTAAAGCCGAAGCATGGGTTTTTCAAACCTGAGACCTGCGATGAAGAGGTTCATGCCAATGGGCGGGGTGGAATAGCCGATCTGCAAATTGGTGAGAAACACGATGCCCAGGTGCACGGGATGAATGTCGTACCCTGCTGCCATGGGCAGGATGATGGGCACAACGATCACGAGAGCGGAGAAAACATCCAGGACACAGCCCACGGCCAGGAGAAAAAGGTTGAGCAGGAGGAGAAACACAAACTTGCTTGTCACGCGTTCCTGCATGAACTCCAGAATGCGGCCGGGAATCTGCTGGTCGATGAGAAAGGCATTGAAAGCCAGGGAAGCTCCCAGAATGAGTATGATCCCTCCCACCATCATGACCGTTTTCATGATGGGGGTGGCCATATCCTTGATGCTCAATTCACGGTGGACGAACAATTCCACCAGCAGCACATAAAGGGCGGTCACGGCGGCCGCTTCGCTCAGAACAAAAACACCGCTGAAAATGCCTCCAAGGACCACGACGGGCAGCATGATTTCCCACTTGGCTTCCCATGCGGCACGGCAGACCTCCGGGAGTGAAAAGCTCGAGTCTCCCCGAAGGCCGAGAGTGTATCCCTTGTGGATACAGTAGAGGGAGAGGACTCCGATCATGAGCATGCCGGGCAGAATGCCCGCAAGAAAGAGATCTCCAATGCTGGTGCTGGTGACCACTCCATAGATGATGAGAGGAAGGCTGGGAGGGAAAAGAAGACCCAGGCTTCCCGATGTGGTGAGCAGGCCCAGGGAAAAGTTTTCACTGTATTTTTCCTGAAGAAGAGCGGGGAGAAGAATGCCTCCCAGGGCCACGATGGTGACCCCCGAGGCTCCCGTGAGGGCCGTGAAAAAGGCGCAGCAGAGCAGAGAGACCACCGCGAACCCCCCGGGAAGCCTTCCCAGCAGGGCCCGTGAAAGCCTCACCAGCCTGACGCTCGAATTGCCTTCGGCCAGGATGTAGCCCGCAAAAGCAAAGAGCATGAGAGCGATGAGCAGGGGGTTGGCTGCGAGCCGGTACATTTCGATGATGACGATGGAATGATCCACTCCCAGCGTATAAAAGGCAAGGAGTGCGGCAGCGGAAATGACAATGAAGAGAGGTGCGCCGCAAAGTGCCAGCAGGACCAGAGCCATGGCGGCGAGAAAAGTCATGGAGATTCTCTCTTGGAGAAGGAAAAGAGGGAGCCCATGAAATGGCAGGCGAACCGAAGGGCCATGATGGCAAAAGCAACGGGGAATACGGTCACCAGCCACCAGACGGGGACGTCCAGAAAGGCCATGCCACCCACGAGCCTTTCCGTTTGAACGAAGCTCCAGGAGGCCACACAAAGCATTGCGGCAACGAGGCAGGAAAAGACATCACACGCGAGCCGGCTTGCCATTCTGCCTTTGCCCGAAAGAATTAGGGGGAACAGCTCAATGGCGATGTATTTCCTCTCGCCTATGGCTCGAGCCATTCCCAGCAGGCTGCTCCACAGAAGCACGTGGCGCAGCAGCGTTTCTCCCCACACGATGCCCATGGCAAAAAAGTTCCGCAGCACGATTTGCAGCAGAGCGAAACCAAGAAGAAAAACGAGCAAAAAGATGAGAATGCCTTTTTCCAGGCCGTCCGCCATGGCCGCCAGGTTCCGCCGTGTGGATTCTGCGGATGTGTTCATGATCATGGGGAATTGTTGCGGCTTCGGTAATCAGCCAAAGCCTTCTTGGCCATTTCCACAATGGCAGGGGGGAGAAACTCGGGCCGAAGGTCGCTCATGGCCTGATCGCTCAGCCGTTTGAATTCCTGGGCCTGCTCCCCCGTGGGAGTGACCTTTTCAACCCCTCTGCGCAGAATGATGTTCAAGGCTTCTTCATTGTCGCTTCTGGTCCTTTCATTCACGCGGGACATGTGCCTGGCGCAAATGGTCCTGGCTTTCTCCTGCAGTTCCGGGGGAATCCTGTCGAAGGCTCTCTTGTCCATGAGCAGAGCCCCATCAATGTAGGACAGGGGAAGGTCGGTGATGTACTTGATTCTGGTATTCCACTGGGTCACCAGGGCGTAATAGGGGGAATTATAGACCACCTCCAGAAGTCCTGTCTGCAGGGCCACCAGCACGTCGGGAATGTTGATGGCCACCGTGGCCACTCCCGCCCGGTCGATGAGCGCCTGGGACATGGGGGCATTGGCTTTTGCCCAGACTTTTTTCCGCCGCAGGTCCTCAAGGCCCGCGATGGGGGTGGTGGACATGAAGTAAATGAAGCCCACTTCGGGCCAGCCCAGGACTTCAAAGCCCTCTTGGGCAAACCCCCGGCGCAAATGCTCATCCAGAATGGACTTCACATGATCCACTTCTCCATAATCACTGAAGAGAAAAGGGATCTGAAGGACACGGAAATCCACATTGATGTCCGTGAGAGCCGTGGCCGTGAAAACCGCACCGTGCACCAGCCCCACTCGAAGCTTGCGCAGGACATCTTCCTCGTCGCCCATGGCAAACCCCGAGTAGACCCGAAACCCCAGGCGACCGTCCGTTTCCCTCAGCAGCTCTTCATTCATTTCGTTGAAAATTTGCATGAATGTGCTGTGGTCCGGAGCGAGTGTGGCCACTTTCAGTTCGTATTGGGGCTTGCCCCAGGCGGAACCTGAAAAAAGCAGGAATAGAGCGGCAAGCAAGAAGGGCATTCCAAGCCGCGAGCCTTTTCTGTGAACGTCTGAAAACCGCCGGTCTTCTTCAGGGTAGTTCCTCAAAATACTCCTCCCTCTTGTTCAAAAGCTTTCGGGCCCTATGCTGTCCCAGAGTATTGGAAAGGGTGAGTTCCGGGACTTCACCGGGGTGCGCAGCCAGTACTTCTTCCAGAGTCCGCACGAACAGGGACTCGTCCTGCACTGCACGTGCATAATACTCGGCATAAAGGACCTTCGCCGTCAACAATTTGTGGGCCCCCAGTTCAAAGGCACTGTGGAAGTGAGCCTTCGCCCTTTGGGGACTGCCTCCGATGGCCGGGGGCTTGGAAGCTTCATAAACACCCATGAGCAAATGGGGACTCCCGTAGTGAAACCCCTCGTCCAGCACAAGGACTCTTTTCATGAGTGCTTCAAGGGCGGGAAGGTCGGCAATGGCCTCCACTTTTTCCAGATTGAGAGCGACCCAGTTGGCCCATGCGTTGGCGGTCCAGAATAGGGCGGCCACGTCCCTCTTCCTGTATTTCTGGAGAAGGGCCTCAAAATCCTCCAAACTGCCTTCTGCCGCGGCAGAAAAATCCTCGCGGCTCGACAGGGCGCGAAATCCATACTCCCTTGCCTTGAAAAAGAGCTCACTTGCACGTCGGGGGTCTTCGTCCACAATGAAAGAAGCCGCATAGGAGGAATAGGCCTGGCAGCCGGCCAGTAAGAGCTCGGGGTTGCGTGGATAAGCCTCGATGAGACCGTCCACCAGCAGGATGTGAGCCGCCGATCCTTCCCGGACCATGAGAGGATCCGATTGCCTGGAAGCGGCTGCAGCCACATCC
>SLCH01000216.1 GCA_007125915.1 Syntrophobacteraceae bacterium
CCCCCGACACGAGACGGTACCCGTAGTTCATGAGTTCATGGGCCAGAGTGCGGCTGTTGGCGACCACGCGTTCCTGGTACTCCACGAAGGAGGGTTGAAGAGCCTCCTGGAAGGCCACGGCTTTGGCCGCAATGACGTGCATGAGAGGCCCGCCCTGTATCCCTGGGAAAATCTGGCTGTTGAGGGTCTTTGCAAATTCCTGGCGAGCCAGAATGAGGCCACCCCTTGGTCCTCTGAGCGTCTTGTGGGTCGTGGAGGTGACAAAGTGCGCATGGGGAATGGGGCTGGGGTGGACACCCGCACTCACCAGGCCGGCAATGTGAGCCATGTCCACCATGAGGCAGGCTTGCACTTCATCGGCGATCTCCCGGAACTTTGCGAAGTCAATGATTCGAGGGTAAGCACTGGCGCCCGCCACAATCAGTTTGGGACGGTGCTCCGCAGCCAGGGCACGCAGCTGATCATAGTCGATTTCTTCGTTGTCCTTTCTCAGACCGTAGGAAATGACCTTGAAAAGTTTTCCGGAAAAACTGACGGGGCTGCCGTGGGTGAGGTGCCCTCCCTGGCTCAGATCCATTCCCAGAATGGTGTCGCCGGGTTTGAGGACGGCAAAATAGGCTCCCATATTGGCCTGAGACCCCGAATGGGGCTGTACATTCACATACTCTGCTCCAAAGAGTTTTTTCGCCCGCTCCTGGGCAAGGGTCTCTACGGGATCCACAAACTCACATCCGCCGTAATACCTTCTCCCCGGATATCCCTCGGCGTACTTGTTGGTGAGAACGGATCCCTGAGCTTCACGCACCGCTTCGCTCACGAAATTTTCCGAAGCAATGAGTTCAATCTTGCCTTTTTGACGCTGAGCTTCCAGTGAGATGAGTCGTGCAATTTCAGGGTCTACGCGCTCAATGTGGGACATTCCGTTAACCTTTCATGCATGTTGAACCGTAAATGGAGTTGAAGTCATCCATCAGGTGGTTTCACCCCCTTGGGGATGGCTGGATGCTTCGATCATCTGCACGCGTTTCTGGTGACGGCCCCCCTCGAAGGGCTCATTGAGCCAGGTTTCCAGGATTTCCATGGCCATGTCCAGGCCAAGGAACCGTCCTCCAAGGCACAAAATATTGCTGTCGTTGTGGCGGCGGCTCATCCTGGCGGCGAAGGGCTCGGAAATCTGTACGGCCCGAACACCGGGAGTCCGATTGGCCGCAATGCACATGCCGATTCCGCTGCCGCAGACAAGAATGCCTCTCTCGGCTCTGCCATCGGCCACGGCCCTGGCGACCTGGACCGCATAGGTGGGGTAATCCACCGATTCCGTGCTGTGGGTGCCTATGTCTTCGATTTCATGGTTGAGCGCTTTGAGTCGAGGAAGAATTTTTTCCTTGAGTTCATAGCCGCCATGGTCGCATCCAATGATGATCTTCATATGAGCTTTCATTCCGCTGTGGACAATGTGTGAAATCCTGCGCCCCAAAGGAGCCAATGGCGCGTGGAAACTTTCTATGGGTGTGCCTTTTCCCCATGCCCATCGGTGCAGCTCAACCCTGCGGCAGGCGCAAGGGTTTTGCCTGAATATCATAATGCACTGTAAAAATTTTGAAAATCAGGGTCATCATTTTGTTCCCAACCTATTTGCCCGACCACTTTTTGAAAACGAGTGTTCCATTGGTTCCCCCAAAACCAAAAGAGTTGGACAGTGCAATTTCCATCGGGGCAGTTCGGGCCTTGTTGGGCACATAATCCAGATCGCAGTCCGGGTCGGGGTGGTCATAATTCATGGTGGGCGGCATGATCCCGCTTTCGAGGGTCAGAACCGTGTAGGCTGCTTCCACCCCCCCTGCGGCACCCAGCAAATGGCCGGTCATGGACTTGGTGGAGCTGACTCCCATCTTGTAGGCGTGTTCGCCAAAGACCGTCTTGATGGCTTGAGTCTCATATTTGTCGTTGAGATCCGTTGAAGTGCCGTGAGCGTTGATGTATTGGACCTCGTGAGGCTCAATGCCGGCGTCTTCAAGGGCCGCCCACATGCATCGGGCAGCCCCTTCTCCTTCCGGGGCCGGCGCGGCCATGTGATAGGCGTCCCCTGAAGCTCCAAAACCAACGATTTCCGCGTAAATTTTTGCACCTCGCTCGAGAGCCATCTGGAGCTCTTCAAGAATCAGAACGGCAGCCCCTTCACCCAGCACGAAGCCGTCGCGGTCTCTTTCAAATGGGCGGGAAGCCCTTTCCGGTTCATCGTTTCGCGTGGAGAGGGCTCTCATGGCACTGAACCCCGCCACGCACAAACGCGTCACCACCGACTCCACGCCACCCGTTGCCATAGCGTCCGCCATTCCGCTTCGTATCATGTGAAAGGCCTGTCCCACAGCATGAGTGCCCGCAGCGCAGGCGGTCTGCACGGCCAGGTTGGGGCCCCGGGCGTTGTGGTGGATGGAGATGAGACCGGGGGCCATGTTGCCGATGAGCATGGGAATGAAAAAGGGGCTCACGCGCTTGGCTCCGTTGGCCAAAAGGGTTTTGTGTGTATCTTCGATGGTGTTGAGACCACCGAGGCCGCAGCCCATGAACACTCCCACTCGGGGAGACAGCTCGTCGGAAATTTTCAGCCCGCTGTCTTCGAAGGCCTGGCGCGAAGCTCCCAGGGACAGACAGAGGAAAGGATCCATCTTGCGAAGATCCTTTTTGGGAATGAAGTCCTCAGGGTGAAAATTCTTCACTTCTCCGGCTATTTTTGAGGCGCAATCCGTTGGATCGAAGCTGGAGATGGGGCCGATGCCGGATTTTCCCGCCAGCAGGTTGGACCAGTTTTCTTCAACGCCTATTCCCACAGGAGACACCAGGCCTATTCCTGTGACAACAACTCGACGAGGTGGTTTGGATTCCATTTGATTCTCCCAGCATTCCTTACTGATGAAGTGGAGGCAACCTTTCCCCCACGAACGCAGCCGATGGCAGTGGCAACTTGGAGCCGACCAGGAAGGGAATCACCCCATGAACATGCCCCCGTTCACATGAATGACCTGGCCGGTGATGTACGATGCTTCGGAAGAGGCCAGATAGGCGACGGCAGATGCCACTTCCTCGGGGGTTCCAATGCGGGCGGCGGGGATCTGGTCTATGAGGAGCTTTCGGGCTTTCTCGGGGAGTTCATGAGTCATGTCCGTCTCGATGTAGCCCGGTGCCACGGCATTGACCGTGATGTTTCTGGAAATGAGCTCCCGCGCCAGGGACCTGGTGAAGCCGATGATGCCCGCCTTGGCCGCGGCGTAATTGGCCTGCCCGGCGTTTCCGGTGACTCCCACCACAGAAGTGACGTTGATGATGCGCCCGTATTTTTGCCGCATCATGGTTTTCACCACTGCTTGAGAACAAAGAAAGGCGCCCTTGAGGTTGGTGTCGATGACTGCGTCCCATTCCGTCAGTTTCATGAGGGCCAGCAAGTTGTCCCGAGTGATGCCGGCGTTGTTCACGAGAACGTCCAGCCTTCCATGGGTTTGGCTGATGCTTTTGAAAGCTTCCTTGACCGCATCGGGGTCCGAGATATTGAAGGGCTGAAGGTGGGGCGTTCCTCCCTTTGCCTGCACTGCGTCCGC
>SLCH01000153.1 GCA_007125915.1 Syntrophobacteraceae bacterium
GAGGCCAGTATCTTCACATGCACGGCTTTGCTGGGCTTGGCCATGTAATTGACCCACCAGGCAAAAAGACCCGTCACCATGACGACGGGCATGAAAAGCACCCCGCCGGCGAGGCAGTGCAGCGCCGTCACCTCCAGAGACTTCACGCCCGTGATGAGATAAAGGATCGTGAAAGCCACCGCGGAGAGAGAAAACACGATGGGAAAGTGCACGGTCATGGGATGAGGGTGCCTCTGCAGAAAAGGATAACGATTCAGGTAACGAGCCACCACCTCCGGCAGCTCCTGGAAAGACCCATGGGACCCTTCCTTGAGGACACCCACCTGGGGATACCTTTCCAGCACTTCTTCTCCATGGGGAGCCGCCTGAAGGTCGACGCTCAGATCCCCGCCCGCATGGTGACGCCGCATGTGCAGCCCATCCTTCCACAGCTTGCTCTCCGTGACGTCATAGACCTTTCCCCCGTGAGCGATGTAGACGGGCTTTCCATCTTTTCCATTGTAATTGGCCAAATCCTCCCGCTGGAACTCGCGCATGATTCACTGCTCCCTTCACATAATCCGACGATGGTGGTTTCCTCTGCCTGGTCTCAATTAACGCGCCTCAGAAAGAAAGGTTCTCCCTCGAAAATCAGCTTCATTCCGCCGGGCCCAGGAGGAGATCACACGGTCACTCAACGGTAATCCCCTTGTGAAGACCCTTCTTTTCCCAATCTCTTCTGGATCTCTTCTGGCAATCTACTTATCACGCATTCTCCGGTTCATGCAATCCGTCCGGAAACAATTGGCATTTTCCCCTGTCAACAGGAAAGCCTTCATCCTTTTCCATATTAAGGGCTCAAGATTCCAGGTAAAAGTGCTCAGGACCTGAAAATGCAGGCACTTTTTGGAACCGTTCCCAAAGCTGCTGAAGGAGCGGCCAGTTTTCATTTGTGTTTCCCGAATCCATCCCCTATTATTTTCCCGGCGTCACGCAGACTGTCGAAACTTTGATGTTCCTCTTTTTCCGTTTTTATTCGAAGCAGAAAACCCTTCGTTTCAACTCTGTTTGAACAGGTCTCTCTGTTCAAAGAAGCAAAACATTTTCTCCCGGCGTTGAATTTCAACTCATGGGGACTGAATCTCTCTTTTTGAGGCAAACGGGTGTTCCTTCTATTCTCGTGAGAAAAGATCTTCCCATTTTCATATTCGTCAATCAGGAACCAATCGATGGCAGGCTTTGATCGGCGGGACTTTTTAAAAATCATGGGCTTGGCGGGAACCACCGCCGCCATGGGTTGTTCGTCGGAGTCGAACCGCACCCTCGTCCCCTACATTTCCCCACCCGAAGATCTCATTCCCGGTGAATCCACCTGGTACGCCACCACCTGCAGGGAATGCCCGGCGGGTTGCGGGGTCCTTGCCAAAAACAGGGACGGCCGCATCATCAAGCTGGAAGGGAACCCTTCGCACCCCATCAATGAGGGCGCGCTCTGTGCCCGGGGACAGGCCGCCCTTCACGGCCTTTACAACCCGGACCGATTCAGGGAACCCATGACGAAGGTCCGGCGCAACCGGTGGGAACCCCGCCCCTGGGATGAAGCTGAAGCCGCCCTGGCAGAGCAGTTGACCAGGATGGTGAAACAGGGGAGAGGTCAGCGCATCGCCTTCATCTCCGACCTGCAGACGGGAACCCTGGAAAGCCTGACCCATCACTGGCTGTCCCAGATGGGAGCTCCTCCTCCTTGGGTCTACGAGCCCTTTGCCTACGAACCCCTCAAGGAAGCCAACCGCATCGTCTTCGGTGCTGGAATCATACCCCATTACCGCATTCATGAAGCGGATTTTCTCTTGTCCTTTGGAGCCGGATTCCTGGAAACCTGGCTGTCCAACGTGGAGCACGCCCGAGGGTTCGCCCGGTTCAGAACGCCCCTTGACGGCAGAAAGAATGTCTTCGTTCATGTGGGTCCCCGCCATTCTCTGACGGCGGCCAATGGAGACATTTGGATACCTGTGGCTCCAGGCCATGAATACCTGGCAGCCCTGGGCATTCTCCAGCTGGCCATGGCACATGTCACCCCGGGCGAGATTTCCGGAAGACTGGGGGGACAGCTGCTGGCCGCCGTCCATGAAATTCCCCTGGAAACCATCCTGGAAAAAACGGGGATCGCAAAAAGCCTCCTCCAACAGGTCGCTTTGGCCTTTGCACAGGCAGAGGCCCCTCTCGCCCTGGCCCAAGGGCTTTCCTTTGCCTCGCCCCACAGCCTGGAAACGGCCGTGGCCGCCAATCTTCTCTGCCTTGTGCGGGAAGGGAGCATGAAAACCATTGACTTCGGGCAAGCCTCATCCCTGGGAGTCTGCGACTCATCCCGCCGCATGCAGGAGCTCACGACCCGCATGCAAAGGGGCGGCATAGATCTCCTTTTGGTGCACAATGCCAATCCCGCTTTCTTTTTGCCCCGGTCGTGGAAATTTGAAGAGGCCATCCAAAAAGTTCCCATGGTGGTGAGCTTCACCAGCGCTCCCGACGACACTTCCCGCCATGCGCACTGGGTCCTGCCCACTCACACCCCCCTCGAATCGTGGGGGGACCACGTTCCCCGCGAGGGAATTCGAGGGCTCATGCAGCCCGTCATGGGGCCTGTATTTTACACGCGGCACCTGGGCGACATCCTCCTCTCGGTGGGGCGCCAGGTGAAAGGCGTCCACGCGTTCCCCGCGGAAAGCTTTCAGCAGGTGCTTCAGGGCGCTGTGCAAAACGCGGGAGAACAGGAGGCACCTCAAGTGTCCCCCCGGGAATACTGGCAGCAGTCCCTGAGGCGCGGGGGAATCTGGCCGCCTCGAGACCAGGGGGCAAAGGCGCCCCCCCGCAAGACCCTTTCCTTTTCCTTTCAAAGGGCCTTTCGAACGCAGGAGTCTTCGGAGGGGCTGCACTGTGCCCTTTTTCCCACGGTGCAGTTTTTTGACGGCCGTGGGGCCAACCGCCCATGGCTTCAGGAACTCCCCGACCCCGTGTCTCAGGTCACCTGGGGAGTGTGGGTGGAGATCAATCCGGACACAGCTCGAAGGATGAACATTGCCAAAGGGGATCTTCTCCGCATTCAATCCCCCCACGGGGAAACCCATGCGCCGGCCCTTCCTCTTCCAAGCGTTCCTCCCCACACCGTGGCCATTCCCATCGGGCAGGGCCACGAGGGATACGGCCGGTACGCCGTCATCCAGTACGGCCACCCCCTTCATCTCCTGTCTTCACAGACCGACGACAGGGATGGAGCCATGGCGCGGCAAGCTTTCAAGGTATCCCTGGAAAAACATGGGCGGAACATCCCCCTGGCCCACGTGGACGGAAGCATCTACCAGCATGGGCGAGGATTCGCGCAGGCCATGCCTTTCAGGGAGCACCAGGAGGGGTTGGCCAAAGGCGCCCGGCCCCACCTGTATCTGCCCCTTTCCGAAGGATACGACCCCGCCAAAGACTTCTATCCACCCCACGACCATGTGGACTACCGGTGGGCGATGGTCATCGACCTGGACCGCTGCGTGGGCTGCGGAGCCTGCGTCGTGGCCTGCAACGCGGAAAACAACGTGGCCATCGTGGGGCGGGACCAGATGCTCA
>SLCH01000227.1 GCA_007125915.1 Syntrophobacteraceae bacterium
TAGAGAGCTTTTGGCTCGAAGAAGATCACGGGGTCGGGATCTCGAATGGCACTCACCAACAGAGCTCTGGCATTTCGGGGTGTGGAGGGAATCACCATCTTGAGTCCCGGTGTGTGGGCAAAATAGGCTTCGCGACTTTCCGAGTGATGCTCCAGAGCCCTCACTCCGCCTCCATAAGGAGCCCGCAGGACCATGGGCACATGAAAGCGCCCCAGAGACCTCCCCCGAAGCCGTGCCGCGTGAGCTTCCAATTGGTGCATTGCGTAATAGCTGAAACCGGAGAACTGCATTTCGCAAACGGGCTTCAATCCATGAAGAGCCATTCCAATGGAAAACCCTGCGATGCCCGATTCAGCCAGGGGAGTGTCCATGACGCGCTCGGCCCCGAACTTGTCCAAAAGTCCGTCGGTCACTCTGAAAACGCCTCCATCCTTTCCCACATCCTCACCCAGGACCATGACGTCGTCGTCTTTTTCCATTTCCTGCATGAGCGCCAGGTTGATGGCCTGAACCATTGTCATCTTAGCCATATTCAATTCCCTCCCTTCCTCTGGGCCAGTTCCCCTTTCAGTTCTTCCCGCTGTTGTTCCACATAGGGTGGCAGTTCCTCCAGAAGATGATCGAACATGGCAAGGGGATCGGGAGTCTTTTTGGTGAAATCTTCCCATCGTGCCACAGCTTCTTTGATCTCGCCGCTCACCTCTTCTTCAATGGCCTTGACCTGTTCATCATCGATAAGGTTCCTATCTCGAAGGTACTTTTCAAAACGGGTGATGGGATCTTTTTTCACCCAGGCTTCCACTTCCTCCTCGGACCGGTATTTCTTGGGATCGTCCGCCGTGGTGTGCACGGACATGCGGTAGGTGACACATTCGATGAAAGTGGGGCCATCTCCCGACCGTCCCCTGTCAACTGCCTCTTTGGCTGCCACATAGACGGCAAGAACGTCGTTGCCATCCACCTGTATTCCGGGCATTTCGTAGGCCAGGGCCTTTTGAGCGAGAGTTTTGGAGCGGGTTTGATGGGATCGGGGCACGGATATGGCCCATTGGTTGTTCTGGCAGATGAAAATGGCGGGAACCTGAAAGACGGCGGCAAAGTTCAAAGCTTCATGAAAGTCACCTTCGGATGTGGCTCCATCCCCGAAAAAGGCCATGGCCACCTGCTTTTGTTTTTTATACCTGATGGCATAAGCGATGCCTGCGGCATGCAGAGTCTGACTCCCGACGGGTATGGACACGGGGAGGTTGTTGACATCTTCGGGGATTTCTCCCCCTTCATTGTATCCGCCGTAAAGGGAGAGTATGGTGTCCATTTTCTTGCCGCGCCACAGTTCCGCCGGCATTTCACGGAACGAGGGGCACAGCCAGTCATCGGGTTCCAGCATGGCCACAGCCCCGATCTGAGCCTCCTGCCCCTTGCTGGGGGCAAAGGTGCCGATTTTGCCCTGCCGCTGCAGCGTCAACAAGCGCTCATCGAATTTGCGGCTCAAAACCATGGCACGGTAAATTTTCATGAGGAGTTCTTCGGGCAGGTCGGGATCCAGTTTTTTGTCCACTTTTCCATTTTCATCCAAAATGGACAAATACTGAATTTTGTAGGGAAGAGTGATGTCTTTCCTCGGCATTGTTTCTCCCTTCCTTTCTGGGTGATGGGACGGAGGGGTTCGTGACTCACGTCACTCAAGATTCAGCCTGACACACTGAACTGCACGCAATCCGACAGTACATGAAAAACAATATAAAGCCTTTGATCCCCATTGTGACATCTTTTGTGGAAAAAGCGGCCACATTCCACGGGCAAAATCACAAAAAAAGCCGGGTGAAAGCCCGGCTCATCATGGACTGAACTTTTCTTTCGTGACTGGATGCTTTTCAGAAAACGGGGGGTAAAAGTTTCTCAATGGACCAGGAAGAGGACTTCAGGGCACATGCACCTCATAAGGCCACCCCACAAGGCCGCCCTCAATGAAAAAGACCCTCTCAAAGCCCGCCGCATTGAGAATGCGCTGTGCTTCGTAGCCTCTCATGCTCACCTTGCAGAAAGCCAGAATGTCCCGGTCCCTGGGGAGTTCATGCATGCGCTCTCTCAGGGCGCCGAGAGGGATGTGCACCACTTCATGGGGAAGCTGCATGGCGGCATATTCCGCGGGAGTGCGCACGTCGAGAAGCAAAAGGGAATCACCCCTGTTCATGCGGCCCATGGCTTCTACGGGAGATATTCCCGCAGCCAATCCATCGAGCTTGTTGGCCATGAGATGGACTGCGGCGGCGATGGGATCTATGGGAGGCGCATAAGGTGGAGCATAACCCAGGTCCAGGTCCCCCACCTCATCCACAGTGGCGCCAAAGAAAAGAGCTGTGGAGGCAATGTCCAGCCGCTTGGAGACGTCGCCCATGCCCACCACCTGGACCCCCAGAAGCTTTCGGCTTCGCCCGGAAGCCACCACCTTGATGATGACGGGCTTGCTTTGAGGCACATAATGGGGCAGGTCCGGCCCGGCCCAAATGGCCGTTTCCACGTTCGCATCCAGTTCCCGTGCCTGCTTCTCCGTGAATCCCGTGCGGCCTATGGTGATGTCGAAGGCACGGCAGATTCCCGTTCCCGTGATGCCCGAATAAGGTGTTGAAATACCAGCAATGTGGTTGGCGATGACGCGACCGTGCTTGTTGGATGTGGAACCGAGAGGTGCATATAGAGGAGAGCGCATTATGGGATCCACATGGTGGTTGAGCACGCAGTCTCCACCAGCGTAAATCTCCGAATCGCTCGTCTGGCAGTGGCTGTTGATGAAAATTCCTCCACGGGGGGAGCACTCCAGACCCGCATCCCTCGCCAGGTGGTCATTGGGGCAAACCCCGATGGAGATGAGCACCAGGTCTGCGGAAAGGCGGGTATTTTCTGTCTTCACCTGTGCGATGCGGCCAGACTTGCCTTCCAGCCCCACCACATTTTCTCCCAAAAGGAGATTGACGCCTTTCTGCTTCAAGTGCCTGGCAGCCCATAAAGCCATGTCTTCATCGAGAAACTGGGGAAGAATGTGGGAGCGAGCCTCCACCACACTCACTTCCAGCCCTCGCCGAACCAGGGCTTCCGCCATCTCCACTCCAATGTATCCAGCGCCTATGATAACCGCTTTTCTGAGCCTGTCCCCTTCTATTTTGTGCACCATCCCTGCTGCATCATCGGGGTGGCGCATGAACCAAACATTTTCCAGTTCTTCCATGGCAAAAGGGGGCTTAAGGGCCCGACCTCCCGTGGCAAGCACCAGTTTGTCGTAGGGAAGATCCTCCTCCACACCCCTGTCCAGATATTTCACCGTGACTGTTTTGGCCAGACGGTTGATGCGCAGAGCTTCCACGCGTGTCAGAGCTTCGAATCCTTTGACTTTTTCAAAAAAAGGAGCATTCCGGGAAATCCCCACGGGGGTCTGACACAGCATTTCAATGTCGGAAAACATGCCTTCCACATAATAGGGCAAGCCGCAGGCTCCGTAAGAAATCACACTTCCCCGCTCGATCATGGTGATGTGCGCATGGGGCAGCAGCCGCTTCAACCTCGAGGCCGTTTTGGGACCACAGGCCA
>SLCH01000263.1 GCA_007125915.1 Syntrophobacteraceae bacterium
ACCTGCCCGGCAATATACATGATAAAATTTATCTATGGGCAGCCAAGAAAAAGAACATGCAAAGATCAGCAGGTCCAGCCCAAATGAGTTCCAAACCTGAAACCACTGGCAATTCCATCAAAAAGTTGTCATTCTTGGGATCAGCCGTGGCCCTCGGCCAAAAACATTCACACCACAACGGAAGGACCAGCATCATGAGACACTATGAAAACCTTATGGTTGAAATCGGGGATGATTTTGTTGCTGAAATAACCCTCAATCGTCCAGAAAATCTCAACACGTTCGACATTCCCCTAGCCAAAGCCCTGCATGAAGCTCTGGAGGATCTGGACCTGGAAAACCGCACTCGCGTCATCATCATCAAGGGAGCGGGCAAAGCGTTCTGCGCCGGGATCGACATCAGCAATTTCTCCAACAAGAGCGTGAAGGAATACCGGGAATGGATTCAGTACATGGGAAATCCCCTCATTGCCATCAGCCGCATGAACAAACCGGTCATCGCCCAGGTCCATGGGGTTGCCGCGGCAAACGGAGCCGGCCTGGTGGCTGCTGCAGACCTGGCCATTGCCGGTGAAAAGGCCCGCCTGGGTCTCACGGCCATCAATGTGGGATTGAACTGCGTCGGGCCCGTCGTTCCCGTGGCTCGTTCCGTTGGCAGAAAAAAAGCTCTTGAACTCCTCTTCTATGGAGACTTGATTTCAGCTGGGGAAGCCATGAAGATGGGTCTCATCAATCGAGTCGTCCCCGATGCGGACCTGGAGCAAGAAACGCGCAAGTGGGCCGCAACTCTGGCGCAAAAGAGCCCTCTGGCGCTGCAGATCTCAAAAAAGGCCTTCTATGCCGCTGAGGACATGGAATATTACAGGGCCTTTGAATACATGAATGAAGTCTTCGCACGCCTGTGCTCATCAGAAGATGCCCAGGAAGGGATCGGCGCATTTCTTGGAAAAAGAGCCCCCACCTGGAAAGAAAAATAGATGACCCTCTTCCGGGGAAATTTCGCCCAGTGAACCCATTGTTCTCAAAAGGGGAAACGATTCTTTTTTCCGTGAGTTGAAAGAAAATGACCCACCCAAACCCCTTGCAGGAAAAGCTGAAAGAACTCCTCATGTCCCAGCGTCTGGCGGTGCTCTCCACCCATGACCAGGGTCAGCCCTACTCAAGCCTGGTGGCTTTCGCCGCCACCGCGAACCTTTTGAGCATTCTCTTCGCCACCCCTCGAACGACCCGCAAATTCCACAATCTCACAAAGGACCAGCGGGTCTCCCTGCTCATGGACAACCGCTCCAACACGGAAAAGGACTTCCATGAGGCCATGGCGGTCACCGTCATTGGAGTCGCGCAGGAGGTTCATGAAAAGGAGTCACCGGAACTTTATGGTCTCTACCTCACAAAACATCCTTACCTGGAGGGGTTTGTGCGTTCCGAGAGCTGTGCACTGCTTCAGGTGTGCGTTCAGAAGTATTTGCTTGTGAACCATTTTCAGGAGGTTTTCCAATTGAAGGTGGTTCCATGAATTTTTTTGTGACCCTGGATGAAATTCAGGATTCCCATAAATTTGCCGTTGGGGGCAAGGCCTTTGCTCTTTCAAGGCTGAAACGCAGCGGATTTGAGATTCCCCAGTCTCTGTGTGTTCCCGCAGGGGTGTATGATGCCTTCGTGGAAGAGACGGGCTTGCGCGAACGCATTTTGCTGGAACTGAACCGAAAAGATTTCAAGGAAATGCGTTGGGAGGAAGTATGGGATGCGGGCCTGAGAATCCGCAGCATGTTTCTCAACAAGTCCCTTCCCCAGGACATGGAAGCATCCCTTCGAGAGGCTTTCGTTTCCCACTTTTCCCGAAAGCCGGTGGCCGTGAGGTCTTCATCCCCCCAGGAAGACTCAGCCGCAAGCTCCTTTGCGGGACTTCATGAGTCGTTCATCAACGTGCATGGTGCCGACGCCATACTGGAACGCATAAAATCGGTCTGGGCATCCCTATGGTCCGATGCATCGCTCCTGTACCGCCAGGAGCTGGGCCTTGAAGTCCACAAGAGCAGCATGGCTGTGCTCATTCAGGAACTGATTCACGGCGCCTGCTCTGGAGTCGTCTTCAGCCGCAACCCTACTGATCCCTCCCAGGTGGTTGTGGAAGCCGTTCATGGTCTCAACCAGGGACTTGTGGATGGCGAAATCGAGCCTGACCGATGGCTCATTGACCGCGCCGGCAAGCGCATTGTTTCCCGCCGGGCACCGGAGCGGAAAAGATACTTCATGCCTGTGGGCAAGGGCGTCAGAGCGGTTCAGCTTCCGGAGAATCTCGCCTTATCTCCTCCACTGGAGGAAAACCAGGTGCAGAGGTTGGTGCATCTGGCCCTTCGAGTCGAAAACTCCATGGGAAGTCCGCAGGATGTGGAATGGACCCTTCACGAGGATAAGATCGTTGTTCTTCAGTCCCGCCCCATCACCACCCTTCCCCGGGAATCAGAAAAAGATCAGCGGAAATGGTATTTGTCTTTGCGCAGAAGCTTTGAAAATTTGCAGAGGCTGCGCCTTCGCATCGAAGAGGTTCTCATTCCCGCCATGATCGGGGAATATGAAGTCATGGCCGGCCTGCCCCTTTTGGAACTTTCGGATGCAGAGCTGGCCGGGGAAATCGAGCGCAGGCAGAGTGTGGAAAGGAAGTGGGTCAAGGTATACTGGGACGAATTCATTCCCTTTGCCCATGGCATGAGACTTTTCGGACAGGTCTACAACGACACCATGCGGCCTTCGGACCCTTACGAATTCCTCAGGCTCCTGGGCAATTCAAACCTGGAAAGCCTTCAGCGCAATGACGAACTGGAAAGAATGGCCACCATGGTTCGCCAGCAAAAGGACCTTGCATCCCTTCTGAGGGAAGGCCGCTACGGGGAAGCGCCTTCTGAGTTCCTGGAGTCCGTTGAGAAATTCATGAATCGTTTCGGCGACCTGTCCTGCCCTGTGACGGGTGTTGTTCAGTGCACTCAAGGCCCCGATGGTCTCATGCGAATCATTCTGGAACTGGCTGCCCGCCCTCTCCAGTCAAAACTTTTGAACCGCGATGACACGGCGGATCTGAAAAAAGAGTTTCTGAGCAAATTTTCCGAAGATGAACTGGAAAGGGCAAGGGACCTCCTCGACCTGGGCCGTGCCAGCTATCGGCTGCGTGACGATGACAATATTCACCTGTCGCGCATGGAATCCCTGAAAATCGCAGCTCTCATGGAAGCCAGAAAGAGAATGGAAACCCATGGGAAACTGGAACTGGATGAGCCCACCCTGGAAAAAATCAAAAAGTCCCTGAATGAGATTCCCTCACTCCAACCGTCGCCATCACCGGCCGGGTCTTCGCCGCAAACTTCGCCTGGCATTAAACCTCGGCAACTGGTGGGACAACCCGCAGGACCGGGCATTGCCCGAGGCAGGGCGCGCGTCATCGAGCACAGCTCCAACCTGAGAGAATTCAGGCATGGAGAGGTGCTCGTGTGTGACGCCGTGGACCCCAACATGACCTACGTGGTTCCCCTTGCAAGCGCCATCGTTGAAC
>SLCH01000147.1 GCA_007125915.1 Syntrophobacteraceae bacterium
ACCAGTGAGTCACGGTCCCTGAAGGCGCCATGGATTGATCAGGGAAGGTCTGTCAGTTCACAGGCGATTTCCGCAAAGGGGAAGAGGCAATGGGTGTTGAGGGTCCCAATGTAGTCCTCCAGGCGGTCCACTTTCTCCACGCGCAGAAATCGCTCAATGCCCTCTAAGATTTGGGTGGTGACGGAAGGATTCACAAAATTGGCCGTCCCCACCTGCACGGCCCTGGCTCCCAGAAGAAGGAATTCAAGGGCATCTGTGGCAGTGGAGATGCCCCCAATGCCGATGACGGGGCAGCGCACCTCCTGAAGGACTTCCCAGGTGCAGCGCAGAGCGATGGGTTTCACCGCAGGCCCCGAGAGCCCCCCCATCACGTTGGCGAGTTTAGGTCTTCGGGAAAATACGTCAACGGCCATGGCCGCCACCGTGTTGATGCACGACAGCATGTCGCTCCCCGCATCCACCGTGGCGCGGGCGATGTCGCCGATGCGCGTGACGTTGGGTGTCAGCTTGGTGATGAGGGGAAGAGCGGTGGCATGGCGCACCGCCTGGACAACCCTGGCGGCCATGAGGGGGTCGGTGCCGAAAACCATGCCCCCTTCCTTCACATTGGGGCAACTGATGTTGATTTCCAGGGCTGCAATGCCCGGGACACCATCGAGGCTTGCCGCCAGTTGGGCATATTCTTCCAGAGTGTTCCCGAAAATGTTCACCACCACGGGCACCTGCCAGCGCTGCAGACGGGGCAGCTTGGATTTGAGAAAAACATCCACGCCCACATTTTCCAGGCCGATGGCGTTGATCATTCCCGCGGCGGTTTCCACAATGCGGGGAGGAGGATTTCCGGGCCTTGGCTTGAGAGAAATGCCCTTGACCACGATGGCGCCCAGGCGGTCCAGGTCCAGGAAATCCTCGTATTCTTCCCCGTACCCGAAGGTTCCCGAAGCCACCATGACGGGATTGCGCAGGCGAAGAGGCCCTAGCTGTACAGAAAGATCGGGGGATTGGCCGGGTGCGTTTGAATTTTGTGCCATTGGATCATTTCCGCCTTGAAAACAGGTCCGTCTTTACAAACATGCAAGTAATGATCTTCCTGGGGGGCTGCCCGGTTCACCGCCGGAAGGGCGCAGCCGAGGCATGCGCCAATGCCGCAGGCCATCAGTGACTCCAGGGAGAGCTGCGATGGAACCGCGTTCTCCAGGGCCCACTTTGCCACATGGTATTGCATGGCCAGGGGTCCACAGCTGTAGACAGCGCAGGGCTTGATCTTCTCCCGGCGCGTGGTGTCTTCCAGGAGCCGCGTCACGAATCCCTCATGACCTTTGGTCCCATCGTCGGTGCTCCAGTGAACGGTGATGCCAAGAGTGTCAAGCGCCGTCTCGGGAATGAATTCTTCCGCGGTCCTCACGCCGTAGAAGAGGTGAATCCCGCGTTTTCTGCCTTCAAGGCCCATCCACTGAGCCAGTTTTTCCAGGAGCTGCAACATGGGAGCGATCCCAATGCCCCCCGCCACCGCCACCACGGGAGCAGGATCACACTCCGGCAGCTGGAAGCCATTCCCGAGGGGTCCTATGATCCCCACGTGATCGCCCCTTTCGCACCGGGAAAGGCACCATGTCCCCCGCCCGACGACGCGGTAGAGAATTTCAATGATCCCCTGTTCCCCATCGATGCGGTGAAAAGAGAAGGGGCGCCGCAGCAGAGGATCTGTGCCGTCTCTCACCTGAAGCATGAGAAATTGCCCCAGGCGAGCTTCCCGGGAAATGCGCTCGGCACTCAACCGCAGGAGATGGGTCTGAAAAGCGACCTTCTCCTGGCTCAAAACCCTCGCATCCTCCATGATTTTCATCATGCGGTCCTGTTTTCTCCCTCGAAAGTTCTGAACGGGGGGCTCACCCCAGTCAGCGGACAGCCTTCCATCCAATGACGGAAGCCAATCGGCCTGTTTCGCCCAAACCTCTGTACGAAAAGAAGTTGTCTTTTTCGCACACGGTGCAGCGGCCGGCAATTTCAATGTTTTCCAATTTCAATCCCTCATCCATGAGCTGCCGGCGGGTGATGGCCCAGAAATCAAAGTGGTTGGGCCGCACCTGAAAGTCCAGAAAGGATTTGGGAAGTTCCCGCTCATGATTGACAAATTCAGCACAGCAGGGCCCCAGGGATGGACCGACGGCTGCCAGCATGCTGGGTGGGTCGGCGCCGAATCGTTCAACCATGAGCGAGACGGTTTTTTTCGCGATTCCTGCAACGCTTCCCCGCCATCCCGAATGCACATTGGCGATGGTTTCGCTCACGGGATCCAGAAGAAGTATGGACTGGCAGTCGGCAACCTTGATGAGCAGCCCCACTCCCTTGAGACGGGTCACCAGGGCGTCGCCGGGGGGAGTGAGCAAAACGGGATGGCGATTGCCGTAAGAAGCAATGGCTGCCTCATGGATGACGTGCACCTCATTCCCGTGGACCTGAGGGCTGCTCACAAGAAAATCAACGCCCATTTCATCATGAATTTTGACAAGATTGCTGCGCACCCGCACCTCCTCATCCCCCACGTTCCAACTCACATTGAGCGAGTCGAAGGGTGGAGGGCTCACTCCCCCATGCCGCGTATAAACACCATGGAAAAGACCGGGAAAACGGGATAGATTTTTAAATTCATGACGGGCGGTATTTTTTTTTCTCGAATCCAGACCAGACATGACGCACTGACTCGGGAGCAGAAAAGATTCAGATGGTGGCGCCTGACTCATGGGCATCGATCTTCTGAAACCCTCTGATGCAGAAAAAGCGCTTCAGGACGACACGATTCCAGGCAAAAATTTTTCTAAACACCGTCATTCACTGAACTATAGACAGTTATTTTAATAGGTTAAGGTTCACCAAGGAACCTCTTTTCATCAACTTTTCCACACTTGATTCTCAAACCAGTCTTTGCTTACAGGCAAAGCCCTCGAAGGGCAAGCTTTATTGACACGGCCTGTAAAAAACTTAGTATATTTGATAAAATAATTCGAAAATAAGGAGAAACCACATTATGCAGCACGCCAAAGAATGCTCCCTGGTCACCATCCAATACTCCATTCGAACGACCAACGCTCACGGTGAAACGGCGGAACTTCCTCCCCAGACGGTTCGATTCGTTCTTGGAGTGGATGTCCAGTACCCATCCGTGGAATCGGCCATCATGAACAAAACCTGTGGCGATCGATTCACGGTGCATGTCCCTCCCGAAGAAATTTTTGGCCATCCCGATCCGGAACTTGTTCGGGAGCTTCCGCGGGAAGATTACAAGGAGGAGCGGCTGGCCGAAGGAAAGATGTACCGTGAAATGAAAAAAAAGACCCTGGTGCAGTTTCTGGTGAAGGAGGTGCGGGAGAAAACCATTCTGGCCGATTTCAACGACCCCAGGGCTGGAACCTCAGCCGAGTTCGACATTGAAATCAAGGGCGTTCGTGATGCAACTCCCGAGGAAATGAAGCCATCCTGCGCGCGCGACCCTGAACTCATGA
>SLCH01000268.1 GCA_007125915.1 Syntrophobacteraceae bacterium
AAGCAAAGAAGTGGGGCATGCCACCATGGTCGAACTCTTGGAGTCCCGCCCCATACTCGATCTGGACATGAGGCTTGGGGAGGGCACGGGCTCAGCTCTGGCCATGACCATTGTTGATGCAGGAGCAAAGGTTCTCAGGGAAATCAAGACTTTTGAGGAAGCGGGAGTGACGGACACGGGACGTTGATGTGACAATGGTTGAGAGCTGGCGGAAGATCGGTGAAGCTAGATTTTGAGTTTTTTTTCCCACAATTTCAGGTATAAATGTGGTTCGATCCATGAGGCACTTTCGGAAACACATGCATTTTCAGTTGCGAGCCGGTATTTTGCAGCGAAGGACATTTGGGTGTGAAGAGGACACGGGTGCAAAGCCGGGTCAGTTCTTCTTGGAGGCCCACGTGCTCCGTTGAAGAAAGGAGTTTCAGAACATGAGTGGCATCAGTCCTGAAGGGGAAGGTCTTCGCAGGGCCATCAAATGGATATCCGACCATTTGGACGAGAAAAAGGACAAACCCCTTCAAAAATTGATTCAAGAAGCTGTTATGCGCTATGACCTTTCACCTAAAGATGCGGACTTCCTCATAAATTTCTATAAGGACAGTCAGAAGGGAACCACCCAGTAAAAAACCCTATGTCCGTTCTCACGGCCTTTGAACCAGCCGAGGCAGCCCTTCCCTTTGGAAAGGCCTGGTCCAGCCCGTTCGGCCTCGCATCCGTGCCCAGCGACGGGGAACCTTTGCGTTCCCCAAATTTTTTGGGTCGGACGGACTCTACGCCTCATGGCCGAGGCTTTCAATTCTGGTGTGCCCCAGGGAGAGGAGGGAAACCATGGAAGATTCCAGGCTGAACTTTCATCGCGATTTCTTGAAGGATTCTCTTCGAAAAAGAATCAACTTCGCCATGACTGATCAGAGCAGAGGCGTTCCTCCTCCCCCATTGCAGAAGCCTTTCGATCCCGATGCACCCCGAATCCGTCTCCTTCCGCCCTCATTGTGGCGGTCGTGCATTCGTCACCCGGAACTCCTGGGGGCCATGGCTTCCCGCCAAAGTCGTCGCAGCTTTTCGGGAGCATCTCTTACGCTGGAAGAGCTCTCATTTCTCTTGTGGTCCACTCAAGGCATTCGAAGAAAAGTGAACGAGGGCACGGCCCTGCGAACTGTTCCCTCAGCGGGTGCCCGGCACAGTTTTGAAACTTACCTTTTTGTGCGTGCCGTTGATCAGGTGGAAAAAGCCCTGTATCGATTCCTTCCCCTCCACAATGAGCTTCTTTTTTTGGGAGAGGTGGAAGGGATGGAGTCAAGATTGAGCAGGGCCAGCCTGGGACAGGGTTTTGTGGGTTCCGCGGCGGTGACTCTGGTGTGGGCAACCATTCCTTATCGCATGGAATGGCGCTACGGTCTGGCCGCCCATCGGGTGATCCTCATGGATGTGGGACACGTGTGCCAGAACCTCTACCTGGCCTGCGAAGCCATCGGGGCTGGAACCTGCGCTGTGGCCGCTTATGATCAGGAGCGGCTTGACCAGCTCATTGGCCTCGATGGGCAGGAAGAGTTTGCTGTTTACCTGGCACCGGTGGGAAAAGTCCGTCACCAGGATGAATGAGGTGCGGGTTCAGGCTCGAGTCAAATGGCGATACTTGATGCGATGGGGCTGGTCCGCCTCAGAGCCGAGCCTTGCCCTTCGATCTTTCTCATACTCGGAGTAATTCCCCTCAAACCACGTCACCTGGCTGTCTCCCTCAAAGGATAGTATATGAGTGGCGATGCGGTCCAGAAACCAACGGTCGTGACTGATGACGACGGCACAGCCCGCGAAGAACTCCAGAGCTTCTTCAAGGGCGCGCATGGTATTGACGTCGAGATCGTTGGTGGGCTCGTCAAGAAGAATGACGTTGGCCCCGGACCTGAGCATGCGTGCCAAGTGAAGTCGATTGCGTTCGCCACCTGACAGGAGGCCGACCTTTTTCTGCTGGTCGGCACCCAGAAAATTGAATCGGGCCGCATAGGCTCTGGAGTTCACCTGTCGATTGCCAAGCTGAATGGAGTCTTCGCCATCAGAAATCACCTCCCAGACCGTTTTGTCCGCAGGGAGATCCTCTCTGCTTTGGTCCACATGGGCAAGCTTCACCGTCTCACCCAGGCGAATGGTCCCTGAGTCGGGAGTTTCCTGCCCCGTGAAAAGTCTGAACAGAGTGGTCTTGCCCGCTCCGTTGGGGCCGATGACGCCCACGATGCCTCCGGGGGGAAGGTTGAAGGACAAGTCTTCGAAAAGGATTCGGTCACCATAGGTCTTGGAGATGCTCTGGGCTTCGATGACCACCTTTCCCAGCCTGGGTCCTGGTGGAATGTAAATCTCCAGGTCCCGGGCTTGTTTTTCGTTTTCCTGAGAGAGGAGTTGTTCGTAGGCGCTGATTCTTGCTTTGGCTTTGGCATGACGGCCTTTGGGGGCCATTCGAATCCATTCCAATTCCCTTTCCAGGGTCTTCTGACGCTGGCTTTCGGATTTTTCTTCCTGCTGAAGGCGAATCCTTTTCTGCTCCAGCCAGGACGAGTAGTTCCCCTTCCATGGTATCCCCTCACCCCGATCCAGCTCGAGAATCCACCCTGCCACATTGTCCAGAAAATAGCGGTCGTGAGTCACGGCGATAACCGTGCCTTCGTAGCGTTGCAGGTGTTGTTCCAGCCAGGCAACCGTTGTGGCGTCAAGGTGGTTGGTGGGTTCATCCAGGAGGAGAATGTCAGGTTTTCGAAGGAGGAGGCGGCAGAGTGCCACACGACGCTTTTCACCTCCCGACAGCACTTTGACAGGAGTGTCACCTGGCGGGCACCCCAGGGCATCCATGGCCATTTCAAGTCTCGAGTCCAGATCCCACGCATCGAGAGCATCCAGCTTCTCCTGAACCACTCCCTGCTGCTCTATGAGTCGGTCCATCTCCTCGGGTGACATGGGCTCTGCAAATTTTTCGTTGATGGCATTGTACTCGTTCATGAGGTCCACAACTTCCTGAACGCCTTCCTCAACCACTTCCCGAACCGTTGCCGATGCATCGAGAGAGGGTTCCTGCTCGAGAAAGCCGACAGTGTGCCCTGGAGAGAGGACCGTCTTGCCGTTGAAGTCCTTATCCACCCCCGCCAGGATGCGAAGAAGTGAACTCTTTCCAGCCCCATTGAGGCCGAGGACTCCGATTTTGGCTCCAT
Source organism: Syntrophobacteraceae bacterium (assembly GCA_007125915.1). Lineage (GTDB taxonomy): Bacteria > Desulfobacterota > Syntrophobacteria > Syntrophobacterales > Syntrophobacteraceae > SLCH01. Next base: position 3,198 of record SLCH01000268.1, read on the forward strand.
AAAAGTAAGAAAGAGAGATGTCTTTGAGAATGGGGCGTTTCTCGTGGTGCTTGCTCACTCTGACCATGGAGTAAATGACTTTGTTGGGCTCATTGCTCATGGATCTTAAAATCCTCCGGAAAAGTTTCAGGAACTGGAATGGGGTTCCCCTTTGGGGGAAAAACGAGTAAAGGTATACCAGAGAATGGATTCAAAGGCAAAATTTCGCGGGGATAGGAAAGCAGAAAAAGGTTTTGATGTTCGAAGATTTGGAAAGAACTTTCATGAGTGACGGGTGAGCGGCTGCAGGAGAGGGTTTCAGG
>SLCH01000043.1 GCA_007125915.1 Syntrophobacteraceae bacterium
GAGGCGTGCAGCGACGGCCGCCAGGTTCTCACGCAGGTGCCCAAAGGCTGCCGTTGCCGTATCCGGCGCCACATGGCCCATGGGGCCATTCGACAGAGGCTTCTCGATCTGGGGTTTGTGCCCAACGCGGAAGTGGAAATGGTGCGATGCGCCACTTTGGGAGATCCTCTGGAGATGCGCCTAGGGGACTACTACGTGACCCTGCGCAAGCGGGAGGCGGAATTGATTGAAGTGCACGTTGCCTGACTGGATTTTCCCCGAAAAAGAGGGCCGTTGGGTTTGCTGAAAATGTTTTGTGTAAATTGATTTTCATTCAAAGGTCGTCATGTCTTCCGACACAAAGAACATCGTCATTGGCCTGGCCGGGCAGCAGAATGCGGGCAAGTCAACCATCTTCAACATGCTCACGGGGGCCAGCCAGCACATCGCCAACTATCCCGGAGTGACAGTTGATAAAAAAGCGGGCAGCTATCGCGACGATGAAGGCCGCGTGGAGATCGTTGACCTGCCGGGAACCTACAGCCTCACGTCCTATTCCCTGGAGGAGCGGGTGGCCCGGGATTTTCTCCTTCAGGAAAAGCCCCATGCCATCGTCAATGTCATAGACGCTTCCAGCCTGCGTCGAGGCCTGTATTTCACGTTCCAGGTCTTGGAAATGTCTTTTCCCGTGGTCATGGCCCTGAACATGGTGGATGTGGCCGAAGCCAATGGCCGCAAGGTGGACCACCAGAAACTTTCTGAGTTGCTGGGCATCACGGTCGTTCCAACCGTTGGGCGCAAGAAACGGGGCAAGGAAGAATTGCGCCAGGCCATCCGGAAAACGGCTCAAGAGAGCCGAGAGGAGAAGGGGAAGCCCGCCGGCGGTTTTCAGGTCTTCTATGAAGAGCTCGAAGACAAGGTGGTGGCCGTCACCAGCCTTCTGGGGTCTTCCAAAGCCCTATCCCAGGGACTGCCCCTGCGCTGGCTGGCCGTCAAGCTGCTGGAGGGGGATTCGGAAGCCCGCAAGCTGGTGCAGCAGCATCACGAAGAGGCCGAGAGCGTCCTTGAGTCCGTGGACATGGCCATTGAATCCTTTCAGGAAGAAATGGACCTGTCACCGGCCGATCACATCGTTTCAATCCGGGACAAAGTGGCCGCCTCCATCGTGGACCAATGTGTGGAAGTGACCGCCGTGTACACGGTGCGCACTTCCGAGAAAATCGACCGCGTTCTTCTGCACCGTGGTCTGGCGCCCATTTTCCTGGTGCTGACCGTTTATCTCATTTACGAACTTTCCATTGTGCAGGGGTACAAACTCACCTTCCTCACGTGGCCCGCCCTGGCCTGGGTTCGGGCCACCGTGGCGGGTCTCCTTCCCGATCCCGGTCTGTTGCAGGACACCATGTTCCGCACCCTTCCCCTGTGGCTGGTGGACAGTGTGAACACCCTGTTGAACTATGTCCCCATTTTTCTGATCCTGTTCGCCCTCATCGCCATCCTGGAAGATTCGGGGTACATGGCCCGCATCGCCTTCATACTGGATCGGGTGTTTCAGAGCTTCGGGCTCCATGGCCAGTCCACCCTTCCTTTTATCCTGGGGGGTGTTTTTACGGGAGGGTGTGCCGTTCCGGGCATCATGGCCACCAAGGGGATTCCCGACGAGCGTTCCCGCCTGGCCACCATCCTCACGGTTCCCTACATGAACTGTCTGGCCAAGATACCCCTTTACGCCCTGCTGGTGAACATTTACTTCACGAACCACAGGTCCTACGTGATGCTGTTCATCTCCACCATCACCATCATCATGGCCATGATCGTCGCCAAGCTGCTCACTTCGACCATTCTCTACGGCCGGGAGACGGCGCCCTTTGTCATGGAAATGCCCAACTATCACATGCCCACTTTGACCGGTGTGTTGCGCAGGGCCTTTGACCGCACATGGGTTTACATCAAGAAGGTGGGCACCATTGTGGTGGCTGTGGCCATTTGCGTGTATGTTCTTTTGCAGTTTCCCGGCCTGCCCCAGGAACGCATGGCCCATTACGAGGGGCGAATGCAGGAGGCCATCGCCGTTTTTCAGGAAGAAATTCAAGGCACGGCCTATGCGGACATTCTTCATGGGGAGCGTATCCTGGAGCTCCTGAACATCTCCGCCACCTATCGCGAAGCAAAGCTGGCCGCTTCCACTCAGGAGGCTTCCACCGCTGTGGATGTGAGGTACGAGGCCAAACACCCGGAGCTTTTTCCCCTCCTTCGCCCCCGGGACGCGGAAGCCCGAAGTGTCAGCCGGTCTTTGCGCAACCTGGCCAATGAACGCTCCACTTTGCGCACCCAGATTCGCGAGGAAACCATTCTCCACAGCTATTTCGGCAGCGTCGGGCGGGCTCTGGAGCCGGTCACCCAGTTTGCGGGCTTCGACTGGAAGATCAATGTGGCCCTGATCAGTTCCTTCGCAGCTCGGGAGTCCAGCGTGGCCACCCTGGGGGTGTTGTTCCAGGAAGGGGCCGATGAGAACATCACCCTGGAAGAGCGCATGGGACGCGAGAGCGAGGAAGGAGGACGGACATCCCTTCATGCCCTGGCCCTCATGCTCTTTTTTGCCCTCTATCCCCCGTGCCTCGCCACAACCATCATGGTCAAGGTGCAGACCGGATCTTACAAATGGATGCTTTTTTCCATCGCATTTCCCACGGTCTTTGGCCTGGCGGTGGTCAGCGGAGTGTTCACTGTGGGCTCCCTGCTGAACCTCAGTGGCATTCAGGCCATGGGCGCGTTCTATGTTCTGGCTCTGGCAACGGCCATTGTCCTGTCGTTCATGGAAGATCCCGCCTGGAAACGCCAGCGCTCCAACATCGTGGGCACAAAGGAGGCCTGAGAAACCGTGATTTGGGAATATTTGATTCTGGCTCTCATCGTGATCCTGGCGCTCCTTTACCTGTGGCGGACCTTTTTTCGAAAGGGAGGGTGTTCCTGCTCCTCCTGCCCCTCGGCCATGAAAGAGGACTGCGCCTCCGGTGGGCTGGTTCAGTTGCACTCCCTTGACGGTTCTTCCGGCGATGAAAAAAGGGAGAAAAACACCCCATGATCAGGGGATGAGAACCTTTGCCAGCTCCCGGGAGTTGCTATCGTTTTTTCGCTGGGCAGGGGGGAAGTCAAGGCTTCCATTTGCAGCCGCTCCCGGGAAAATGGATTTGAGATGAAGGATGAGAAAAACGCGATCCGTTTGATGGATCAAAATAACACTAACCATGCAAGCTATTGTTGGGAGGTTTCGTCATGATTCGAAAGTTTTTTGTGCTGGCGGCGGCTATGGCTCTTTTGGCATTTCCCGCGCTTTCCGCCGCTCACACGCCACTGTTTTCGTGCTTCGACAATGCTGATGGGACCATTTACTGCGAAGGGGGCTTCTCCGATGGCTCCACTGCAGCGGGTGTCCCCATCATCGTGAAAGATGCTGCCGGCGAGGTGATCCTGGCTGGTGAACTTTCCAGGAACAGCGACATCGAGTTTGACA
>SLCH01000233.1 GCA_007125915.1 Syntrophobacteraceae bacterium
CCCCTTTTCGTGTCTCCAAAACGGCAGAAAGCCAAGGCTCATGACCTTGGCTTTCGCTGTAACCCTTTGTTTCAGGGTGTTTTTGCTGGCGGGGTCGAAGGGACTCGAACCCTCGGCCTCCGGCGTGACAGGCCGGCGTTATAACCAACTTAACTACGACCCCATTGTGTTGTTCTGGTGGGCGAAACAGGGATCGAACCTGTGACCCCCGGCTTGTAAGGCCGATGCTCTCCCAGCTGAGCTATTCGCCCTCCTTGACCTTCCGGAGCTGATCTCTGTCTCATCCCGAACGGTTTTGACTTTATGCCTCATGACGTTTCCAAAGTCAAGATCTTTTTGGCCGTTTCCCCTCAGTGAGCGTGTATTTCGTCGGGTCCGGCTTTCTTGGGGTCGAACATGACCCCCTTGGAAGCGTCTTCCACTTCTCCAAAGAGTTCCTGGCCCTGTTTCACGGCCAGGGCCTTTCGCAGGACATCGTCCGCGTGCTCCACCAATTCCACCTGTATCTCCTCCAGGATGGTCGCGGGAACTTCCTTCAGGTCTTTGGCGTTTTCTTTGGGTATGAGGACCCCCTTCATGAGAGACCTGTGGGCTGCCAGGATTTTCTCCTTGAGACCCCCGATGGGCAGAACTCGGCCACGCAGGGTGATTTCTCCCGTCATGGCCAGATCCTTTCTCACGGGAATTTTGGTGAGGGCGGAGACTATGGAGGTGGCCATGGTGATGCCCGCTGAAGGACCGTCCTTGGGAATGGCGCCTTCAGGAACATGCACGTGGATGTCCACTTTCCTGTAAAAGTCCGTGTCCAGCCCCAGCCGCTGAGCGCGGGACCGCACATAGCTCAGGGCCGCCTGGGCCGACTCCTGCATGACCTCGCCCAGCTTGCCCGTGATGGTGATTTTCCCCCTCCCGGGCATGATCACGGTCTCTATTCCCAGGATATCGCCGCCGAAATCCGTCCAGGCCAATCCCATGGCCAATCCGACCTCGTCCTTTTCTTCCGTTCTGCCGTACTGGAATTTGGGAACGCCCAGATATTCCTGAACAAGGTCCTCGGTCAGTTCAACGGTTGTTTCGGGCCCGTTTTTCACCACTTCCTTGGCCACTTTGCGGCAAATGGAGGCGATTTCCCGTTCCAGATTTCGAACGCCTGCTTCCTTGGTGTAGTGCCGAATGATGTAGAGGAGCATCTCGTCGGAAAAGTGAATGTTTTTCTTTTCAAGGCCATTGGCCTTGCACTGTTTTTCCACGAGAAAGTTTGATGCGATTTTCATCTTGTCCCACTCCGTGTAACCGGCGATCTGAATGATTTCCATGCGGTCCCTGAGGGGCGCGGGAATGGAGTGGAGGGTGTTGGCCGTGGTGATGAAAAAGATCTCAGAAAGATCGTAGTCCAGGTCAAGGTAGTGATCGTTGAAGGCGAAGTTCTGTTCGGGATCCAGAACCTCCAGGAGAGCCGACGCGGGATCTCCACGAAAATCACTGCTGAGCTTGTCGATTTCGTCCAGACAAAAGACGGGGTTTCGGCTCTTCACCTTTTTGAGGCTTTGAATGATCTTCCCGGGCATGGCCCCGATATAGGTTCTGCGATGGCCTCGGATTTCCGCTTCGTCCCGAACTCCTCCCAGGGAGAGGCGCACGAAGTTGCGATTCATGGACCGGGCAATGGAACGGGCGAGAGAAGTTTTGCCCACTCCCGGAGGGCCCACAAAGCAGAGAATGGGTCCCTTGATTTTTTTCACCAGGGCCTGAACCGCCAGGTACTCCAAAATGCGCTGCTTGGGCTTTTCCAGGGCGTAGTGGTCTTCGTCCAGCATGGCCGTGGCCGCTTCGATGTCGATCTTGTCCTTGGTTTTGTCAAACCAGGGCAAAGTAAGAATCCAGTCGATGTAATTGCGCACCACCGTGGATTCGGCGCTCATGGGCGACATGAATTTCAGCTTCTTGAACTCAGCGCGCACCTTGCTTGCGGCTTCCTTGCTAAGCTTCTTGCGCTTGATGCGCTTTTCAAGTTCCTCCAGTTCCGACTTGAAGTCGTCCTTGTCCCCCATCTCCTTCTGAATGGCGCGCATCTGTTCGTTGAGATAGTATTCGCGCTGAGTCTTTTCCATCTGCTTTTTGACTCGGCCCTTGATGCGTTCCTCAGTTTTGATGATCTCGATCTCCGCGCGGATTTGCCCAAATAGCTTCTCCAGGCGCTCAGAAAGACTCAGGGTTTCCAGGAGCTTCTGCTTCACCTCGATCTTGAAGGGCATATAGGATGCGATGGTGTCCGTGAGCTTTGCGGCATCGTCGATGAGAGCCGTTGACTCGAGAATCTCCTGGGTGATCTTCTTGTTGTGCTTGGAATACTGCTCGAAGGCGGTGCGGAGATTTCGGCGCAGCGCTTCAATTTCCGAGTTGTCCCCGCCCTCGTCTTTCAGCACTTCCAGTTGAACCTGAAAATATTCGTCGTTGGGAACGAAGTGTTGAATGCGTCCTCGAAATTCCCCTTCCACCAGCACTTTCACAGTGCCATCGGGAAGCTTCAGAATTTGAAGAATGTTGGCGACAGTGCCCACCCGATAAATGTCCGATTCGGATGGCTCGTCCGTTTTGGCCTTGGTCTGAGCGGACAGGAAAATCTTTTTGTCCGTGCTCATGGCCCTCTCCAGAGCGGTGACAGACTTGTCTCGCCCCACAAAAAGAGGCACCACCATGGAAGGGAAGACCACAATATCTCTCAGGGGCAGCAGGGGTAAAGACATCCCCGCCGCTGAATTTTGCTGGTCGTCGCGATTTCTCGTTAACTTGAACATAAGCTGAAACCCTGTTTGTGTGAGGTCCTTAAAGCGTCCATGACGACAAAAACCCCCTTACCCGATGGTCACTGGGCAGATCGCTGACGGGAAAGGGGGCCTTTGCATGCTTTTCATTCTTTTATTATCAGGAACAGCGGTGATATGAAGGGGCAATGTTCAGTTTCCCCTGAATGGAGAGGCCGGGATGTCCCCTGACTCCGCATCTTCAAGGTCCACAGCCCGCTCCCATCATGCCGATTCCTGACTTTGCCCCCTGTAAAGGAGGAGGGGAGTGGCCTGGTTCAAAAGCACATCTTCGTTGATGATGCACTCCTGAATTTCCGGATGGGACGGCAGATCGTACATGATGTCCAGCATGATGTTTTCCATGATGGACCTCAGGCCACGGGCTCCTGATTTGCGTTTGATGGCTTCCTTGGCGATGGTTCTGAGAACCCCGTCGGTGAATCGAAGCCTTACATCTTCCAGTTCGAACAGCTTTTTGTACTGCTTGACCAGAGAATTTTTAGGTTCAGTCAAAATCTTGACAAGTTCTTCTTCCGAAAGCTCGTTCAGTGTGGCCACAACGGGAAGCCTGCCCACGAATTCGGGAATCAGTCCAAACTTGATGAGATCTTCCGGCTGCACGCGCACGAGCACTTCCCCCACGGATTTTTGTTCTTTGCTGTGTATTTCGGC
>SLCH01000024.1 GCA_007125915.1 Syntrophobacteraceae bacterium
AACCGTGAGGCTTCAAGCCCCCAGAAAGAATGGGCAACGGCAGCTCGACGGGCAGTTCCCCGGGTGCTTTGCCTCACTTTGGATTCCGGGATGCAGGTGCCGTTCCCGAAATATCCCCAAAAAGGTTTGAGAGGCATGAAGCAGTGGTGGCATAAGATCAGAAACAGCGTTGATTTCACCGTGAACCGCGATCCTTACGGCTTCTCGGTGGACACGAAGCCAAGGGTGACCTTTCAGCGCTGGTTTGAAAAGCTTGTGGGCAAAATCTCCATGCCGGAAGAGCAGCAGAGACACCTGGAGGAGCTTTCCAGGCAGGGATCCATCGTCTACGCGGTCAAGTACCGCTCCCAGTTCGATTATGTGTGCACGGCCCTGAGGCTCCATCAGCTCGGGCTTCCCAACGCGTCCTTCACTTTCGACATGCGCCCCTACCTGTGGCTGCCCAGGTGGCAGACTTTCAAGCTCCTCATCTACCATTTGTTTCATCTCCTGCGCCATGGGTGTTTCCCCAATCCCTACAATGACGGCTACTACCACAGGAAACTGCAGGAGGGAGAGTCGGGGCTTCTGTTCCTCCTGGGAAAGAAAGGCTATTACAAAAGGACCGTTCTGGTGGGCAATGACCCCCTCGAACACCTCCTGGAATATCAAAAGGAGAGTCCCCAGCCCATATTTGTGGTCCCGCTGGTCATCCTCTACCGGCGGCATCCCGGAAAGGACCGGGGGGGCAACGGTTTTCGGCCCCTGTCGGGCCCTGCAGACCACATGAGCGCCATCAAGAAGTTCTTCTATTTTCTGGGGGGCTACTCCCATGCCGTTCTGGAAGTGGGTGAGGAGGTGAATCTGCAGGAAGTCCTTCCCGAACTCTCGGAAAACATGGCCCACAGGCGCAAACAGATTTTCCAGGTGAGGCGGGAGTTGACCGATTCGGGGGAGAAGATTCGAAGGGCCATCGTGGGTCCCACCATCAAGAGCCCCCTGGAGCTCAAGGAAATCATTTTGCACCATCCGCGCCTGGAAGCGTTCATGCAGCGAAGGGCCCGTTCGAGCAACGTGGAAATCTGGAAGGTGCGCAAAGAGGCGGACGGCTATTTGAATGAAATTGCCGCCGGCTACAGTCATACCCTCGTGGAAGTGGGGGAGCGGGTTCTCACCTGGATCTGGAACAATCTTTTCGATGGGATCGACGTGGACCGGGAATCCATGCAAAAGGTCAAGAAGGCTGCCCGAAACAAAACCCTCGTCTACATTCCCTGCCACAAGAGCCACATTGACTACCTGATCCTCTCCTACATTCTATTTCGAAACAATCTTTTCACACCCTTTGTGGCCGCCGGAAGAAATCTCGCCTTTTGGCCCCTGGGCCCCATTTTCCGCCGGTGCGGGGCCTTTTTCATTCGCAGGACCTTCAAGGGATCCAAGTTTTACGCCGAGATATTCTCCCTTTACGTGAAGACCATGGTCCAGCTGGGCCACAACATAGAATTTTTCATCGAAGGGGGCAGAAGCCGCACGGGGAAAATGGTTCTTCCCAAAATGGGCCTTCTCGCCATCCTCATCCAGGCCGTGGAAGACGGATTCTGCGACGACCTGGTCTTTGTGCCCACCTCCATCTGCTACGACCGCATTCCCGAGGAAGAATCCTACATGCAGGAGATCACGGGGGGGAGCAAAGTGGATGAAAACATCGGTCAGCTGGTCAAGGCGAGGCGCTTTCTCAAGAAGCGCTATGGCCGCGTTTACGTCCAGTTCGCGGAACCTCTCTCCCTGCAGCGCCACCTGGAGCGGTACCGGCGGGAGGAGGGCAAAATGCGCCCCCGGGAACGCCACGCCATGTACCGGGACTTCGCCTACCGCATCATCAACAGCATCAATCAGGCTTCCCTGGTGACCCCCCATGCCCTGGCCGCTTCGGCTCTCCTCTGGTCCCCTCAGAAAGGGGTGTCCATGGCTGAATTCAACGAAGTCAGCCGCGCCTTTCACGAATACCTGACCCTTCGAGGCGTGCGCTTCTCCAACACCATGCGCAACTACGACAAGTGCATGGAAGACACCCTCCTCGACCTGGAAAAGGGCAAGCTCATCGGCAAGCTCCGGGATGAGGACGACGACCTGGAAGAGGAAGTCTTCACCATGGATGACGGCAAGCGGCTCATGCTCGAGTATTACAAGAACAACATCATTCATTTCATGCTGCCCGCCGCCTTCGTTTCCACGTCCGTCCTGGCCCAGGAAACCTTCCAGTTCAGCCTGGCGCAGGTGACCGAGGACGTGGACTTCATGACCAATTTCTTCAAATATGAATTCGTTTATGACAATGAAATTTCAACGGAAAAACTCATTGGAGGGGTTCTTGAGAACTTTGAGGCAATGGGTTGGGTCAAGCAGGTGGGGGGCAACGATGAGCCCTACCAGCTCACGTCCAGGGGATTGCGCGCGGCAAACCTTTTCCACGGCCTCATCAGAAACTACCTGGAAGGTTACTGGTTGGTTCTCAGGGCATTGAAATTTCTCCAGAAATCACCCTACAACGAGAAGGATTTTCTCAAAAAGGTCCTCAGTCTCGGGCAGAAGGGTTTGAAACTGCAGCTCATCGAACGTCCCGAAGCCATTTCCAAGATCATTTTCGCCAACGCTCTCAAGTATTACGTGGAGAAGGGGGCGGTGAACAAGAAGCAGGGGGAGTTGCAGGCAAAGGATAAGGATGTGGAAGTTTATATGGATGCGGGCAACCGGGTACTGGTTCATCATTTCAGCAAGGAAATCAGCCGTTTCATGAGGCTTCCCCATTTCACCCTGCAGTGACGGGCGGTGGTGTGGGGACGTTTTTTTTGATCATGGTGGGTCAGGGCGCGGGTTCCCGTGTTGAAGCGCGTTGAAAGTCAGCGTGGACACATTAGGGAGGAGGTTTATGAACATCACGGTACAGCCTTTGGACCCCGCCAAACGGCGTCCAAAGCCGGCGGACGAAACCAAGCTCGTCTTTGGCAAGACATTCAGCGATCACATGTTCCTGATGGATTACTTCGAGGAACGGGGCTGGGTGGAACCGAGGGTCGTTCCCCATCAGGATCTCATCATGGATCCTGCCGCCATGGTTCTCCACTACGGCCAGGGAATATTTGAGGGGCTCAAAGCCTACCGCACCCAGAAGGGAAACATTCGCCTCTTTCGGCCACGCAACAACTGGGAGCGCTTCAACCGCTCCGCCGCCCGCATGTGCATGCCCACTGTGGACGTGGACTTCCAGTTTCAGGCCGTTGAATCTCTTTTGAAGCTCGATCAGGACTGGGTGCCCCACACTCTGGGATCCTCCCTTTACATCCGTCCCACCATGATCGCCAATGAGCCCCATCTGGGCGTGCGGCCCGCACACCAATACCTCTACTACATCATCACGGGACCCGTGGCCGCCTACTACGCCGAAGGGTTCAATCCCGTGAGCATTTACGTCTCCGATGAGCATGTGCGCGC
>SLCH01000010.1 GCA_007125915.1 Syntrophobacteraceae bacterium
CGCAGGGAACTGCTTCACAGCATCCTTTTTTCCTTTCCCGGAACGCCCATCATCTACTACGGCGATGAGATCGGCATGGGCGACAACATTTACCTGGGAGACCGCGACGGGGTGCGCACCCCCATGCAATGGTCCACGGACCGCAATGCGGGGTTTTCGGGGGCCGACGCGGCCAAGCTCTACCTTCCCGTCATCACCGATCCCGTCTACGGCTACCAGGGGGTGAATGTGGAGGCCCAGCAGCGCCAGCTCACTTCCTTTTACCACTTCATACGCCGCATGATCGCCCTTCGAAAGCAGCACAAGGCTTTCGGGCGGGGCTCCATGGAATTCCTGGAGCCGGAGAACCATCGGGTTCTCGCATACTTGAGGCGCTACAAGGAGGAAGTGATTCTTGTGGTGGCCAATTTGTCCCGTTTTGTGCAGCCCGCTGAACTGGACCTTTCCCCCTTTCGAGGCTGGACGCCCGTTGAAATGCTGGGGCGCGTGGAGTTTCCAGCCATTGGCGACCTGCCCTACTTTATCACGCTGGGGCCTCATGCCTTTTACTGGTTCCGGCTGGAACCCCAGGCGGAACCCATGGTGCTGGGCTCCCCCGTCCACGGGGAGGAACTGGCCATCCCCGTGCTGTCCCTGGACCGCAAAGGGACCAACATCTACGAGACGAACGAACGTTATCGCCTGGAGGGGGAAATCCTTCCCCCCTTCATCAGGAAGCAACGGTATTTCAGGGGAAAGGGCAGGGACATCGTGGACTGCCGGCTGGTGGACTGGGTCAAGATGGGAAGCAGCTTCCACGTGACTTTTGTGCAGGTGAGTTATGCCGACGGAGGCAGGGAACTGTACGTCCTTCCCCTGAAAATGTCATGGGGCCTGGAAGCATCCAGGATTGTGGAAAACGTTCCCGAAAGCGTGCTCGTTTTTGTGAAAACTCCCCGGGAAAAGGGGGCGGTCTATGACGCCCTGGTGGACAAGACGGCCTGCCATGATCTGCTCATGGCCCTGCACGATGAAAGGTATTTTTCCACCTGGCAGGAAGGGCGGGTGTCCGCACACACCACCAAAGACACGGGAGACGACCAGGAGGAAGGCCAGGAATTTTTCACCTTTCGGCGCCTGTCCGCGGAACAGAGCAACACGTCCCTGGTCATCAACGACGCGCACATTCTCAAGGTCTTTCGAAAGCTGGAGGAGGGGATCAATCCCGACATGGAAATCACCCTTGCCCTGACGGAGCACACCTCCTTTGCCAATGTCCCCAGGGCGGAGGGCTACATGGTCTATGAACCCCGGGGTGGTGCGCGATCCACCGTGGCCCTGCTTCAGAAATTCATTCCCAATGAAGGGGATGGCTGGGCCCATGCACAGAGGAGCCTCGGCGATTACTTTCAGAAAGCGGTTCGCCTCCAGGACGCTTCCCCGGCTTTGCCACTCAAGGGCGAAAAGCTCCTGGACCGGGTGGCCACAGAGACACCCGAAATCATGCGCCAAACGGCGGGCGAATATCTCCAGGCGGTGGAGACGCTGGGCCGAAGGACGGCGGAATTTCACCTGGCACTTTCCTCCATTCGAAAGATGAAAGATTTTGCCCCGGAAAAAATCAACCCGGAATACCTGGAGACGCTCTCCGATGGCTTTGCCAGCCAGGCGCGTCGGTCCCTGGAACTCATCAATGGGGGCATGGACCATTTCACGGAGGATGTTCAGCAAAAGGGTCATCAACTCCTCGAGAGAGCCGCGTCGGTCATGGGAATCTTTCAAACCCTTCCCGAACATGCCGTCGTGTCCACAAAGATACGCGTTCATGGAGACCTGCACCTGGGTCAGGTCTTGAGAGTGCAGGACGACTTCTTCTTCCTCGATTTCGAAGGGGAACCCATGCGGTCGCTGCAGGAGCGCAGGGAAAAACAATCGCCCCTCAAGGACATCGCCGGCATGCTCCGTTCTTTCGACTATGCGGCCCACACGGCGCTTTTCATCCAGGCCGGGGACAGTGAAGAGCGTTTTGAGCACTTCAAACCCTGGGCGCGGGCATGGGAGTTCTGGGTTTCCAAAGCATTTCTCGGCAGCTATCTCAGTGGCATGGGAAATGCCCCGTGCCTTCCCAGCGATGCGAAGCATCTGGAGATACTCCTGGATGCCTTTCTCCTGGACAAGGCTTTCTACGAACTGGAATACGAAATCAACAACCGGCCCGCTTGGGTGCAGATTCCCCTGCAGGGAATTCTGGGTTTGCTTGGAGAGGGTTCAGAAAGGAATCGGTGACATGAGCGAAGAATCCACAATTTTTCTAACAGACTACGACCTTCACCTTTGGATGGAAGGAAGTCATCATCGAGCCTGGGAGAAAATGGGAGCCCACCTGGCCGAGGTGAAGGGAGAGAAGGGCACGCGCTTTGCCGTGTGGGCGCCCAACGCCCGCCGTGTGTCGGTGGTGGGGGACTTCAACGAGTGGAAAGAGGGCGCCCATTCCCTTTCCACGCGCGGGGATTCGGGAATATGGGAAGGTTTCATTCCCCATGTGAAACAGGGGGACCTCTACAAGTACGCCGTTGAATCCCAACACAATGGATACAAGGTTCAAAAGGCGGACCCCTTCGGTTTTGCCTGTGAAATCCGTCCTCAGACGGCCTCCGTGGTGTGGGATCTCTCGGGGTACGACTGGCAGGATGGGGAATGGATGGCCCATCGCAAGGAGAAAAACGCTCTCAACTCCCCCGTGTCCATTTACGAAGTCCATCTGGGTTCCTGGATGCGCGTCGCCGAAGAGGAAAACCGCTGGCTCACCTACCGGGAGCTGGCACCCAAACTGGCTCAGTACGTGGCGGAAATGGGGTTCACTCACGTGGAGCTTCTGCCCGTCACGGAACATCCCTTTGATGGGTCATGGGGCTACCAGACGGTGGGCTATTATGCTCCCACCAGCCGCTTCGGCACGCCCCAGGATTTCATGTTCCTGGTGGACACGCTGCACCAGCACAACATCGGCGTCATTCTCGACTGGGTGCCCGCCCATTTTCCCACGGACGAGCATGGGCTGGGCTATTTCGACGGCACACATCTGTATGAACATGCGGACCCCCGGCAACGGGAGCACCAGGACTGGGGAACCTATATTTTCAATTACGGGCGTGTGGAGGTGTCCAACTTCCTCATTTCCAACGCGCTGTTCTGGCTGGAAAAGTACCACATCGACGGGCTTCGCGTGGATGCGGTGGCTTCCATGCTCTACCTGGATTATTCGCGGGAAGAGGGCGGCTGGATTCCCAATGCCTATGGAGGCCGGGAAAACCTGGAAGCCATCGAATTCCTCAAGCGCTTCAACGCGGTCGTGTACCAGGAGTTTCCCGACGCCATGATTTTCGCGGAAGAGTCCACATCCTGGCCCATGGTTTCCCGTCCCACGTACCTGGGCGGTCTGGGTTTCGGGTACAAATGGAACATGGGGTGGATGCATGACACCTTGACTTACATGTCCAAAGACCCCATACACCGGCGATATCATCACAATCACCTCACTTTCAGCCTCCTCTATGCTTTTCATGAGAACTTTGTGCTGCCCTTCTCCCATGACGAAGTGGTGCACGGGAAAGGGTCCATGATGGGCAAGATGTCCGGGGACGATTGGCAGAAGTTCGCCAACCTGCGCCTCCTGTACGGGTACATGTTCACGCATCCCGGAAAAAAGCTGCTTTTCATGGGCTGCGAATTCGGGCAATGGGCCGAATGGAACCACGACAAAAGCCTGGACTGGCACCTCCTGGAGTACGCGTCCCATGACGGCCTTCGAAGGTGGGTGCGGGACCTGAACACCCTCATGCGGGGGGAGCCCTCACTTTTCGAGCTGGACTCGGATCCGTCCGGCTTCCAGTGGATCGACTGCAACGACACGGAACAGAGCACCCTTGTGTTCATGAGGCGGGCCAGGGATTCCGGAGAAGTGTCCGTTTGCGCCTTCAACTTCACCCCCGTTCCCCGGCACAATTATCGAGTTGGCGTGCCTTTCAGCGGTTACTGGCGCGAGATGATCAACAGCGATGCCCCCTTGTACGGCGGCAGCGGCCAGGGGAACATGGGGGGCGTGGAGAGCGTTCCCGTGGCTGCCCACGGCCATTTTCAGTCCATCAACATCACAATCCCTCCCCTGGGAATGGTGGTGTTCAAGGAGGAGAGCCGTGAGGCGTGAACAAAGAATGCCCTTTGGAACACAATGGCACGAAGGGGGCGGGGTGAGGTTTCGCCTCTACGCGCCCGACGCGGGGCGCGTGGAGCTCTGCCTGGAGGTGAGTCAGGAGCGGCGTTCATTTACGGACATGAAGGCTCTTTCCAACGGCTGGCATGAAATCTTCCTGGAAGAGGCATCTCCTGGAGATCTTTACCGCTTCCGGATCAACGGTGATCTCCTGGTCCCCGACCCGGCGTCCCGGTTTCAGCCCGCCGATGTGCACGGCCCCAGCGAGGTGATCGATCCGGGAGCGTTCCAGTGGGAGGATGTGCGCTGGAAGGGACGGCCCTGGGAGGAAGTGGTCCTCTACGAGCTCCACGTGGGGACCTTCACGGAAAAAGGATCTTTCGAAGGGGTGTGCGAAAAGCTGGATTATCTTGCAGGCCTGGGTATCACCGCCGTGGAGCTCATGCCCCTTTCCGATTTTCCGGGAAAGCGCAACTGGGGTTACGATGGCGTCCTTCCTTTTGCGCCGGACAGCGTCTATGGACGTCCCGAAGATCTCAAAAGGCTGGTCCAGGAAGCCCACATGCGTGGGCTCATGGTTTTCCTGGATGTGGTCTACAACCATTTCGGCCCTGAAGGCAACTACCTTCACACCTATGCGCAAAAAGCCTTTTTCACGGACCGCCATGAAACGCCCTGGGGGGCGGCCATCAACTTCGATGGCCCGGGCAGTGACCCCGTGCGGGAGTTTTTCATTCACAATGCCCTCTACTGGATCAACGAATATCACATGGACGGTCTTCGCCTGGATGCCGTTCACGCCATTGCGGACGATTCGCGGCCGGACATTCTCCAGGAACTGGCCCAGAGGGTGAGGGAAGAGACGGAACCGGGCCGTCATGTGCATCTGGTCCTTGAAAACGATGACAATGGGGCCAGGTACCTGGAAAGGGACGACCGGGGGAAACCCGTGTACTACGTGGCCCAGTGGAACGACGACATCCACCACGCCTTTCATGTGCTGCTCACGGGGGAAAAGGAGGGGTATTATGCCGACTACGCACCCCGGCCTGCGGATCACCTGGTGCGCTGCCTGGTGGATGGATTCGACTACCAGGGGGAACCGTCCGGTCATCGCGGGGGGGCCAGGAGGGGGGAACCCAGCGGCCACCTTCCCCTGACCGCTTTCGTTTCTTTTGTGCAGAACCATGACCAGGTGGGCAACCGGGCCTTTGGAGATCGCCTGGGCAAGCTGGCCCATGCCCAGGCGATTGGAGCCGCTGTGGCCGTGATGCTGCTGGCCCCGTCCATTCCCCTGCTTTTCATGGGAGAGGAATACGGCTGCTCCAATCCATTTCCCTTCTTTTGCCACTTCGGACCCGAGCTGGCGGCCAAGGTGACCGACGGACGCCGCAACGAATTCGCTTCTTTTCCCGCCTTTCAGGACCCCCAGACCCTCGGGAACATTCCCGACCCCAATGCCCGGGAAACCTTTGAGCAGGCCGTTTTGAACTGGCAGGACATAACGGTGCCGGAACACGGGGAATGGCTGGCCTTCTATCAGCGCCTCCTCGGGCTTCGGCATAGGAATGTCTTCCACCGGCTGAAAAACCTTCAGGGAAACTCGGGAAGGGTTCTCATGGTGGAAGACACCGCCTTCAGGATTCAGTGGACCCTGGGAGACGGGTCCACCATGGAAGTCCTTTCCAACCTGGGGGATGAAACAAGGGAGTTTTCTCCCCGATCCTTTTCCCAGCACCTTTTGTTTGAGACGCCCCAAGGGGCCGCTCAAGCCCATTCCAAGGGGTGGATTCCACCATGGAGCACCGTGTGGAGAAGCAGTTTTCGCCCTGAGCCGCCCACCCTGCCTCATGCAAAGGCTTGATTTTTTTCCCCATTCGCTGTTCTTCTGTTACGGACGGCTTCAAAGGCTCAAGGGCATTGAGGAATGCGCAGCGGAATTTACAGCAAGGAGGATTGCGTCATGACACCGCGTCCCATAGACATTCTTTCCCATCTTTATGGCATTGAGCTGGAATATTGGGACATATGGGGAAAACGGCATGTGGTTTCCGATGAAACCAAAAAGGTTCTCCTGGCTTCCATGGGAATCTCCGTTGAAGATGATTGGGACATGGAGGCGGCCATCGCCGCCAGAGAGGAAGAAGTCTGGCTGAGAACCGTGGAGCCCGTTCTCGTGGTGGAAGAAAAGGAGCAGCCTGCGCTCATTCCCCTGATCTTTGATGAGCAGGAGGCTCTGACCTCCGTGGATTGGCTCCTGGAAGAGGAAAACGGCTCTCGCCAATGGGGCTCCTTTCTGCCCGGAGAACTGGAGGTGGAGGACTCCCGGAATATGGGTTCCACCGTCAGAAACCGCTACCTTTTTCCTCTTCCCGTGACTCCCGGTCCGGGATATCATCGGTTTTCCGTGACCATTGCCTCCCAGCCCGAGCACAGTCAGCCCCCCATGCGGCTCATCGTGGTCCCCGAGGCCTGTTACACCCCTCCGGGACTGGAGGAAGGCCGCCGCACCTGGGGACCCTCCCTTCAGCTCTATTCGGTGCGATCGCGAAGAAACTGGGGCATGGGAGATTTCACCGATCTCGAAACCCTCGTGGAGGAATGCTCGCGAATGGGGGCGGGAATCCTGGGCGTCAATCCCCTGCACACCCTCTTTCCCCAGAACCCCCATCACATCAGCCCTTACAGCCCATCCACCCGTCTCTACCTCCATCACCTCTACCTGGATGTGGAAGCCGTTCCCGACTTCGCTCACTGCTCCGAGGCGCGGGAGATGGCGCTGGATCCCGCCTTCCAGGCACGGCTTTCCCAGCTGCGCAACGAGGAATTTGTCCCTTACCCGGAAGTGCACGCCTGCAAAAAGCAAATTTTGGAGAGGTTGTACCGGCATTTTCGGGAATATCATCTGGCGGGAGACTCAGAACGGGGCGGGGCTTTCAGGGACTTTCAGGCGAGAGGGGGAGAAGACCTCTATCTCTACGGTGTTTTTGAGGCCCTTCAGGAACACTTCAAAGCCCTCGACGACCACACGTGGGGATGGCCCGTGTGGCCCGAAGAGTACAGGGATGCCCGTTCGGATGCGGTGGCGTCTTTTGCCCAGTCCAATGCCGAACGGGTGGAATTTTATCAGTACCTGGTGTGGGAGTCCGAGCGGCAGCTCGCCTCCGTGGGGCAACGCTCCCTGGAGTGCGGGCTCACGGTGGGACTCTACCAGGACCTGGCAGTGGGAGTGGACGGTGCCGGCTTTGAAACCTGGGCCTTTCAGGGGCTCTATGCGCTGAACGCCAGGGCTGGGGCCCCTCCCGATGACTTCAATCTCCATGGGCAGGACTGGGGGCTTCCCCCTTTCATTCCCCACCGTCTCAGAGAAAATGCCTATGAGCAGTTCATCCAGATCCTTCGAAGCAACATGCGCTACAGCGGAGCTTTGCGCATCGACCATGTGATGGGTTTCATGCGCCTTTTTTGGGTGCCTCCTGGGAAAAAACCCCTGGAGGGAACCTACGTCCGGTATCCTTTCCAAGACCTGCTGGGCATTCTGGCCCTCGAAAGCCACCGCAGCCATTGCCTCATCATCGGGGAAGACCTGGGAACGGTTCCCCAGGAAGTGAGGGAAACCCTCGCAGCCCGCAATGTGCTTTCCTACAGGCTTCTCTATTTTGAAAAGGAAGAGGGGGGTGATTTCAAACTTCCCAGCGATTACCCCGCGGGCGCCCTGGTGGCGGTCAGCACCCATGACCTTCCCACGGTGAGAGGGTTCTGGAAAGGCCGGGACATTGCCGTTCGAACGGAACTGAACCTCTTTCCCACCAAAAAGCTGCGGGAAGACCAGATCGTCGGGCGGGCTCAGGACCGCGCACGCTTGCTGCTGGCCCTGGAGGGGGAGGAACTGCTGCCCGAATCCCTGGTCCACGTGGACTCGGGACTGGTGGCGGAGATGACCTCTGAACTCATCATGGCCATCCATCGCTATTTGTGCCGCACGCCGAGCAAGGTGTTCATGGTTCAGCTGGAAGATCTTCTGGGGCAGGTGGAGCAGGCCAATCTGCCCGGCACCGTGAACGAACACCCCAACTGGCGGCGAAAGCTGCCCCTGGACCTGGAGAGCCTGCGCGGCCACCAGGTCCTGCGGGAGACGGCCCGGTTCATTCAAAAGGAGAGGGGGTTCTGGAGGCGCAGGGTGGGCGAAGGGGGCAGAGAGGAAGTGGGGTTTCCCAGGGAAATAATTCCCCTGGCCACATACCGCCTTCAGCTGACCAAGGATTTCGGGTTTCTCCAGGCGGCGGAAACGGTTCCTTACCTTCATGCGCTGGGCATCAGCCACGTGTATGCATCCCCCTACCTCAGAGCCCGGCCGGGAAGCCCTCATGGCTATGACATCATCGATCACAGGGCGCTCAACCCCGAGCTTGGTTCCCAGGAAGACTACCAGTTTTTTCTGGAAAGCCTCAAGCGCCATGGAATGTATCAGATCCTGGACATGGTGCCCAACCACATGGGGGTGGGGTCGGACAACCGCTGGTGGATGGATGTCCTGGAAAACGGACGCATGTCCCCTTATGCTGGTTTTTTTGACATCAGCTGGGAACCGCTCAAGCAGGAATTGAAAAACAAAGTGCTTCTTCCCGTTCTGGAAGACCGCTACGGCTCAGTGCTTGAACAGGGGCTCCTGGCCCTGACCTTTGAGAACACGGGGGGCAGTTTCGGCATACGGTATCATGACCACGCGTTTCCCGTGGATCCCGCTTCGTATCAGCTCATCCTGCAGTGGGATCTGGGCCGCCTGGAGACATTGCTCCATTCGGGTGATGCCAGGTATCAGAACTTTCTGACCCTCATGGACGCTTTCAGTCAGCTCTCCCGTCACCGCCACGAGGATGAAGAGGAAAGGCGCACGAAAATTCTCCACCAGGAGAACTACAAGCTGCAACTGGCCCGTCTCTGTGCCGAGTGCCCCGAAATTCACCGGTTCATTCTTGAAAACCTGTTTGTCTTCAACGGGGAAAAAGGAAATCCCAAAAGCTTTGACCTTCTGCATCAGCTCCTGGAAGCTCAAAATTACCGGCTGGCCTACTGGCGAGTGGCATCCGATGAAATCAACTACAGGCGTTTTTTTGACATCAACGACCTTGCCTGCCTGCGCATGGAAGATCCCAAAGTCTTCGAAGCGACCCACCAGATGGTGCTGGAGCTCATTCAGAAGGACGAGATTCATGGCCTTCGCATTGACCATCCCGATGGCCTTTATGATCCGGGGGGGTATTTCCTGCAATTGCAGGAATCTGTGGGAGGTCCTGGTCGAACGGTTCACCGCGCGAGGCCGGGTGAATCTTCGGGCGAGAACGAAGAAGAATCGCTGGCCCTTTATGTGGTGGTGGAGAAGATTCTGGGTCACGGTGAGAGACTTCGCAGCGACTGGCCGGTCCATGGCACCACGGGCTACGAGTTCTGCAACCTGGTGAACGGACTCTTCGTTCCCGAGGGGAACTGGCATGTCCTGGACAGGATTTACCAGCGGTTTGTGGGCAAAAAGATCGTCTTCAAGCAGGTGGCCTACGAAAGCAAGAAGCTCATCATGAGAACGGCCATGGCCGGGGAATTGAACGTTCTCGCCCATCGTCTGAACCGCATTTCCGAATCCAACCGTCTTTATCGTGACTTCACCCTGACCAACCTGCGGGACGCCCTCATGGAAGTGGTGGCCCACTTTCCCGTCTACAGAACCTATATCAAGAGGGAAGAAGTGGGGCGGGAGGACCGCGATCATGTGCGATGGTCCATTGGTTTGGCCCGCCGCATGAGCAGGGCGAAAGATCTCAGCATTTACGACTTCATTCACGAAGTTCTTCTGACGGATTTGAGCGTTCAGGAAGAGTCGGAAAGCTTTCAGGAATCTCTCACAAGCTTCGCCGTCAAGGTTCAGCAGTACACGGCTCCCGTCATGGCCAAGGGAGTGGAAGACACCGCTTTTTATATCTACAACCGGCTCCTCTCTCTCAACGAGGTGGGGGGGGAACCGGACCACTTTGGAGTTTCGGTGGAAGCCTTTCATGGAGCCAATGAAGAACGGCTGGAAAACTGGCCTCACGCCATGCTGTGCACCTCGACCCATGACAGCAAGCGCAGTGAGGACGTCAGGGCAAGGATCAATGTGCTCGGGGAAATTCCCGATGAATGGCAGTCCCACATTAAACTCTGGAACAAGATCAACCATTCCAAGGGTGAAAAGGCGGAAGAGTTCGGACTGCTCGATCCCAATGACGAGTACGCCATCTACCAGAACCTGCTTGGCAGTTTCCCCGTGCACAAGGGGGGGTACGAGGAGGAGCTGGAGGCTTATGGAAAGCGGATGGAAGCCTATGTCATCAAAGCTGTTCGTGAGGCCAAGGTCAACAGCAGCTGGATCACTCCCAATCAGAAGTATGAAGAAACGGTCACGGGTTTTTTAAAGAAACTGCTGGATCCCCACAGGAGCAGGGAGTTTCTGGACGACTTTGTTCCCTTCTGCAGGCGCATCGCTCACTTCGGCATGCTCAACGGCCTCTCCCAAACGCTCCTCAAGTTGACGGTGCCCGGAGTTCCCGACATCTACCAGGGCAATGAACTCTTTCGATACTGCCTTGTGGACCCGGACAACAGGCGTTCTGTGGACTTTCATCACCGGCGCCGCATGCTGGAGGAGATTCAGGGAATGGTGCAAACCCCTCAAGGGGATGCCAACGGGATTGGGGCAAAGGCCATGGAAGACCTGGAGAACGGCCTGGCCAAGCTTCTGGTGATCTTTCAAGCCCTGAACCTGCGAAAAGAAAGGACGTCACTTTTTCAGAAGGGGAGTTATGAGCCTCTGTCGGCGCGGGGCGCCAAGTCCAGTCACTTGTGTGTCTTTGCGAGACGCCATGAAAACCATGCCTTGATCCTCGTGGCTCCCCGTTTGTGGGTCAGCCTTGGAGGAGGATTTTCCAGCATGGAGCGCCGTTTGGGAAAGGTTTGGGAAGATACGGAAATACTCCTGCCTCATGGCTTTGAAACAAAGAACCTGGTCAATGTGTTCACGGGAGAAACTTCAGGGGCACGGCGAGTGGGCGAGGAGCATGTTTTGGAAGCGGCATCCATTCTGGATGCGTTCCCCGTGGCTCTTCTCACCGCTGATTGATGGGCGGCGCCCCTCGTTCCTTTTTCCAGGAATGACTCCATGAAGTTCCTTTTTTCCCAGCTGGCTTACCTGATGACCGAAAAACAGGCACGCAAGAATTTGCGTGCCCTGCTGAAGTACATTGTTTTTCTGTCCTTCGTGATCGCTTTGAACACCGTTGGCTTTCACGTCATCATGGATGTGGTGGAGAAGCAGAAGTACTCGTGGGCCACGAGTTTTTACTGGACCCTCGTGACCATGAGCACGCTGGGTTTTGGAGACATCACCTTCGACAGCGATCTTGGGCGTGTTTTCAGCGTGTGGGTGCTTCTGTCGGGAATTGTTCTGCTCCTCATCGTTCTGCCATTCGCCTTCATCCGGTTCTTTTATGCGCCCTGGCTGGAGTCGCAGATGCGGGTGCGCGTGCTGCGGGAACTGCCCGAACACACCAGGGACCACCTGATTCTGTGCCGCTATGATGACATCGCCCAAGGCTACATCGACAGGCTTCGCCAGCAGGAAGTTCCCTATTACGTTCTCGAAGGGGATCCGCAAACGGCCGCACAACTTTATGAGGAAGGTGTGTCGGTGGTTCTTGGTGACATTGAGAGCAGAGCAACCTTCAAAGCCTTGCGTGTGGCCAATGCGCGAGCTGTGCTCGCCAATGCCGATGATGCCACGAACACCAATGTCACCCTCACGGTTCGCGAAGAATCGCCCTCGGTGCCCATCATCTCCATCGTGGAAGATAGAGACTCCATCGATATACTCGAACTCAGCGGCTCCACCCACGTGCTGCCCCTCAAGCACCGCTTGGGCGACCAACTGGCCAGCCGTGTGGATACGGGCTCGGAGCGCGTCCACATCGTGGGGCGCTTCAAGAATCTTTTGATCGCCGAGTTCTGCGTCCAGAACACCATATTGGAGGGGCGCACCATTCGGGAGACCAATCTGCGGCAACTGACGGGGTTGAACATTGTGGCCGTGTGGCTGCGGGGCAAAATGGTCAACGCGGGACCGGACACCATGATCCTGCCCCAGAGCGTTCTGGTCGTGGTGGGAACGGGGGATCAACTGGCCCAGCTGGAGAGTTTTCTCGGGCCGAGCAGCTCTGTGGAGCACCCCATCCTGGTCATAGGAGGGGGCAAAGTGGGGCGCGCCGCGGCGGTGGCCTTAAAGAAACATGGGTTGAAGGTCAACCTGGTGGAAAAAGACGAAAATGTCTGCCGCCTCCGGCCAGACGTGGCCGACAGCCTGTACCTGGGCGATGCGGCCAATCGCGAGGTCTTGATGAAAGCCGGATTGAAGGATGCCACGTCTGTGCTGCTC
>SLCH01000151.1 GCA_007125915.1 Syntrophobacteraceae bacterium
TGCAGTCAGTGCGCCATGTGGGCAAGGACGGCACGGTGAGCAGAGTGCGTGTGTGCACTCGATGCATACGCACGGGCCTGGTGGTCAAGCCGGCGTGAGGCACTCAAATAAAAGCCCGGATTTTGAGGCCAGAATCCGGGCTTGAGAAAACCTGCACGCAGTCCAGGGTTGCCCCCTTGAACACCCTGCCGCATCCTGAAAACTTCTGGCAGAACCTTGCGGGTTTCGCGCCCATCATGCATCAGGAAGTCACATGCCCTCAGAACGTTCCACGGCCACAGTCTCCAAGGCACAGCATCCATCTCAAGAGTCCCACACCACCCACTTCGGATTTCTTCACATTCCCGTAGAGCAAAAGGTCAACCTGGTGCGGCGTCACTTCAACACCGTCGCCTACAGGTATGACTTCATGAACACCCTCCTGAGTTTCGGCATCCATTACGCCTGGAAGCAGACCGCTGTGGATTTGATGCACCTCAAACCAGGTGATCAGGTCATCGACGTATGCGGCGGCACGGCAGACCTGGCGCTCAATGCAGCCAATAAGGTGGGACCAGCGGGCAAAGTCTTCCTCTACGACATCAACTGGGCCATGATGGTCACGGGCAAACCCAAGGTGAACGCTTCGCCCTTTTCCGAAAACATCGTCTACGTACAGGGAGATGCGGAAAAGATTTCTTTTGCGGACAATTCCCTCGACGGCGCCATGGTGGGATTTGGCATACGCAACCTGACCCACATGGAACAGGGATTCCGGGAAATGCATCGTGTCTTAAAACCAGGGGGGAAGATCATGTGCCTGGAGTTTTCCGAACCAACTCCTCCCTGGTTCAAGGCTCTTTACGATTTCTACTCTTTTCACATCATGCCCGCTGTGGGCAAGGTTCTTGCCGGATCCAGACATGCCTACACCTATTTGCCTGAATCCATTCGCCTCTTTCCCGGCCCTGAAGAACTCAAGTCCATGCTCGAAGCCATGGGGTTTTGCCAGGTTTTCTACCAACGCCTGTCCCGGGGCATATCGGTGGTGCATGTGGGAACCAAAGGCTGAGGGCCTCATATGAAATTGAACTGGGTCGAGAGACTGGTGGTGAACAATCCGCTGCGCGTGGTGGAACAGCGGTTTCAGATTCGCTGGATGCATAAGGTCAAGCCCCTTTCACCCACCGACCTCGTGCTGGAAATCGGCTGCGGTCGAGGTGCGGGCTCCCACCTGATTCTCAAGGAAATGCATCCGGCCGTCATTCATGCCACAGACCTCGATTTCAAAATGATCCGCCTGGCCAGACGTTATTTCGCCGGTGCAGACAACCAACGCGTTTTCACCTACGTGGCCGATGCGGTCGCCCTGCCCTACGGTGATGAAACTTTCGACGCCATTTTTGATTTCGGCGCCCTTCACCATGTGCCCGACTGGCGAAAAGCCCTGAAAGAAATCGCTCGGGTTCTCAAGGAAGGGGGAACCTTTTACCTGGAAGAACTCTATCCCGCCCTTTATCAGAATTTCATCACCAAACACCTCCTGGTCCACCCCACCCAGGACCGCTTCCGCAGCGAGGATTTTCGACAGGCTCTCACCGCCTGCGGCTTTTCCTTTCAAGGATCGCTGGAGCTAAAGGGCATCGGCATCCTGGGAGTGCTCACCAAAGGGTGATGCTCCCATCTCCCCGTTCCCTCAGAAGCACAGAGGACCCAGAAAGAGCCCACAGCATCGTTCTTTCATCCTTCGGACTGATCCCTGCCCATAACCATCGAAGCATATCCAGGCCCTATCCCTGCAAACATTTCATCGTGGTTTTCTGACTCCTTGCGTGAGCACGCAGTTTCGTGCTCCCCGAAGATGATGTCATACTCGATGCCAGGTGATATGATAATTGAAGAGAATGTTTTGTGCGTCGAGGAATAACTGTTTTCAACTCCAGACGGGGAAAGGAAGAAATAACCATGCACAAAAGACAGGTGAAAGAGAAGGTATACTGGATGGGTGCCGTGGACTGGGACAGGCGCCTTTTCGATTCACTGATTCCCCTTCCCGATGGAACGACCTACAACGCCTACCTCATCGAAGGCAGTGAAAAAACCGCTCTCCTGGACACGGTGGACCCTCCCATGGTGGATGTCCTCATGGCCCACCTGGAAAACACCTCCCGCATCGACTTCATCATTTCCCACCATGCGGAGCAGGATCATTCGGGATCCATTGGCACGGTGGTGGAGCGCTTTCCCGAAGCCAAAGTGGTGGTGACCCCCAGGGCAAAGACCATGCTCATGGACCTTCTCCCAATTCCCCAAGACAAGTTCATCACCGTTGCCGATGGCGAGTCTCTCTCACTGGGTGACAAAACCCTCACATTCATTCACACACCGTGGGTGCACTGGCCCGAAACCATGGTGAGTTACCTGGCGGAAGACAAGATTCTTTTCAGCTGCGATTTTTTTGGTTCTCACATTGCCAGCAGCGATCTCTATGTGTTCGACCAGGGGCGCGTGTACGAAGCGGCAAAGCGCTATTTCGCGGAAATCATGATGCCCTTTCGAAGCGTCATCGAAAAGAACCTGGAAAAGCTGAAGCCCTATGACATTCAAATGATCGCTCCGAGCCACGGCCAAATCTACCAGGAACCCGCCTGGATCGTGGAGGCTTACCAGGACTGGGTTTCCAATCCGCCCCATAACCTGGTGACCTTTCCCTTCGTGTCCATGCACGGCAGCACGCGCAAAATGGTGGACCACCTGGTGCACTCCCTGGCGCGACAAGGCGTGCGAGTGGAACTTTTCAACCTTGCCGTGACGGACATGGGCAAGCTCGCCATTTCCCTGGTGGATGCGGGAACCATAGTGCTGGGCGTTCCCACCGTCCTGGCAGGCCCTCATCCCCTGGCCGCTTACTGTGCCTTTTTGGCCAATGCCCTGCGGCCCAAGGCTCAGCACTTGTCCATCGTGGGTTCCTATGGGTGGGGCGGCAAGACGGTGGAAATCCTGGCGGGCATGATTCCCAACCTCAAGGTGGAAGTGCTGGAACCCGTTTTGTGCAAGGGCGTTCCAACGGACCAGGACCTGGCAGCCTTGGATCGACTGGCTGATTCCATCGCTCAAAAACACAGGGAAAAAGCTTTCCACAAGTGACCACCGCTCCCCCCATTGGGGCTCACAAAGGAAGGAGAACTCACCATGAAGGCAACGGAAGAACTCAAAAACGAACACCAGGGCATCGAAGTCATGCTCAAGGTTCTGCAATCCGTGTCGGAGCGCCTGTTGGCTGGTGGACCGGTCGAGCTGGAGCATGTGGACGGCATGATGGAGTTTTTCACTGTTTTTGTGGACAAATGCCACCACGGAAAAGAAGAAGAATTTCTCTTTCCCGCCCTGGAAGGCGTCGGCATTCCTCGCGAAGGGGGACCCATAGGGGTCATGTTGCACGAACA
>SLCH01000062.1 GCA_007125915.1 Syntrophobacteraceae bacterium
ACGCCCGCCGCCGCCACCACGTTTTCTTCGATCATGGTGGATCCGAAGTCATTGGCTCCGAAGTGCAGAGCCAGCTGCGCCACTTTTGGGCCCATGGTGACCCAGGAGGCCTGAACGTTGTCGAAGTTGTCCAGAACCAGTCTGGAAAGGGCCAGAAGCCGCAAATAGGAGACAGAGGTCTGGGCGGGAACTGGAATAGCCGTATGGTTGGGTTGAAACGCCCAGGGAATGAAGGCGGTGAAGCCGCCAGTCCTGTCCTGCAGTTCGCGAAGGGCGAAAAGGTGCTCTATCCTCTCTTCGGGCCTTTCCTCGTGGCCGAACATCATGGTCGCCGTGGTGCGGAGCCCCAGGCGATGGGCTTCAGCCATGACCCGCAGCCAGCGGGATGCGGAGCACTTGTTGGGAGACACCTTCCTGCGGACCCGGTCCACCAGGATTTCGGCACCCCCTCCCGGAATGGAATCCAGCCCCGCCTGCTGCAGCCGGGATATGACCGTGCTGGTGTCCAGACCCTCCTTTTCGCCGAAAAAGACGATTTCCGGTGGAGAAAAAGCATGGATGTGGATGGGATAGCGTGCCTTGATGAAATGCAGCATGTCTTCGTAAAAAGAAAGGGGCAGATGGGGATGGTGTCCTCCCTGAAGAAGAATCTGCGTCCCCCCCATTGCCAGTGTTTCCTCAATCTTTTGAGCCAGCTCTTCCTTGCCGAGTACGTAGCCTTCCGCGTGGCCCGGAGCCCGGTAAAAGGCGCAGAAGCGGCAGCCGCACACGCAGATGTTGGAATAGTTGATGTTGCGATCCACCACGTAAGTCACGACCGGTTCCGGGTTTTTGGCCATCCTCACCATGTGGGCGAGATGGCCCAGGCGGTGAAAATCTTCCTGGCCATAGAGAAGCCGGGCCTCCTCCCGTTCGATGCGCTCACCCTGAAGGACTTTGGAATGAATGTTCCCGAGGTTCATGCCCGTGGCCTCAATCACTGCTCTCAATTTTCCGTTCCCGTTGCGGGGAGGGACTCGCCAGGGCTTGCAGCATTGAAAAGGCAGTCCCTTTCCACGGGATTGAAGCCCCCTTCTCGAATGATCCGTTCCAGCTCCTCCCGGGTGAGGGCCTGTTCCGATTCGGCCCCGGCCATGTGACCGATCTTTTCTTCCACGATGGTTCCGTCCAGGTCGTCGGCGCCGAAGTGCAGGGCCACCTGGGCCAGTTTCAGTGTGAGCATCACCCAATAAGCCTTGATGTGGGGGAAATTGTCGAGCATGAGGCGGCTCACGGCAATGGTCTTCAAATCTTCCACTCCCGTGGTGGGCTGAATTTTTCGAAGCTGCGTGCTGGCCGGCAGTGTGGTGGCCAGCTGGGTGTTGGAAGGTTGAAAGGGGAGGGGAATGAAGCAGGTGAATCCTCCCGTCCGGTCCTGCAGCTGTCTCAAGGCCAGCAGATGCTCCAGGCGTTCCCCCTCCGTTTCCAGGTGGCCGTAAAGCATGGTGGCGTTGGTCTTCATCCCCAGCTCATGAGCCTCACCGTTGATTTTCAGCCACTTTTCGCCGTCGAGTTTTTCCGGGCACAAAAGGTTTCGAATGCGGGGGCTGAAGATTTCGGCTCCCCCCCCGGGCAGCATGTCCACCCCCGCTTTGTGCAGCCGAGCGAGGACGCTTCGTGTGCTCGTTCCTTCCAGCTGGGCAAAGTGGGCGATTTCTACGGCGGTGAAGGCCTTCACCTGCACTTCCGGCCGGGACGCCTTCACGCGTCGAATCATGTCCTCGAAGTACCCAAGGGGCAAGGCAGGATGGCAGCCGCCGACGATGTGGACTTCCCTGAGGGATCTCTCGGGCCTTTCGTTCAATTTGTGCAGCACCTCTTCAAGGGAGAGTTCGAAGGCGCCTTGTTCCCCTGCTTTGCGATGGAAAGCGCAGAACCTGCAGCCATGCACACAGATGTTGGAATAGTTGATGTGCTGGTTGAGCACATAGTAGGCGGCATTTCCATGGAGGCGGCGGCGCACCCGGTCCGCAAGGGCTCCCACGGCCACCACGTCCGGGCATTGGTACAGCCTCAATCCATCTTCCATTTCCAGGCGGGTGTTGTCCTCCACCTTGTGGAAGATCTCTTCCATGCCCAGTCTTTTATAATGTTCACGGTCCAGCATGGTCCTTTTCCTGTTTAGGGTTTGGGGCCCGAGCTTCCATTCCATGGCGAAGGAGAGCAACGAACTCTTGGATCTTTTTTTGAACCTCTTCCGGGGGCGCCTGGTAGATTCCCGCACCGGCGTCCAGAAAGGAAACGCAGTGGGCTTGCAGGAATCGGTCCATGAGGGCATCCAGGAAGAAGACCGTCATGTCCACATCCAGGTCCGGCCTCAACTCCCCCCTTTCAATGCCTTTTTCCACAAGGGGCCTGAGATATTCGGCGGAAAAGAGGTGAACCTGCTGCAGAAACTGGGTTCTCAGGGGAAAATCTTCCTGAAAAATCATCTTCAGGTAGATGCGGTAGACGCGGGGGTGAGCCTCGATGAACCCAATGCCCGCCAGGAGGCTTTGCCCGACGCGTTCAAAAAAATCTGAATTCTGTGTGTCGTGCTTGACTTTTCTCAGGGAATGGCGCACCAAATTGACAGCATGGTCAAAAATGTATTGAAAGAGTCCCTGCTTGTTGCCGAAATACTGAAAGATGGAACCCTTGGCGATGCCCAGGCGCTGAACCATCCTGTTGACGCTCGCTTCCTTGAAGCCGTGGTCGGCGAATTCGTCGATGGCTGTCTGGAGGATGCGGGTCTGCTTGCTGTTTTCGAGCTTGTTGAAAATTTCCTGCGGTGCCATGCCCCATGTCCTTCCTTCCGTAATGACCACCTGGTCATTATAGTGAAAGGTTCCATGGAGTCAACCTCTGAAAGCAATTGAGCCCAGGGGGTACGGTTTTTTGCCCTTTGAAGATTTCTCCCCGCAAAAGGGGCGAAGTGGTTCGGGGAAAGGGGACAAAAAAAATGAGAGAGGATTATGAAAACCCTGGATGGTTCAGCGATAGAAAACCAGTGCCAGGATTTGTAACCCTCTCTCCGTCTATGGGTGGTATTGAAGCACACCGAACCGAACCCTGTCCATGGGGAGATTCCTGATTTTTTCTGGGGAAAAACACTTATGGGCGGGCCTGAGCCTCATAGGCTTCATCCCTTGAGTCATGGACTGCTTTAAGGAAAGAGGATAAAGGACTTGAAAACATTTATAAAAATTTTTGACGGGCATTCCCTTTTCGGGGAATGGAGTCGGTATCGCTCTCCTCTGGTAGGATGAGGGTCAGAAAAGGAAAATCACTGAATCATGGATGCCAGCGGTATCGCAACAGTCAGAGGAGTTTTGCAGTGTCTTCCCAGGGGGGGTGGTTTTTTGCGCGATCCCGCCCACTCTTTTCAGCTGGGA
>SLCH01000190.1 GCA_007125915.1 Syntrophobacteraceae bacterium
CAACCCATGAAAGTCCTCATTTGTGACGGAATGCATGAGAGCGGAGTGGCGCACCTGCGGGCGGTGGAAGGTCTGGAGGTGGACATTCCAGACCAGATCACCCAGGAACAGCTCCTGGAAAAAATCGGTGACTACGAAGCCATCGTTGTGCGAAGCCGCACGCTGGTCACGGAAGAAGTCCTGAAAAGGGGCACTCGGCTCAAATGTGTGGGCCGGGCGGGAACGGGCGTGGACAACATAGACGTGGCCGCAGCAAGCCACCGGGGCATCCTGGTCATGAACACTCCCGGAGCCAACGCCACCGCCGCAGCGGAGCACACCATGGCCATGATGCTGGCCCTCGCCCGGCACCTTCCCCAGGCCAGTCAGTCCCTCAAGGAAGGCAAGTGGGAAAAAAAGAAATTCATGGGCACGGAACTGCACCAGCAGGTGCTCGGCATCATCGGGCTCGGGCGTATCGGCGCCATTGTGGCCGATCGCGCCCTGGGCATGAAGATGGACGTCCTGGGCTATGACCCCTTTATCCTCCCCGAAGCGGCAGCCATCATGGGCGTGGAACTGGTTTCCCTTCCCGATCTCCTTGCCCGGTCCGATTTCATCACCCTGCACACTCCATCCACCAGCGATACGCGGCGCATCATCAACCGGGACACCCTGCAGAAGACCAGGAAGGGCGTGAGAATCATCAACTGCGCCCGGGGAGATCTCATCGACGAAGAGGCCCTCTACGACTACCTCATGAACGGGCACGTGGCCGGTGCCGCACTGGATGTTTTCGCCTCGGAACCCCCCGTGAACAATCCTCTCCTGAGGCTTCCCAATGTCATCGCCTCCCCCCACCTGGGGGCATCCAGCTTCCAGGCTCAGGCCAATGTGGCCCGGGCCATCGCATCCCAGATTGCGGACTACCTCGTTTACGGAATCATTCGAAACGCCATCAATTTTCCTTCCATCCGCCCCAAAGACTACGAACGGGTCCGCCCCTATTTCATTCTTGCAGAGCGCCTGGGAAGCCTCCTGGGGCAGGTGCTTTCCCCCATTCAGCGGCTGGAAATCGAATACTGTGGAACGGAACTCCAGGACGTGCCCCTCGAACCCCTCACCCAGACCGCCATCAAGGGACTCTTGGATCCCATCATGGCGGAAAAAGTGAACCTGGTGAACGCGCACCTTCTCCTGCAGGAGCGCCAGGTGGAACTGGTGGCCTCCACCACGTCCAAATCCTGCGGGTACACGGGAAAAATCACGTTGCGGGGCAAAGGGAAGCAGGGCTGGTTTTCCGCTGCGGGAACCGTCCTTCCGGGGGAGGACATTCGCCTGGTGAACATCAACTCGTACCGCCTGGAGGCTGAACTGGAAGGGGTCAACCTGCTCGTGCAGAACCTTGACAAACCGGGCACCATCGGTTTCATTGGAACCACCCTGGGCCAATATGAAGTGAACATCGCCAACATGCACCTGAGCCGCACGCCGGACAAGGAGAGGGCCATCGCCATCATTCGCCTGGATGAGGAAGCACCGGCGGAAGCCCTGGGAGCTCTCCAGGACCATCCCAACATCCTCTGGCTGCGGCAGGTTAAACTTTGACCAGACCTCCCACAGAAAGGCATTGAGAACTATGGAAGTGGCAGAACCCGTCACCGTGGCGAGATCCTACACCCAGAAGATTCATGCATCCCCCGAGGAAGTTTTTCCCCTTCTCTGCCCCGTGAGAGAAGCGGAATGGGTGCCCGGATGGGACCCTCTCGTGGTGTTCACCCAGAGCGGCCTCATGGAGCAAGACTGCATCTTTCTGACGGGAGAAGATGGGCCCGAGTCTTTCTGGGTCACCACCCGGCATGACCACCGCAACCTGCAGCTGGAACTGGTGAAGGTGACTCCAGGAATGACCATTGGAAAGATCAGCATCGCTCTCAAAGCCAACGGGGACGAGGGCACCGACCTGGAAGTGACCTACCGCTACACGGCCGTGAGCCAGGCGGGCCAGGACTTCGTGGACGGCTACTCGGAAGATTACTTCGTGCAGTTCATGCGGCAGTGGGAGAAGGCTCTCAACGATTACATGGAAATACGAAGATCAGAAAAGTCAGGCCCCGTCCAGCAGGAGGGGGAAAACTGAACGGGGCCCGGAGGGGTTAGGAGAAGGCGACTTGTCGTCAACCTCGATCATAATTTAACCTCTACCCGGGGGGAATTCAACCCCCCCTCGCGCCAAGCCCAATGCTGTTGACTCAAGCTGTCTCAACCGGTGCAATACCATCCTTACGTCATTTCCGCGAAGGCGGGAATCCAGTCTTTTCAAGGCCTTCCAGACCCCCGCTTTCGTGGTGGTCAAGGGAGCGGCCAACACACAATCCGTTAAGTCAACGACATTGCTCACCAAGCCGCCCCCTCAAAAAGCCAGCCACACACATTCGCACTTCTTCATGCATTCCATCATAAGACTCATGATCAAAGACTCACGGGGCTTTCTCCAGATTCAAACCGTCAAAGGTTTTCTCCCAAGCCCTACAGTTTGAGCTCATGAATCCAGCCGAAGGGATCTTCTTTGGTCCCGTACTGAATGCCCACGATTTCATCATAAAATCTTTGAGCCCATTCCCCCGCCTCGCCGTTGTGCACTTTGTGGTTGACGCCCTTGTAAGAAATGGCCCCCACGGGGGAAACAACGGCGGCGGTGCCCGTTCCGAAAACTTCCTTCATGTCTCCCGACTCAATGGTTTCCACCACCTCGTGAATGGTGACGGGGCGCTCCACCACGGTGATTCCCCAGTGACGGGCCAGCTGCATGACCGAGTCCCGGGTGATCCCTGACAGAATGGACCCGTTGAGGGGAGGGGTGATCAGTTCATCCCGGATGCGGAAGAAGATGTTCATGGTGCCCACCTCTTCCACGTACTTCCTCTCCACCGCGTCCAGCCACAGGACCTGGGTGAATCCTTTCTTCTTGGCCACTTCCGCTGCAAAGAGGCTCGCCGCGTAGTTGGCCATGGTCTTGGCTTCCCCCACACCACCCTTTACGGCGCGCACATGCTCATCGGAGACGTAAATGCTCACGGGATTGAACCCTTCGGCGTAGTAGGCGGCCACGGGTCCCGTGATGATGTAGTAGAGGTATTGGTGCGCGGGCCGCACGCCCAGATGGGGCTCATTGGCGATCATGGTGGGGCGGATGTAGAGGGATGATCCCAGAGTGTGGGGCACCCACTCCTGATCGAGCTTCAAAAGAGATTCAACGGCCTGAAACTGGAAGTCCACGTCCACAGTGGGCATGCACATGCGGGCGGCGGATCGGTTGAAGCGCTCCCAGTTGTTGCGTGGCCGAAAGAGGCGAATGTTTCCCTTCTGGGTGCGGTAGGCTTTGAGCCCCTCAAATATTCCCTGGCCGTAGTGGAGAACCATGGCGGCAG
>SLCH01000234.1 GCA_007125915.1 Syntrophobacteraceae bacterium
CGCGAATGTCCTTCACGGCACTTTCCGGATCCTCCTGCCGTCGCCCCATCCGGGTCAAAAGGCCGTGATGGATCACGCGCTGGACCAGGGTGCTTTTTCCGGCACCCGAGACGCCCGTCACGCACGTGATGGTCCCAAGAGGTATGCGGACATGGATGTTTTTTAAGTTTCTCACACTCGCACCCACAAATTCCACCCACCCCCCGCGACCGGGCTCTATTCTCCCCGATGTGTCCAGCAGGGGATCGGAACAGGTGCCGAACCATTTGCCCGTGAGGGTTTCGCTCCTGGCGCACAGCTGCGAAAAAGTGCCCATGGCTGTGACGGCACCACCCGCATGCCCTGCCCCGGGTCCCATCTCCAGGAGGAGATCGGCACGCTTCATGGTGTCCACATCGTGCTCCACGACGATGATGGTGTTTCCCTTGTCTTTTAACTTTTCCAGGCTGTCCAGGAGTTTCTTGTTGTCTGTGGGGTGCAGCCCGATAGTGGGTTCATCAAGAATGTAGCAGATCCCCTTGAGGTTGGTGCCCAATTGAGCGGCCAGGCGTATCCTTTGAGCCTCACCCCCCGAAAGGGTGTCACCGGAACGATCCAGGGAAAGGTAGTCCAGCCCCACATGATGAAGGAATTGGAGCCGTTCGGTGACTTCCTGCCTGATGGGCAGCGCAATGGGCTTTTCCCGTTTCTCAAAAGTCCATTCCCGCCAGATATGCAGAAGGTCTTTAAGGTTGTGCCGGGCCAGGGAGCCAATGGTCAGACCTTTGAAGAAGACCGATCTTGCCTGCTCATTCAGCCTCTCACCGCTGCAATCTGAGCAGGGGATGTCTTCACAATAGGGTTCCAAAACCTTTCCTATGGTGAAGTCCTGCACCGCCTCGTGAAGAAGGGGGAGCAAACCGGCCGGTTTTCCCTTGGAGCCATGGAGCATTTTGGACTTCTGATCTGAAGGCAAGTCTTGAAAAGAGGAGCGGAAGTCTATGCCCAACTTCTCCGACCACTGCTTTTCCAGGCGTTTGCCCGGCTGCTGGAACTTTTCACGCCAGACATGGGAACGCAGAAATTTCAAGAGCCCCTCTTCAAGAGGCACATCAGAAGGACCGGCCAGCCGTTCCAAATTCAATTTCCTGGTGGATCCCATCCCCTGGCAGGCCGGGCAAGCACCATGCCGGCTGTTGAAAGAAAAAAGCCTGGGGTCAAGGGGTGCCAGCCCCTTGTGGCAATGGACGCAAAAGAGATGTTTGCTCAGAATCCGCTCTTCATGTTTTCTTCGGAGCACCAGGGAACCTCCCCCCAGGGCCAGGGCCTTTTCCAAAAGGTTTCGAAGCTTGGCCCCTTTAGCGTCCGGGCTTTCAGAGTGCGTGATGCGCACGTCGATGTCGTGTTCCCGATGGCGAGCCAGTGAGGGAATGGGGTTGAGGGCAAGTTCCTGTCCGTCCACGTATACCCGTTCAAATCCCATGCGCAGAAGTTTTTGAAATAAATCCCTGTAAATTCCCTTTCGTCCCAGAACAACGGGAGCATACAGGCATGTGTCCTTCTTCTTCAACTCCTGGTGGACAATCTCGAGAATACGGTCCAGGGAGAGGGCCTCCAGATCACGCTGGCATTGGGGGCATCTCTGTTTTCCGAGCTTGGCAAAAAGGAGCCTCAGAAAGTGATATATTTCCGTGATTGTTCCCACTGTAGACCTGCGGTTGAGCTGACTGGTCCGCTGTTCGATGGCAACGGTGGGGGGAAGACCCCACACCTGGTCCACATCAGGTTTTTCCAGAATTCGAAAATATTGCCGCACATAAGTGGAAAGGCATTCCAGGTAGCGCCTCTGGCCTTCTGCGAACAGCACATCAAAGGCCAAGGTGGATTTCCCCGAACCACTGAGTCCCGTGAGCACGGTCATCTGGTTTCTGGGAAGGGCAGCTTCCTGGATTTTCAAGTTGTGTTCGCGAGCTCCTCGCACCAGGATGGATTCCTTTGCCAGGCCACTTATTTTTTCCCCCTGGAATAAATGAGGGGCAAATGGGTTTCCCGAATGCGACGAAGGCTGCGTGCCCCCTGTCTTCTTCACGAACTCTGTTTCCCAGGATTCGGAAATGGCACGCAAGCCCTTTTCTGACGCATGTGACGCATGGCTTTCCAGTTTCAGTTTTTTCCTGAGAAAGGGACCTGTGGGACTTGTCTCCACGCCGGCCACCACCTCGGGAGGCCCCTGGCAAACCAGGCTCCCCCCTTCAAGGCCACCCCGCGGACCCAGCTCCAAAAGCCAGTCACAAGCGGCAAGAAGGTCCATGTTGTGTTCCACCACAAGGACCGTATTTCCCAGATCTACCAGTTGCTGCAAAACGTTGAGGAGCTTTTGCAGATCGTGGGGATGCAGGCCCGTGGTGGGTTCATCGAGCAAAAACACTTTGTGGCCAGTTTTTCCCCTCTTGCCTTTGTGCGGGCCCGTTGGTGACTTGAGGTGCTGAATGAGTTTCAGGCGCTGAGCTTCGCCTCCCGAAAGGGTGCTCAAAGGCTGACCCAGCTGCAGATGTTCGAGGCCCATGGAAATTATGGGATCCAAAGCTTTCACCAGGGCCTCGTGGTCTGCAAATCGCTCCTTCAAATGGCGGGCGGTGCATTCCAGGACATCACTGATGGAAAGTCCCCTTGCGCGAATATCCAGTATTTCTTCTTTGAATCTCCGTCCTCGGCACTGGGAACATCGCACATGAACATCGGCCAGAAACTGCATCTCAATCCGTTCGTACCCTTCCCCTTTGCAGAGTTCGCATCGTCCCCCGGGAACGTTGAAGGAAAAATGAGCGGGGGAGAGACCCCGTGCGGCGGACTCGGGCTGGGAGGCAAAGATTTTTCGAATGGAGTCCATGGCCTTGCTGTAGGTGAGCAGGTTGGCGCGTGGTGTGCGCCCTATGGGCTGCTGGTCCACCAGGAGCATTTCATCGACCTGGTCCAGCCCCTCGAGGCCTTCCGCAACACCGGGAGACTCCGTTGGCCGGCCTCTCATTCTGAGGTAATGGCCGTAGAGGGTTTTTTCCACCAGGGTGCTCTTTCCCGAACCGGAGACTCCGCAAATGCCCGTGAGGAGACCCAGCGGGAAATCGATGGTCAGATTTTTCAGGTTGTTTTCCCGTGCGTTCTTCAGCCGCAGAGTCCGGTCCCGGCGGGGCGGACGCCTTTCATGGAAGGACGAGACGGAGAGGCGCCCCGAAAGATATCCCCCTGTCAGGCTTTCCGGAAAATGTTCAAGCTCGCCGGGGGTTCCCTGGAAAACAACCTGGCCGCCCTGGTCGCCGCCTCCGGGGCCCATGTCGATGACTTCCTGGGCAAAGCGGATCATTTCGGGATCGTGTTCAACCACGACGACCGTGTTTCCCAGTTCCACGAGGTTTTGAAGCTGGCCCATGAGGCGCTCCTGGTCCCTGGAGTGAAGTCCCACACTGGGTTCGTCGAGGACGTAAAGCACATTCACCAGGGCTGAGCCCAGTGCTTTTGTCAGGTGAACCCGTTGCACTTCGCCACCCGAGAGGGTCCGGGACTGGCGATCCAGGGTGAGGTATTCGAGGCCCACGGAACACAGGAAATCCAGCCGCCTGCTGATTTCCGAAATCAGAAGGACCGCAGCATTGTTGTTTTGCTCCACTTTTGACCCTGCACGAGAAAAAAAATTGAGGGCTTTCTCAACGGACCAGGAGCAGATCTCCGCCAGATTTGCACCTTCGAAGCGGTACAGGAGTGTGGAAGGCTGATAGCGGGAACCACCGCAGGCGGGACAGGGAGTATAAGCCCGGTAGCGCGACAGAAAAACGCGCACATGCATTTTGTAGGTTTTGCTCTCCAGCCATTGGAAAAAGCCTTGCACACCATAAAAATGCTCATTGCCCAGAATGATTTTGTCTCTTTGTTTCTGCGAGAGATCCTGAAAAGGAATGTCTACGGGAATGGATTGGGAAGCGCAGAAGTTGAGGAGATCATCATATTCGCTTCGATCGGAAGACCAGGGCTTGATGGCTCCTTCACGGAGAGAAAGGCGAGGATCAGGAATCACCAGATCCATGTCCACCCCGATGATCCTTCCAAACCCACGGCACTCGGTGCAAGCCCCCAATGGACTGTTGAAGGAAAAGAGATTGGGGGTCGCAGGAGGAAAAGATGGAGAATCAGGACAGTGAGGGCAGCTCAGATTCTCTGTGAAAGGCATGATTTGGGCGGGAAGGACCACGATGGCCATTTTGCCTTTGCCTTCAAGGAAGGCTGTCTGGATGGAATCGGTCACTCGCCTGGCGGAAGCACGGCCCCAGGAGAGGCGGTCCACCACGACCAGGACCTCACCTTTTTTCAAGGAACGCAATGTTCCGGCATCCTCATCTTCCAGCTCCCGAACCTTACCATCTCTGAATATGCGAAGGAATCCCCGGGCCACCATCTGAGCAGACCACTGGTCGTGGTCTGGCGGGGTAAAGGGAAAGGTGACAAGAACTCTGCTCCCTTCTCGCAGCGTTTGGGCCATGGCTTGAAAGACGCTCTGAGGCGTGTGTTCTTCAACTGCCCGGCCGCATTGGGGGCAATGGGGAATGGCCAGACGGGCAAACAGCAGCTTCAAGTGGTCGTTGATCTCCGTGATTGTTCCCACCGTGGACCTGGAACTGCGCACGGCGGTGCTCGATTCGATGGCGATGCTGGGAGGAATGCCATCTATGAGTTCCGCCTGAGGAGGATCCATTCGCTCCAGAAACTGTCGTGCATAGGGCGAAAAAGTCTCCACATAACGCCTCTGCCCTTCCGCATAAAGGGTGTGCATGGCAAGGCTGGATTTTCCCGATCCACTGACGCCGCTCACCGCAATGAGCTTAAAGAGAGGAATGTCCAGGTTCAAATCTTTAAGATTGTGTTGTGTCACGCCCCGAAGCCGTATGAAATCCTTGTGGGTCAAGGGAACATCTCCTGGAATCCGCATGATTGAAAAAAAGAATGTGTGAACTCTTCCATGATCCCACCCTGTGCCAGGGGGACCACCCCGCCAATCTAATCCCTGTGGAATAAAAGACCAGTGTCTGCGGAGAAATTTGTTGCTCAGGGGGCCGCGCCTTTTGGGGAAACTATTCCTTGATCTTCAAGGTGACACTGGATAAAAACTATTTTGTTTGTTGCGCCAAACCTATGGAGCTGCCCACATGCATCGCTGATCTTTTTACAGGAGAGGATCCCTTTTCACCATGTCCAGGACAACCCCCATGATGCAGCAGTATTTGAAGATCAAGGCGCAGCATGCGGACGCACTTCTCATGTACCGCATGGGGGATTTCTACGAGTTGTTCCTGGAAGATGCTGTGGAGGCGGCGCGAATCCTCGAAATCACCCTCACATCCAGGGACAAGAATGCGGAAGAGCCCATCCCCATGTGCGGCGTGCCCTACCACGCCGCTGAAAATTACATGGCCAGGCTGGTGGCTGCGGGAAAAAAGGTGGCCGTGTGTGACCAGGTCGAAGACCCCAAGACCTCCAAGGGGCTCGTGAAGCGTCAGGTCACACGAGTCATCACCCCCGGCCTCATTTTGGACAACCGGAATCTCTCCGCCAAACACCCCAATTATCTGGCAGCCGTGTCTGGCGAAGCTGCAAGTTCAGGCTACGGGTTGGCCTACCTGGATGTGTCCACAGCGGATTTCAAAATGATCCAAATGGATTCCCGGGAACAGTTGCTGGAGGAACTGCTGCGCGTCTCACCCCGGGAAATCCTGCTGCCGGCCAATGAAACCGCCCCATGGCTATCACAGCTGCAAATGAGGGACTCCATTTCGGTCACACACCTGGAAAGGGAAAGTTTCGATTTGGAAAGATCCAGGGAGAGACTTTGCCGGCATTTCAAGGTCCACTCCCTGGAAGGCTTTGGCATTGAAAACTGGGAACATGGAATAGAGGCGGCGGGAGCCATCCTCCACTACGCTGAGGCCAATCTCTTTGACACCTGCAGCCACATTCGAAAAATCGTTCCTTATCGCCGCTCAGATCATATGGTTCTTGATGAAGCCACCGTGAAGAACCTGGAAATCTTCCATTCGGCCAGTTTTTCCGGAAGAAAAGGTTCGCTTCTCGCCCAGCTCGATGAGAGCCGCACAGCCATGGGTGGGCGCAAGTTTCAAGAGTGGCTTCGCTACCCCCTTTTGGACCTTCAGGCCATACTCGTGCGCCAGGAAGGTGTGGCCGAACTGGTGGCACGCACGGACCTTCGAATGGAAATCATGGAACATCTTGCGGGCATTCAGGATATGGAAAGATTGAATTCCCGCAACACCATGGGCAACTCCAACGCAAGAGATCTTGTCACTCTCAAGACGTCACTTGAAGTTCTTCCCCATGTTCACAAGGCGCTGCAGCGGTCCAGCAGCAGAATTTTACGCAGCCTAGCCGGGCAATGGGACGGCCTGGCGGATGTGGCTCAGGAAATAGAAAGGGTGCTCGTTGACCCGCCCCCTGCCGCCATGAATGCGGGAGGCGTCATAAAAACGGGTGTCGACCCGGAACTGGACCACGCCATTGACTTGAGCCGCAATGCCAAAGGCTGGATGGCTGATTACGAAAGCGCTCAGCGCAGGGAGACGGGCATTGGGTCTCTCAAGGTGCGCTTCAACAAGGTCTTTGGATACTACATCGAAATATCCAGAACACATCTCCATTCGGTTCCCGGGCATTATCAGCGCAGGCAGACCCTTGTGAATGCAGAACGGTTCATCACCGACGAACTCAAGGAATTTGAATCCCAGGTTCTGGAAGCTGACGAAAAGAGACTGGAGCTGGAGCAGTCTCTTTTTGGGAAGTTGCAGCAATGGGTTGCGCTCCATTGCGAGCGCCTTCAAGACATGGCGGATCGGGTGGCCGTGCTGGACTGTCTCACCGGTCTTGCACTGACGGCGTCCCGCAATGACTATTGCCAGCCACGTCTGAACGAGGGAGATTCCATTCACATCAAGGACGGCCGCCATCCGGTGATCGAACACTTTCTCAAACACGGAGAATTTGTTCCCAACGACATGGATCTGAATCACGAAAATCAGCAGGTCCTCATCATCACCGGGCCCAACATGGCTGGAAAATCAACGGTTCTGCGCCAGGTCGCACTCATTGTTCTCATGGCCCAGGTGGGTGGATTTGTTCCGGCCACGGAGGCGGAGATTGGTCTGGTCGACCGAATCTTCACCCGAGTGGGAGCTTCCGACGACCTGGCCAGAGGACGCTCCACCTTCATGGTTGAGATGCAGGAGGCGGCCAACATTCTGCATCAGGCCACCAACTCCAGTTTGGTCATACTCGACGAGATCGGCCGGGGAACGAGCACCTTCGACGGATTGAGCATCGCGTGGGCCGTGGCAGAGCATTTGCACGACTTCAAGGAAATTGGTATAAAAACACTTTTTGCGACACACTACCATGAACTGACCGACTTGGCCCTGAGCCGTCCGCGGGTTAAGAATTACAATGTGGCTATCAAAGAATGGAAGAATGAAATCATTTTCTTCCACAAACT
The DNA here is from genome assembly GCA_007125915.1 of Syntrophobacteraceae bacterium. Lineage (GTDB taxonomy): Bacteria > Desulfobacterota > Syntrophobacteria > Syntrophobacterales > Syntrophobacteraceae > SLCH01. The sequence goes on from SLCH01000234.1 coordinate 7,526, forward strand.
GGTGCCTGGCGGATCCAGTCGAAGTTATGGCATACAAGTGGCCCAGCTTGCGGGGATTCCCCAGGAGATCATCTCGAGGGCTCAGGAAATTCTCACACAACTGGAAAAGGGCGAACTGGCCAGGATATCTCCAGCCATGAAGAAGCAAAAACCCAAAGTGCCGCAAAAGGGAAAAGAGGCGGCCCTCCAGTTGAGCCTTTTTTCTCCATCCCTCCTTTGGATTAAGGAACAGCTCATGAACCTGGACTTGGATCATATGCCACCCGTGGTGGCTCTCAAGACCCTTTACGCTCTTCAGGAACAAATTCGGGAAAAAGAGCGTGGGCCTTGAGACGGGCCGAGTCTTTGCTTCTGGCAAATGCAACGAATCAATGAGCGGTCCTGAGCGCCCGGTCTTTCAGGCGAAAGTCAACCCTATGCTTGTTCAACGCTTTTTTTTGACAGTTTTTCTCATCCTTCTCTGCACCTCTCTCGGGAATGTGTCCCCGGCTCCTGCGGCATCACCGGAACACCATTATCAGCGTTTGTCCCAGGAGTTTCGCCATATTCTGGGCATCACGCAGCTCCATGAACAGAAGGCTTCCCTGGAAAAGCTGGCGCACAGAATCAGGGACCACATCCAAAGGGACACTGCCGGCAGCACTCTCGATCGCGCGTTTTTCCTCCTGGGCCAATGCCATCACCGATTGTACGACCTGGATCATTCCAGAACGCATTTGAACCTTGCCCTGGAAAATTATCGTTACGTCACGCTACGCTACCCCAGGAGCACCCTCGCCGATGACGCGCAGTACCTGATCGGCATTCTCTACCTCAATCTCGATCCCAAGCAGGCGCACGCAGAATTGAGCAAGGTGGTGTACCTCTATCCTTCTGGCGACATGGTTCAAAGAGCCCAGCAGAGACTGGAGGAACTGGAGCGGAGATTTCCTCGCCTTCGAGACCATGATCCGGGTCCTCGGGACACTCGGGAAAAGGGACCGGATTTTTCCCCTTGGGGTGAATCCGTTCCGGCGCGAATGGAAGCAAAACCCTCCCTTTCCCGCATCACGGACATCAGGCACTGGAGTGGAGAGGAGTACACGCGGGTGGCCATTTATACGGATTTCCCCGTTACCTTTCGGGAAACGGCTGTGCCGGGCGACCCCAAGAAAAGGCAGCGTCCCAAAATACACCTGGATTTGGCCAACTGTTCCCTAGATCCCGCCATGCAGCATGCCATTGCCGTCAAAGACTCTTTTTTGCAGGAAGTGCGCTTGGAAAAACGAGGCAAATCGGCCACACGGGTCACGCTGGATGCACAAGCCATTGACCGCTACCGTGTTTTTTCCATGTCAGACCCCTTTCGAATCATTGTGGATGTGAGAGGAAGCAGGGATCCCGCCAGGAAGCCGGTCACCCCACCCCCCTCTCCTTCCAGGCCCCCATTGGCCGACCTTCCGGCGCAGCTGGCCCTGGGGGTAGAACGCATTGTCATCGACCCGGGGCATGGGGGCAAAGACAAGGGAGCCATCAGTTCAAACGGACTCTTTGAAAAAGACATTGTCCTTTCCATTGCTCAGCAGCTCAAAGTGACACTGGAAAGAGAAACGGACATGGAAGTCCTGCTCACTCGAGAGGATGACCGTTTCCTCACTTTGGAGGAACGCACAGCCATGGCCAACGCCAAAAGGGCTGACCTGTTCATTTCCATTCACACCAACGCACATCGAAACAGGGAAGTGTCGGGCATAGAGACCTATTTTTTGAATTTCGCCACAGACCAGGAAGCGGCCAGGGTTGCTGCCATGGAAAATGCCACGTCCACCCGAAAGATCAGTGATCTCGAAAGCATCCTGCAGGGCCTCATGCTTAACACCAAGCTCAACGAGTCGACCAGGCTCGCCCACGCCGTGCAAAATAATATGATTGCACACCTGAGTCTGACTCACGGGAACGTCCAGGACCGTGGAGTGAAGCAGGCTCCATTTTATGTGCTCCTTGGGGCGGAAATGCCGAGCATACTCATTGAAGCGGGATTCATCACCAATGAAAGTGAGGAAAAAAGATTGAAGGATCACAGGTTCCAGGCAGAGCTGGCTTCGGCCATCACCAGGGGCGTTCTGGCCTATGTGGAGGAAATGAAGAGCTACGCCCGTTTGGGAGGAAGGCCATGAGCCGCCACGATCGGCAGGATCTTATGCCGGGTTCCGTGATCGAATTTTTTGACGCCAAAGAAATTACCGTGGGTGTGTGTCTGGCGGTCAAGGGTCAAAGACTGACGGTTTTATCCATGACCAATCGGGAAATCAATTTGGCTGGCAGTCGCGTGCTCCACGTTGGTGAATCCCTTTTGGACGTGAGCAAACTGACCAGGGATGAAATGGTTCAGCGCCTCCAGTCTATTGACCGGTTGAGAAAGGATCTCATGGGCCGGACGGACGTGGAGGAGCTCTGGTCTCTGCTGGAAGGACAGGAAGAGGCTTTCAGTGCTCAGGACTGTGCCGAATTCATCTTCAGCGACAACATCACCGGGGACCATGTGGCGGCGGCACAAAGGTCTTTGCTCCAGGATCGGCTTTTTTTCCAGCACAGGGACGGAACTTTTTTTCCCCGAGCTTCCGAAAAAGTGCAGCAGAGAAAAGACGAAATACAAAAGGAGGAGGAAAGGGTTGCTCGTCTTGAAGAAAGTGCAAACTGGCTGCAGTCTCTTTGGACCCGCAGGACGAAAGTCTTGGGAGTCCAGGAAGCCCACGGAGAACTCATAACAGATCTGCAACAATTTTGTATGCATGGCCAGGAAGCTCCATCCTATTCCCATCTCAAGGAAGTCTTCAAAAAAGCCAACATCCCTCCTTTACAGCAATCGGCTTTCAGAATCCTGGTCCGCCTGGGAGTCTGGGACGAAGATGAAAACCTGCTGCTGCATGCACTGGACATTTCGAAACATTTCCCTGAAGAGCTGGAAAGAAAGGCGAAGGAGTTGAATTCCCTGCCCCTGAGCCTGCCGGAACATTCTCATCGTCGCCGAGATCTTCGAGATCTTCATGCCATCACCATCGACAGTGCTCAAACTCGGGACATTGACGATGCCTTGAGCGCACGCCGCTTGAGCAGCGGCCACTACGAAATCGGGGTCCACATCGCCGATGCCGCAGAATATGTCGTCAAAGGGGACGACCTCGATGAAGAAGCTCAAGCCAGAACCACTTCCATTTATTTGCCCGATGCAAAAATACCCATGCTTCCATCGTCCCTTTCCGAGGGCATTTGCAGCCTTCATTCCGGTGTGGACCGTCTGGCCATAAGTTTTTTGATGCAGGTGGACGAAGGGGGGAACATCCTTGGCCACGAGATTTGCCAAAGCGTCATTCATATCAAGGAAAGGCTGACTTATGAGCAGGTGAACGGAAGAGTCTTCGAAGATGCGACCCTGGGATTGCTGCACCGCTTTGCGCTGGCTCAGAGGGAACAGCGAACGGCACGCGGTGCCATCAACCTTCCCCTCCCCGAAATCCAGGTCCGCGTTCTGCCTTCGGGCATGATCCAGCTTTCACGTCATGAAAAGGAGACGCCAAGCCAGCTGATGGTTTCCGAGTGGATGATTGTTGCAAACGGTTTAGCTGCGGCGCACCTCGCCAAGCTTGGAATACCCTCCCTCTATCGTGGGCAGGGGGAATGCAGGCCCGAAAGAGATTTTGTGCAAAGTGACCACGAAATCTTCCACATCTACCGGCAGCGCAGGCTCTTTGCGCGAGCTGAACTGGACACCCAGCCCCATGCGCATTGCAGCCTGGGAATGGAGCCCTACACCACGGTGTCCTCTCCCATACGGCGCTACGCCGATCTCGTCGTCCAAAGACAACTGAAATCTGCCCTGAAAGAGGAAGCATGGCCCTACACGGAAGAGGAGCTCAGGCAGATCATCATGCAACTGGGAACCGTCCAGTCCAAGGTGTTCACCATGCAAAGAAAGTGGACACGGTACTGGATGCTCAAATACATGGAGCAGGAGGATATTCAATCTTTCAACGCCCTGGTGCTGGATCAGAACGGGCGATTTGCACATCTTCTTCTGGTGGATTACCTCATGGAAACCAATCTGCCCGTTCAGGAGGGCATGGAGCTGCAGCGAGGCAGCCTGATCAAGGTGCAGGTGGAGCGATTGAACCCCCGCGAAGACATTCTTCGGGTGCAGCTTGCCTGAGAGAAGGCATTTGCCGTGGCTTTTCAAAGTCCAGGCCCCTGAAAATTCTTCTCATGCATCGGTTCTCAGTTGAGGGTTTTTTGAAAAACCGGCGACTTCCCATGTTCAAGGGGAAATGACGCGAAAAGCCACATGCCCCTTCTCTCAGAAGACGGAGGGACATGTGGCTTGCAGGGTCTGAAGGAGCTCAGCCCTTGATTTGGGGTGCTAGAGTGTATATCCCACTTCGCCGTGCAGTTCCCGGTCCAGACCCACCTCTTCCTGATCCTCATCCACTCTCAGGCCAATGGTCTTGTCGAGGAGGAAACCAATGAGGTAGGTGACAACAAAAGCGTAAACAGCCACCACGACGATTCCTATCAACTGGATCACGACCAGGCCGGGCACTCCTGCCACCAGACCTGCTCCACCAACCGTTGCAAAAATGCCCGTTCCCAGAGCACCCCAGGCACCGCCAACCCCGTGAATGCCCACCACGTCGAGGGAATCGTCGAACTTCAGCTTCATTTTGATGCGTATGCCGTAGTAGCAGACCACCCCGGCGGACAACCCGAGAACCATGGCCCATTCAGGGGTCACGAATCCTGCAGCGGGGGTGATGACCACGAGACCCGATATGGCGCCCGAACCAAGCCCCAATGCGCTGGGTTTCCCGTGCACCATCCATTCCATGAGGCTCCATGAGAGGGCTGCAGCACTGGAAGCGACCAAAGTGGTGGTCAGAGCAAGACCGGCTATGGAGTCCGCAGCGAGGGCGCTTCCAGCATTGAACCCGAACCAGCCAAACCAGAGAAGAGCCAC
>SLCH01000013.1 GCA_007125915.1 Syntrophobacteraceae bacterium
AGGAAAGTGCCATGAGGGCCAGGGAATCTGGATTCGATGGTGTTCAGCTCCATGCCGCCCATGGATACCTTCTGAGTCAGTTTCTTTCTCCCCATTACAATAAAAGGGGTGATGAGTACGGTGGAACACTGGAAAACCGTGCCAGAATGGTCATGGAAACCTATCGGGCAGTCCGTTCCGCCGTGGGTGCGGATTACCCTGTGCTCATCAAGCTCAACAGCCAGGATTATCTCCCCGACGGATTTTCTGAGGATGAAATGGTCTCCGTTGCTTCCATGCTTCAAGATGAAGGCATTGATGCCATTGAATTGAGCGGAGGCACCATTCTCTCTGAGCCGGCCTTTCTTCCCGTGAGGAAAGCCAGGTTGGATGCTCCCGAAAAGGAGGTGTTCTATGAAAAGTCAGCTCGAAGGTTCAAAAAGGAACTCCAAATTCCCCTCATGCTGGTGGGAGGCATTCGTTCGTATCAAGTGGCGGAGAAGCTCGTTTCGGAAAAAACGGCAGACTACATTTCTCTTTGCCGCCCCCTCATACGCGAACCCCACCTGATCAAAAGGTGGAAGTCCCTAGACCTTGAGCCTGCCAAATGTTTGAGGGACAATCTTTGTTTCAGGCCGGCCCTGAAAGGCCTGGGGATTCGATGTGTGGTGGAAGAAAAGATGAGTCAGGGGGAGGAATAAAGAGGGAAGTGGAAAAGGCTCCATCTCCCCATAAGCACTCTGAAGAGCATTACGTACAGATAGAATCAGACCCCAAAGCCCTCCCGTGGTGATGGGAGGGCATTGCTTTGAGTCCCTGCTGATCAGCAGTTGAGCTGAGCGAAGAAATCGTTCCCTTTATCATCCACCAGGATGAATGCGGGGAAGTTTTCCACTTCTATTTTCCAGATTGCTTCCATGCCCAGCTCGGGATATTCGAGCACTTCCACTTTCTTGATGTTTTCCTGGGCCAGGAGTGCGGCGGGACCTCCGATGGACCCCAAATAAAAGCCCCCGTATTTCTTGCATGCATCCGTCACCTGCTGGCTTCGGTTCCCTTTGGCGATCATGATCATGGAACCCCCATGGGATTGAAACAGGTCCACGTAGGAGTCCATGCGTCCTGCTGTTGTGGGGCCGAAAGAGCCCGAGGCCATTCCTTCAGGTTTTTTGGCTGGGCCCGCATAGTAAATGGGATGATCTTTCATGTATTGAGGCAGACCTTCCCCTTTGTCGATCCGCTCTTTGAGCTTGGCGTGCGCGATATCGCGGCCCACGACGATCGTACCCGTCAAGGAAAGCTGGGTCGTTACGGGGTGTTTGCTGAGTTCGGCCAGGATTTCCTTCATGGGACGGTTCAGGTCGAGTTTCACCACACCATGGTCATAGGTGCCGCGATACTTATCGGGGATAAATCTTCCCGGGTTGTCTTCCATCGCTTCCAGCCAGATCCCCTCTTTGTTGATCTTTGCTTTGATGTTCCGGTCCGCTGAGCAGGAGAGGCCCATGCCCACGGGACAGGAAGCTCCATGGCGCGGCAATCGAATGATGCGCACATCGAGGGCAAAATGCTTGCCGCCAAACTGAGCACCGTAACCACACTTATAGGCTGCTTCCAGGACTTTCTTTTCCATTTCCACGTCGCGAAAAGCCTGACCGTGTTCATTGCCCTGTGTGGGGAGGTTGTCGAGGTATCGAGCTGAAGCCAGTTTGACCGTTTTGAGACACGCTTCCGCTGAAGTTCCGCCAACGGCAAAGGCCAGGTGATAAGGCGGGCAGGCGGCTGTGCCAAGAGACTTCATCTTGTCCACAAGAAAGTTCTCCAAAGTTGACGGGTTGAGGAGAGCTTTTGTTTCCTGAAAAAGATAGGTCTTGTTGGCAGAGCCGCCGCCCTTGGCAAGAAACAAAAATTTGTAGTCCATGCCTTCTGTCGCATAAAGATCAATTTGAGCAGGCAGGTTGTTGCCCGAGTTTTTTTCATCATACATGGTGAGGGGCACCGTCTGGGAGTAGCGCAGGTTTTCTTCTGTGTAAGTTTTGAAGACGCCCTTGGAGAGGTAATCCTCATCATTTGCCCCTGTCCAGACCTGCTGCCCCTTTTTCCCCATTATGGTTGCGGTGCCCGTGTCCTGACAAAGGGGCAAAACCCCTTTGGCTGATATTTCCGCATTGCGCAGCATGGCGATGGCCACACCTCGGTCGTTGGGCGAGGATTCGGGGTCGTCAAGAATGGCTGCCACCTTTTCCAGGTGCTCGGTGCGGAGCTTGAAGGACACCTCTTTCATGGCATTGTTGGCAAGAAAGGCGAGTGCTTCCGGTTCCACCTTGAGAATTTCTTTGCCGTCAAAGTTGGCGGTGGACACATAGTCCTTCGTGAGCAGGCGATACTTGGTATCATCTTTTCCAAGGGGCATTGGGTCAACATACTTGAATTCTGGCATGTTCAACTCCTTTGAGTATTCGGTCGCGGACATCTTAACGTGGAATTTTAAAAAAACAATTCAGCATATTATTAAAGAAACATGGATCTGTCGAGTGGATAGTTTGGACAATTGGAAATGGGTTTTGCCGGAAAAATTAGGGGGGGCCGCTCACAGGTCATTTCCGCTTTTGATGGAATAAATGATTCTGTTCGCTTGTATTTCCACTTTCGAAATCACGTCAACGATGACTTTGAGCGAGGTCAGTATTTTTTTCAGCAGATGCTTGCGGGATATCTTGAACCGGGGTTCATCAAGCAATTTGATGGTTTCATTGAGCAGGTTCATGTCCGCGATGGATAAGTAGGAGTAGGCCAGCTGCGGCCACCGGTGACGGATTTCAGGGGGAAGGTGGTCCATTTGGTCGATGAGATTTTCGTCTATCACCACCCAGACAGAAGCAACCAGACGATCCAGCAGCGAAGTCACGCTCTTTTCCAGTTCTTCAGGTGGAATTCCTGAAGCCAGAAGTTGCTTCCACCGAGGTTCAATCCTGTCGCTGATCCATCTTTGAGCCTGGCCTGGAAGTAAAGGCAGTTCGGCAAGATCCACCTGTGCCTGTTCGAGTTCCTGCATCAGAGGGGAAAGCTCAGGTATTTCTTCCGAATATTCCTTGATGATGTGGGTGAGTTCTTCATCGAGTGACTCCAGGACTCGAGCTTTGGTTTCCACATGGGGAAATTTTGATTGAACTGCCATTTCCCATTCATCTCGCAGGAATCCCATGAGACCATTGATGGCTGAGAACACAAAGCCCAGTTTCGTGAGGCTGTTGCGCAGTTCATGGGCCAGAACGTTGGCCGACTCCAGCCGCTGCTGAGACAGTCTGGCCTGTGCCTTGAGGTAGCTCTCACGAAGGTGAAGGGACAGCAGTTCTGTTCCCAGGGTGGAAGAGAGCTTCTTGATGATTTTGGTGGAAGTGTCGCCCTGTTGGAT
>SLCH01000199.1 GCA_007125915.1 Syntrophobacteraceae bacterium
ATGGAGATGGAAAAGAACCATCCTTGCCCCGCCCGCAGCCCATGAGGGACCAATGATTTCAGATCACGTGGGACCACCACCTTCCCCTTTTTCAAACCGTGGAACAGGGTTTCCCTGTTCCCTCTGGGATTCACAGGACGGGAAATCCACTGGAGCCAGCATCTGCAGTCCCTGAGGAGAAACGCCCACCAGGAAGTGTTGTTCTTGAACCCTCAACAATATGAGAGAGTTCTTCGGATCGAGGTAATGGCGGCTCACCACTTCCAGTGTGCCCGCAGCAGAGGGTTTGTGCACGTATGGACCAAATCTTTTCAGAGCCAGAACTGCGCCCACAAGAATGGCCAGCACGATCAAAAGACCGCCGAAAACCCGAAAAACCTGCATTCCCAAATCCATTGACTCGGCCATGGAAAAACCACCCGCCTCCCGCTCCGCATGAGGAAGCCCTGACAGCCCTTTTGCTCAGACGTCCGTGAAAAAAGACATCACGCCAGTTGCTTGACCCGCTCAAGGGGACTGATGATATCCGTGATGCGCACACCAAACTTTTCATTGACCACCACGGCTTCCCCTCGCGCCAGCAATTTGCCGTTCACCAATATTTCCAGCGGTTCACCGGCGAGTTTGGAGAGCTCCACCACCGACCCCTGTCCCAGTTGAAGCAAGTCATTGATGATCATGCTGGTCCTTCCCAGCTCCACAGCCACCTGAAGGGGAATGTCCAGAATGAAATCCAAATCCCTGCCAGATCCTTTTGGGGAGGAGGATTGGAGGGGAGGGAACTCGGCAGGCTCTCCCCCCTGCGCTTTTTCCTCAAAATCCTGGCTCACATGTTTTTCCTGTTCCGTCATGAGTCGAAAGACCTTTTAGCTGAAGTTTCCACAATGGGAGGTGCGACAACCTCGGTCACCTGGAAGGCCCGGTTCCCCCTGGAGATTCCGGCCACCGCCCTGAACTTGGGAACCCCCTCCACTTTCACGGTCAAGGGGTTCTGGACATCCTTATCGAGAACCAACACATCCCCCACTTCCAGATTTATCAGATCACGCCCTTTGATGTTGCCACTGCCCAACTCCACCATCACTTCCACTTCCAGATCCGTCAGGCGTTTTTTAAGTCTATCAAGCCACTCCAGGTCCACTTCCAGCTGGTCGCTTTGAAAGCTGGCATAAAGACGCGATCGAATGGGCTCAATGGTGGAATAGGGCAGACACAGAATGATCTTTCCAACCAGTTGATCCAGTTCCAATTCAAAATGGACCACCACCACCAGGTCGGTGGGCGCAACAATGGTCGCAAACTGGGGATTGACCTCGGACCGTGTCAACTGAAAATTGACAGGCACAACGGGCTTCCAGGCACTGTCCAAATCACTGAGCACACCCTGAACAACCCGGCTGATGACGCGCTGCTCAATGCTCGTGAAATCACGCCCCTCTATCTTGAAGCGGCTCTTGCCCGTGCCTCCGAAAAAGCAGTCCATGAGGGTAAAGATGAGGCGGCTTTCCACCACCAGCAGTATGTGCCCTCTGAGAGGATCCATCTTCACGATGTGCAGGCTGGTGGGAACAGGAAGAGTGCGGATGAATTCTCCGAATTTGACCATGTCCGTCTGAACGACGGTGATGTCCACGATTTTTCTCAAGGCACCCGAAAGAGCAACACGATGAAGCCGGGCGAAACGGTCGTTGATGATTTCAAGGGTGGGCATCCTGCCGCGTATGATGCGGTCCTGGCTGGTGAGGTCATAGGATTTGACCGGCCCTTCCTCGTCCGCATTCTGCTTCTGCGCGTCGATCTCTCCGTCGGACAACCCCCGGAGCAAGGCATCCACTTCATCCTGTGAGAGGACCTTTTCCATGTTCTTTTCTTCTCACTGCACAAGGAATTCGGTGAAATAAACTTCTTTCACCTGGCCTTTGGAAAGAATCCGGTTGAGGTGCGAGATGATTTCTCGTTTGAGCGTCAGTTTTCCCGCAGGACTGGCGATCTCTTCGTAAACCTTTCCCGAGAGCAACAGGAGTATGGAGTCCCGCACAGCATGGTTTCTTTCCTTCATCTCGCCGAGTGCCGACTGGCTCTCCAGTTCAAGCTCCATGTTGACCTTCAGATACCTTTTGCCTCCCGGATCGGAGAGATTCACCAGGAAGGAATCGAGGGGATGAATGACGGGTTGTGCGCTTCGGGAGGCTCCGCCTCCGGAAATACCTTCGTCGAAATAAGTGATGTAGCCGAAGTACCCCCCCGCCGCCAGCACCAGAACCAGCGCAGCCATGATGATCCATTTGAGAACTGATGATTTCTTTTCCCTTTCGTCCTCAACTTTGTCAGAGGCCTTTTCCACCATGATTTCCCTCAACCCTTTCATTCAGCAGGTCAGCGATGAAATTCTATTTGAAATTGCTCTCTCTTGCACTGGGAGCCACAAAGGCATGCAGCTTTTGCTCAATGATCCTGGGATTGTCGCCATTGGCGATGGACATGACCCCACAAATCACCATGTCTTTGACCGCGACCTCTTCCTTGCTGCGCTTTCGCAGCTTTCCAGCCATGGGGATGCAGATGAGGTTGGCACAAACAGCCCCGTAGAAGGTCGTGAGCAGGGCGACGGCCATGGCGGGCCCGATGGTGGAGGGGTCATCCATGGTCTGCAGCATCTGCACGAGGCCGATCAAGGTCCCGATCATCCCCATGGCCGGAAAGTAGGTTGCCATGGTGTTCATGATCTCGGCGCCATTGCGGTGACGCTCTTCGAGATTCTCCAGCTCCGTTTCCATGATTTCCCGAATGGCCTCCGGCTCCATTCCATCGATGGCCAGCTGCAAGCCCTTGGACAAAAAATCGTCCCCTATCTTGTCAAGCTCCGACTCCAGGGCCAGAATGCCCTCTTTACGGGACTTGTTGGACAGCTCAATGAACCTGGGAATGATCTCTGCGCCGCTCCATGCCTTGCTGAAGAAAACGTGCTTGACGACTTTGAAAACGCCAAAAATCTCCTTCATGGGGTGCTGAACCATGGTGGCTCCCATGGTCCCCCCCATGACGATCATGAGTGACGGTATGTTGAAGAAGGTCCCCAGTCCGCTGCCCAGAGAGATGGACAGGAGGACCAGGGCGAAAGCGGATACGATACCAATGACCGTTGCGATATCCATGGGGGATTGGTTGCCTCACCACTTTTCTGCTGCACGTTTAAACTTTCATACCCTCGAAATACGCGTTGTTCCCTTGACCAAATGTCAAAGCAACGAATATGCCACTGACCTGAGAAAATGTTTTTGAAAAGCAAGCACGGAAGGCAACGGCTCCGTCGCTGGAGACCCTCTTTGCGGCCCGAATCTCAGCGTGGAGGGTTCAGCTCATGGTCATTCCTCTGAA
>SLCH01000213.1 GCA_007125915.1 Syntrophobacteraceae bacterium
GATACATTCGGAGAGCCCAAAGGACGGCAGGGCCCGGGGCGTTCCTCTTTGAAAGAACTCCCTTTCATCATGGCTTCGAATCCCAGCGCTGCAGAAATCATAACATTTGAAAATAAATTGCAGAATGCAGCATTATCCAATGTTGCAGTGAGGTTTTCAGAGTCTTGCTGAGCATGCTCCATTTTCGTTCATGCAGCTGAGTATAGCAGATTTATCTATGCTCACTCCTGCATTTTTGAAAACCAGGGCAAGCCTTTCCAAAAGGTTCTTGAACATTAATACATGGAGAATCCATATTCTCCCCCGTTGACCTCCCTCAATGGCAAGGCTGGCCGGGCATGGGACCCCGGTACACTGGCGGCCGCTCAAGGCAGTGCTGTCCTGCGCCTGGAAAGGATTAAAAAATCTGGGGCGACAGTCCAATCTACAGGAAGGCCTTCTCTTCTTTGAGGACAACCAGATGGAGCGAACTGAATTCTTGAGTTTTCATAATTCACCGGGAAAGTTTGCGGTGGTCGTGGGGCTTGCACTCAAGGCAATGGTCGCCCTTGTGGAGGGCCGGCACCCGCATTACCCTTCTATCCCTTTGCCCATTTGCCGGCTCTTTGCGGTGGCCCTTTCCTTTTTGCACCGAGTCGACGGGAAAGAAGGCAAAAGTCCCGCTGCCCCACGGGAAGAAACGAAACGGATCACCGTCCATGAATGAGGAAACGGAAAGAAACTACCGATTCTCAAGCCGGCCCTGTTTGTGTTAATAATTGTGCTCATCGGGCAATGGCTTTCATGCAAGGGAAAGGCAGAGGGGAATGTGTACCGCACATCCCCGCTCCTTCATGGAAGTCATTGGGGAAGACTTTCCTATGGGGCTTTAGAAGGAGAATTTGATGAATACCCTCGACGCAATTCTTACCCGAAGAAGCATTCGAAAATACCGCACTGATCCAGTTCCTCAAGAACTGATCGAGTTGATGCTGAAGGCTGCCATGAGCGCTCCTTCAGCGGGCAACCAGCAGCCATGGGAGTTCATCGTCGTCGATGATTCCGGCATTCTCAAGAAAATCCCTCAAATCCATCCCTACGTGGCCATGTGTGCCGAAGCCCCTTTGGGCATCGTCATTTGTGGAAACACACAGCGAGAAAAATTTCCCGGCTTCTGGGTCCAGGACTGCTCCGCCGCCACACAAAACCTTCTCCTCGCCGCCCACGAAAAAGGATTGGGCGCTGTCTGGACAGGCATCCATCCCTTGCAGGACAGGGTCAGGGCCTTCCGGGAACTCCTTGGCATTCCTTCCGCAGTCATTCCTCTGGCGCTGGTCGTCATGGGCTATCCCGCACAGGAGGCAAAGCCTCAGGACAGATACAGGCCTGAGAGAGTGCACCACAATGGATGGTGAAAACCATTCCATGCCACAGTTCCCGGAACACCGGCATCGTTCCCGGGCCACCGCCACCCAGCACTATGCCTCAGCGCAACAAATTAACATGGAGAATGCCCCTCATGAAAAAATCCTTCGGAGCTAAAACTCTCGCCTATCCAACCCCCGTATGGTGCATCGGATCTTACGATGGAGCAGGCAAGCCCAACATCATGACAGTGGCCTGGGGAGGAATCTGCTGTTCCAGCCCACCATGCGTGACCATATCCCTGAGAAAAGCCACCTACACCTACAGCAATATCATGGAAAGGGGCGGGTACACCGTCAACATCCCCTCGGAGAACTTCGTTCGCCACGCGGATTTTTTCGGCACGACTACCGGAAGAGACACAGACAAGTTCACCCATGCGGCATTGACGCCCGTACGGGGAAAATTTGTGGACGCACCCTATGTGGACGAATTCCCCATGGTCATTGAGTGCCAATTGATTCACACCTACGAAATCGGTCTGCACACTCAATTCATCGGAGAAATTCTGGATGTCAGGGCCGAGGAAACACTCCTCAATGAGAAAGGCTTGCCCGACATGGCCCTGATCCGGCCACTGATATACTCCCCTGAAACCCGATACTATTATGGTATTGGAAGCGCTCTTGGGGAAGGCTTTTCCATCGGCAAAACCTTGTGAAGACCACAGTCCACTGAAAACTGGTGAAAAAGGAGGCTAAATCCATGAAAGTGGTTGCAATCAACGGCAGCGCCAGAAAAGAAGGCAACACAGCCAGACTGATAGGAACTGTCCTGCAGGAACTGGAAAAGGAATCCATCGAAACGGAAGTGGTGAATCTTTCGGGAAAAGAAATTCGAGGGTGCACGGCCTGCATGAAATGCTGGAAAAACAAGGACGCCAGATGTGCCGCCCACAAGGATTTTCTCAACAAATGCCTCGAGAAAATGACTCATGCCGACGGCATCATCCTTGGTTCTCCCACCTATTTCGCCAATGTGAGCACGGAGATGAAAGCACTCATCGACCGGGCGGGGATGGTGGGTCTGGCCAATGACTTTCTATACCGGCGAAAAGTGGGAGCCGGCGTGGTGGCCGTGAGGCGCGGGGGCGCCATTCACGTCTTCAACTCCCTCAACCACTTCTTTTTCATTAACCAGATGGTGGTTCCAGGTTCCATTTACTGGAACATGGGCACGGGCCTTGAAAAGGGAGAAGTGGAAAAGGACGAGGAGGGACTCAAAACGATGCAGGTTTTGGGGGAAAATATGGCGTGGCTTCTGAAAAAACTGAATGCTTGAAACACGATGGCAGCCCATGCAAAGGGATCACCGGGAGGCCACGGATGTGACCTCACGGTGATCGCTGAAAAACTTGGTCCTCCTCCATGAAGCGTTGGTCAGGGCAGTTGCCGATCAGTCCCCTTGACGAACCTTTTCAAAAAGGAAAGATCTCAGGGAAAAGCCTTCCAAACGATCCTGTCTTCAGCCTCCAGCCACACTTTGCCTTGCTCCACATGACAAAAAGGTCTCCAGGCCTCCTGACCGAGAAAGAAAATGCTGCTCCACATGGCAGCATTCCCATCACCATCTTTCAGTTTGGTGAGCAGGTACTCCCCCAATCCCGGAAGACCGTTGGGTAAAACAAACTCAGCCAGCACGGGCTTCCCAAAATCCACCGTTTTTTGCGTGATGCTCCAGAGGGTGCCGGTTTCTTCAAATTCTGAGTTCATCAACCATGCACCCACGATTTCTGCTATGATTTCAATCCATTTTTCATTGGTCAACAGGTTCATGTTGATCTGTACGGCAGGATGAACGGCCACTGCCGGACGGCGAAGGCCTGGCGAAGCCAGTGTGTCTTGTGATTGTTTCATGATCGTTCCACTCGACCTGATTTATGGCCAACATCAAAAATGGGCACATGGAATGTGCCGCGCTCCACCCAGAAAACTTTCCAATGGCCGCAAACCAACTTTTTTGCCGCCTCATTGGGAAAGGCCCAAGTCGCAGACCCTGCCCGTGCTCCCTTCGCGCAAGGGGGTGAAATATTCCCGGTCAAAGCAGGCCCGCCCCTTGTTGAGAGTTTTGGCCAGAACGGCCACGGTCAAAGCACTGGCCGAAGGAGCACCTCCGGCCATATGGCTCTTGGCAAGGACCTCATCGGTCAGAAGGGGATTGTCACTTCCCCAGTAACCGATGCAAAAGATGATGTTGCTGCACAAAAGACCGATTTTTTCAGCACGCCGGATGGAACGCAGATAAGGCACCCCTTCCATCTCCAGCCCTTCTATATTGTATTTTCGCATCAAATATCTCAAAACCATTTCGTTTTGAATGGCAATTCCCGGCACGGTGAGCATGGGCCCCCCCGTATGGACATCACAATTGACCAGCCCTTCAAAATCTTCTTTCCTGAGCTGATTGCCATTGGGAAAGTCGTGCACTCCCGTCTCCAGTTCCTGAGGAATGAGGTAGGTGGGAAGCATGATGTCGAATCTGCTGCCGCAAACAATGCCCGCTTTGCCGATGATGGAGATGCTCTCGATTCCCTTGGAAAAAGCCTCTGCCAGTTCACGCATGATTTCGGTGGCCTGAAGCCCAAAAGCATAATGAATGTTGATAATATAGGGGGCCCTCTCCTTGAGCTGAGCCCAATTGTCTATTTTGATGCGCTCGTCCACCCTCTGAGGATCAAGAGCGAAGGTGTCGATGACCTGAACATCAATCCCCGTGTTGTGGATGTCGGGAATGAAGCGAATGCCGAATTTCTGCTCATACTCAAGTTTTTCCTGGAACAATTCGGGGTGGGCCTGGCAGAGCTTGTATAAAGCGTAATGAAGGTTTCCGGGATGATCGAGATCCAGTTCCTGAAGTTCCGGATATTCTTCGCTCATCTCCACGATTCTTTGCTTGTGAATGCGGGAAAAGTCCGTGAGACAGCTGACCACATTGTGCAAATCACTGGAGATGATGACGATGGGACGGGCTCTGCTCAACTGGCCGCAATGCTCGAGATTTTCCCGCCAGAGGCGCGCTTTGGTAGAATAATTGGTCTCTGCGAATTCATTGGCAAATTCAACCTCCAGCTGGTCGAGGTCATTTTGCATGATGTTCGTGATGAGGTCGAACAGGCCAAAGCGGAGAGAAGCATCCAGGCTCCTCAATTCTTCATATTTGACGCTGAACTTGCCGGCGATCCTGCAAAGAATCTGGTTTTTTTCTGCAGAATGCCTGTCGTTGCTGAGCCGCTCCACATCTTCGAGGAGCTGGCTGCCCATCAGCAACCGTTTGATCTTGCTGGACTCGATCCCGTACATGAGCAGGGATGTGAGGATGTCAAAGACGTCCGTCTTTCCCTCAAGGGCAATGCACTTGAAGTGTCCCTCTCCCATCTCGTAGATGGTTCTCACCCGGGCACCCTTGGAGCCACTTTCCAGCAGAGTGATGCCGCTCACGGTGGACAGGTTTTCGGAATTTTTCTGAATATAAAAATATCGGGCGCGAGAGATCTCGTAAGGGAGTCGCTGCAGGGCACACATGAGTGCATTGACATCCACACGCCGGTCTTCGTTGCAGTAGGAGTGAATGCAGGGCTCCATTCGCTTGTATCTCTCGTAAAGACTGCCCAGAACGATGCTTCCCGAAATCATTCCGTGGCTGACGGTGACACAGAAGTTGGAGAGAGCCTGAAGGATTCTGTGCGCGCGGTATTCGTCGGTTTTCCACCATTCGTCTGACTTGACGCCTTCCATCACTCCTCCTGCGCTGATGGCCGCTGTAACTCAGTGGGTAAAACCCGCCGGTGAACAAAGGGGCAATCGGCGAGTCAGCTGTCACCCCATTAAAATAAACTTTTATGATTTCAACGGTCAAGCAAAGCTCACGCCCGGCGGAGAGCTTCCATGGAGTCGATCCATGAATCATCTCGGACCCTGCCGGACCTGCCAAAAATCTCGTGCCAGCACAATCCCTGGCCCCTTGTGCTCAATGTTACATTTCTGTTACGATGTTGTGCCTTGTGCTCCGGGCACAGTGAGCACGCCGCCGTTTGCCTGCCATGTTCCAATTTTGGACTACCACATTAGAGAGGAAACTCTTCTGAACATGGCCGATTCATTTTTTGCGCATGGACCGCCGAAAGATTGGAAACACGCTCTTCACGACCATCTCCATAAATGTTCGTGAACTCATCAATAGAAAAGGTGGGGCACATGGACCGCCATCAAGCCAAAAAACGCTTATTTTTTGATCGCAAGGACCGCGAACTGCTGGATATTGTCAACGATGTATTGGGCCATGAGGATCCCCGCAGCCTGAAAAAACTTCTCATCCCCTACCTGCACCCTCACGGGATCAAGGAAATGGCTGCTTCCACGGGTTTGCGCATCGCTTACGCAGTGGTCAAACTGTTTCGCTCGCTGGAAAGAGACAATGCTGAGGACCGCATCCACACCTTGCGCGCCCTGCGGGACGAGGTGTTTTCGAGCCCCGGCGGTGAATTGCGTAAAAACAGAGCCCGAGTGCTCCTTCAGATCATGAAGGATCTTGTCCGTGAAGAAGACGAAGAGATCAAACTGCAGCTGGCCCGGGACTTCAGAGAAGCCGCCACGGGCAAACCAAGGGCCATCGCACGCCAGCTTCTGAAATACCACCTGGTGGAGATGCCCGAAGAATGGAATCAGATTGCTTTTGACGATCATGTCCACGACGCCAACACCAAGGGCCGAAAGTCGGCAACACATCTGATCATGGACGCATGGATCAAGGGGATTCGGCGGCTGAGGGTGATTTATTACAATTATGTGCATCCCGATGTGGCTCAAGAACTGACGGAAGCAGCCGAGATCATGGACGTGAATGTTCGCGTGGGCATTGAGTATTGTGCCCGTTTCAGGGGGCGCTACGTCCGTTTCATCTGGACGCCGAGAGGATTCAACGACGCCAAAGACTTTGTGGAATTCCTCAACGAACCCAAAGTCAGCGAGTTCATGGCTGAAGGCCGTCTCATTTCAGAGTATCAGCAGAAATACACTTTTTCCGTGCTGGAAGCTGTCAATAACATCCACAGGCATACCATCAACAAAGAATTCGGAATAAACTTCCCCGCCCTGAGCAAATCCGAACTGCTGACCCTGGTGGGCTCAGGGCAAACTTCCCTTCATCACCTGGCCAAACTCATCCATGATCACCTTCAACGATTGTTTCACCAAAAGCTCATCGACCTTCGAGAATGCTGCAATCAAGGCTGTCAACACGAGCTGCAGGAGGCTCAGCAACTCGTGGAGCAAATGAACGCCCTTGACATTGAGGCTATCTCCGATCGGTACCTGCGTCCCGACAGGAATCCGGGCATACACAATCCTTTCATACCAAAGAAAGACGACGGAGCACCCCCTCTGTTGCAACTCACACCTTCCGCCCTGCTGCAACGCCTCGAAAAACTCCATGTGGGTTACCGCATCACCCTCAATCTGAGCGGCCTCGAGGCCCCGGATGTTCTCGAACTCCTCTATGACTGTGAAGGCGACATCACTCGATTGGAGACCTTCAATTTCAAGGACGAAATATACGGCAACTGCACCGACTCACCTCGCATTCGAGAGCTTCAGGCCGCCATCAACTCGGGCAACGCCGTACAGCTGAAACGCCAGGTCAGAAACATTCTGCAAGCACTGGGACATCACCAGAAAGATCAGAAGGAAAAACTCTCCGTCATTCTCGACAACCTCAATGCGCTGCGCGATCATTACCGCAATACGGAGATCAAATCCAGAATCGGGACCGATTCAACAGGCGGCTCATCGAGGGTGCCCGGCATGGGCCTAGTGGTGGTGGACACTCTGCCCAAGAAATGCCGCAGGCAGATGAACCGGGTCGTCAACTTTCCTGCAAACATACCTTTGCGCATTCACGTTTTTCCCCGGCGCACATACTTCAGGGATCCCTGGAAGAGAGGCCGAGAAGGCTCATCAAGATCCGTCTTCCCGGGAGATATCAAATCCGATTCGGGAACGCCCATTTTCCCCAGGTACGAGCAGGACTGGATGGTGGGTGAATATGAAACCGTTGCCCCAAAGCACAGTAACCTGCGTGCACTGGGGGGAGTCTCAACTGAGAGCAGACTGCAGCTGGCATGTCCTGAAAAATCCCGCAAGGACACTACCCCCCACTTGAGGTATGTGAACACAAACATCAAGAATTGCTTGAAGATTTTGCTGGGCTTCGGACCCGCCTTTGCCACCTTTGCCCTGACCAAAGACTGGTGGTTGCTCGCCTACATGGGGGCATTCATCTGGTTCGGCATCACGGGTTTGCGCAACATCATCCAATCCGTGCTGGGAGCGGGGGGGTTACGCCGCTCTCCCCTTATGCGCTGGACGGAATATATCAGCTGGAACAGACTCGCCGACTCCCTCATGTACACGGGCTTTTCCGTGCCCCTGCTGGACTACCTGGTAAAATCCCTGTTCCTGGAACAGCAAATGGACGTGACGGTAGAAACCAGTCCTCTTGCCCTCTACACCACCATGGCCGTCGTCAACGGCATCTACCTCACGAGCCACAACCTCTTCAGGGGTCTGCCCAAAACCGCAGCCTTCGGCAACCTGTTTCGCACAGTTCTCTCCATTCCCGTGGCTCTCATGCTGAATTTCATCATCGGAGCCCTTTTGAGCGCAGCCGGAGTCCCCGCCGTTGCCGCCGCTCTGCAGAAGTGGGCCGCCATCATCTCCAAGCTGGCGTCGGACACTGTGGCCGCCTTTATCGAAGGCTATGCAGACCGGGGGGTCAACTTCAGAGAGCGCTACCTGGATTATGAAGCAAAAATCACACAGGTTTTTGACAGCTACTCCAAATTGGAACTTCTGCATCCTCAGGAAGAGATTCTGAGCGTGCTGGAATCGTCCGAGCGACTGGTGTGCGCCGTATCCCGCAAGGAGGAGAGCCTGAACCTGGCTGTCATCGTCAACGCCCTGGACCTGATGTATTTCTGGATGTACCAGCCCAGAGCCAGGCACGTTTTACAACGTATCATGCGGCAAATGAATGCGGAGGAACGCAAGGTTTTTCTGCTTTCCCAGCAGGTGCTGCAGAGGGAACGGGAAATCTCCCAGCTCTTTCTCGATGGACTGGTGGGCAAGAATTTCTCCAGAGCCCTGGCGTTCTATCTCGCCCGCTGGCGGGACTATCTGCATGATGTGCATCGAATGGCCTCCCGCCTTGCCATGACAGACACGACACTGCCGGTGCGTTGAAATATCACTCGATGATGATCTCCTGCTGAGGCCTCACAGGAATAACCTCTTCAACCTCGGGTCTCCTTTCGGGCTGCAACCTTGGCCTGCGGGCGGGGATGGGCTCTTCCCTCAAAGGCTCCTCCCACCTTCTTTGCGGTGTCCCCACATCTCGTGAAGGGAAAATGGGACGTGCGTCCTCAATTCTGTCCCGCGCGGGCGGTGAGAGCCGGGGGGGAGAAAAGTCATAAAGAAGGGGCCACGTGGAACGAACCCTCAATTCTTGGGGGCTCCAGAACCGGGGTCCATCCACTACATCACTTCTGGAAAAGACTGCCCCTTCTCTCGGCATCACGATCACCCCCGGGGGCCGCTGGCTTCTTGCTGAGCCTTCAAAAACCACCAGCTCGGTCTCTCCGTCCTCCACCCTCACATTGGCCCGGCTGTTCAATATGGCCGCCATGTCAGGGGTTTCAAAGCAATGCAGATTCCTGTCTATGAAGACCTGCCCAATATCGATGCGAATGTAGACACATTCGCGTCCTGTGGCTCCATCCACTCGAATGCCAAACCAGGGGTCCGTGTTCGCATCCAGCTGGGAAAAACCACCATCGGGGTAGACGATTCGTGCGCTGCTCCCCTCCCCCGTACTCACCGTCATGCCCTCATAGATGGACTCGCCGTACCTCGCCCGGCGAGCATCCACAAAAACATTGGGGCCGGAGGTCTCAAGCTTTCCGATATACCGGCCACGGTCTCCATCCCATAGGGTCCCGTCATGAATAGGCACACAGGCCCATCCGGCAAGACAGAGCAGGATTCCACCAATCATGTGAAAAAACACGTTCAACCTGAAATGCATGTTTCCCTCCTGATCAGGGTTCTTTTGTCTCTGGGAAAAAAGCGATTCCATGCCCAGCACTCTCACTCCATCCACCAGGTCCCTAGAAAGGCAAAGCACCTCTTTTTCATGGGAGTCCCACAAGATGAGCTCTTGGGAAGACTTTTTAAGAAGAAACAACTTTGACGCCGTTGAAGGTCCATGACTCTCCTTCCAGTCCAGGGTGACGACCGCATATCTGGCAGGGCGCACCAGGACGCCATAGACCATGGGGGTGAAAACGGTGTAGAGGGAAAAAATCACAATGAAAGGTGAGACAAACCAAAAACGGGCAGGCAGGCTTTGTGAAACTTGCCAGGCTGCAATGAGCAAGAAAAGTGCGAGAAACTCTCCTCCAAGAAGAGTCATGAAGTATTGCTGAAGCTCCTGGCTCTCTCCATGCATCAGCCAGTCATAGACCTTCTCCGCATGACCTGGTCCCAAGGTCACCGAAGAAGGCCCAAACAGCACATTGCTGATGCTCAGCACATCGGCAAAACGCAAAAGATATGGAAGAACATGAAACATGAGAACCACAAACAAACCCGCAAGGAGAAGCATCCGCCAAAGTTGCGGATGCTTTTGCCAGAGGGAAATCCCCGCAGCGTGGGCCCTTTCAAGGTGCTCCACGGCGAGGCTTCTTTTCCAAAGGCGCAACAGTATCAGTGGAGGAGCAGCCAGGAGAGACAAAAGAACAACCGCATAAAAGAGCAAAGTCATCCATGGCAGAATATTTCCCATGATCAGTACCGCGATGGTGACAAAAAATTTGGCACCTTCCTGGAGGTATAGTTCCCCCGGATACTCAAAGAGGCCAAAAAGTCCCAGCAGGTTCAGCTGCGCACGCGCCACCAGGTAACCGAAGGCATAGAAAATAGCCGCTATCCCGGCCATTGAACTGGTCAGCCAGGCGATGAATATGGCAATTCCTTTGAAGAGTCCCACTGGCTGGGTCCTCCCAAGCATTTGAAAATGAAAAGATTTTTCTTCCTGGTCAAAAGGTGCATGAAAAATGAGAGCAGAATCTGCCGGCTTCCGAATCCCCCGGTGGATCAGGACCTCACAGGCAATATTTTCTTACCGAGTTCGAAAGGTGAAGGAATGAAGAAGCTGAATCCCGCAAACAGCAGAATGGGAGAGAAATAAATACTTCTTACTTATAAGGTATTGTCCATTCACAGGTCAACGTT
This sequence comes from Syntrophobacteraceae bacterium, assembly GCA_007125915.1. Classification (GTDB taxonomy): domain Bacteria; phylum Desulfobacterota; class Syntrophobacteria; order Syntrophobacterales; family Syntrophobacteraceae; genus SLCH01. The sequence goes on from SLCH01000213.1 coordinate 10,689, forward strand.
TTGGGAAAACAAATCCAGGGAGAGTGTCGCAGGGCCGCAGCCCCCCTTGAGCCAATGCCCACGCGCCATGGCGCAGGGAAGTCTTCCTTGTGAAAGTTCAGAAGGCGGGCCATTTCATGACAGCCGGTTTCGGTAGTCCTCATAGCCAAAGGTTCTGATGATGTCGATCTGGCCATGTGGCCGAAGAATGGCGATGGAGGGAAGCCCGACACCGTTGAAGGTGTTGTTTTTGACCATGGTGTAATGAGCCATGTCGAGGAAAATGATTTTAGAACCGACTTCCAGGGGATTCGAAAAGGAATAGTCTCCGATCACATCCCCCGCCAGGCAGGTCATGCCGCCCAGCCGATAGGTATGGTTCCGTTCTCCCGGAAGCCCGGCTCCCACGATGGAGGGTCTGTAGGGCATCTCAAGCACATCGGGCATGTGCGCTGCTGCAGAAGTGTCCAGAATGGCGATGTCCATGTCATTGTGAATCACGTCCAGAACAGTAGTGACCAGAACCCCCGTGTTGAGAGCGATGGCCTCACCGGGCTCCAAGAACACTTCCTCCACAGTGTACCGTTCCCTGAAACGGACTATGAGTTCCACGAGCAGGCTCACATCGTAATCACGGCGCGTGATGTGGTGGCCTCCGCCGAAGTTGACCCAGCTCATTCGAGGAATGAACTCTCCGAATCGCCTTTCAAAAGCAACCAGCGTGCGCGCCAGTGAATCGGCATTGAGCTCACACAGGTTATGAAAATGAAGCCCGCTGATCCCTTCAAGGCTGTCCTCCACAAAATTGGCGCGGGTCACACCCAGCCGGGAAAACGGCCCGCAGGGATCATAGATGGGCACAGCAACTTCCGAATGCTCGGGATTGACCCGCATGCCGCAGGCAACTTTTTTGGAAGCCCTCAGAACTCTGTCTTTGAAACGATTCCACTGGGAAAAGGAATTGAAAATGATGTGGTCGCTGTGGGCCACCAGATCGTCGAACTCGGAATCCTTGTAGGCGGGGGCAAAAAGATGCACCTCCCTGCCAAACTCTTCAAAACCCAGGCGCGCCTCATGAAGGGAGCTGGCCGCCACCCCATGGAGGGTTCGGGCAATGAGCGGGAAAAGGCTGAACATGGCAAAGCCCTTCAAGGCCATGAGGATTTTGCAGCCCGATTCCCTTTGAACCCTGTCCAGCACCTGAAGGTTCTGTTCCAGGGCCACCTCATCCACCACATAGCAGGGGGTTGGAATTTCTTTCAAATTCAATGTCTTCATGGAAGTACGGCCAGCTCCTGTGTGCATTGAATGTGTCCGCTCAAACTCAACGGAATCAGTCCAGAAATCTCTCGTGCCAGGGCAACCCATGATGGTTCAAGGCTTCCATGAAAGGATCGGGATCGAACTCTTCCACGTTGAAAACCCCCTCTCCCCTCCACTTGCCCTGGAGCATGAGCATGGCACCGATCATGGCCGGAACACCCGTGGTGTAGGAAATCGCCTGGGCTTTGACCTCCCGGTAGCACTGAGCATGATCGCAAATGTTGTAGACGAAGTATTTCCTGACCCGCCCGTCCTTGACTCCCTCGATGACGCATCCGATGCAGGTCTTCCCCTTGTAGTTCTCAGCAAGGGAGGAGGGGTCGGGGAGAAGGGACTTGAGAAACTTCAGGGGAACCACCTGCGTTCCCTCATAATCCACCGGATCGATGCGCGTCATGCCCACATTCTGCAAAACCCTGAGGTGGGTGAGGTATTCCTGAGAAAAGGTCATCCAAAAGCGGATGCGTTTCACTCCCGGAATATTCTTGGCCAGCGATTCCAGCTCTTCATGATACATGAGGTACATTTCACGGGGTCCGATTTCGGGAAAATCAAAGGTCCTGTGAACCGCCATGGGATCCGTTTCAATCCACTGACCATTTTCATAATACTTTCCCCTGGCGGTGATTTCCCGAATGTTGATTTCGGGGTTGAAGTTGGTGGCAAAGGGATGCCCGTGATCTCCCGCATTGCAATCCACGATGTCGATGGTGTGAATCTCATCGAAATGATGCTTGAGCGCATGGGCACAAAAGATATTGGTGACTCCAGGATCAAAACCGCAGCCCAGCAGGGCCATGAGGTTCTTTTCCTTAAACCTGTCGTGGTAGTCCCACTGCCATTTGTAACAAAACTTCGCTTCGTGAGGCGGTTCGTAGTTGGCCGTGTCGAGATAGTCCACCCCCGTCTCCAGGCATGCATCCATGATGGTCAGGTCCTGATAGGGCAGGGCAACATTGATCACAAGCTCAGGAGAAAAGGACTTCATCAGGGCCGCCAGCTCGGATGTGTTGTCCGCATCCACCTGTGCGGTCTCTATGGGACGGCTCAATTGGCTCCTGATGCGCTCGCATTTTTCAATTGTACGGCTGGCCAGAAGAATTTCCGAGAAGACTTCAGGAACCTTTGCACACTTGTGGGTCACCACTCCTCCGACTCCTCCGGCACCAATGATCATCACTCTACTCATGACGGGCTCCTCGATTTCAAGTGTCCGTTGATTTTTTGAAACGCACAAATACCCTGCATATATCCGTTGCGTCGCGTCGCAGATTCTTTCACCTTTTCAGGGACGCAGGTTTATAGAGAATAAGCTCTGCCATGTCAATCCTCCACCATGATTTCCCTTTGCACTCGGGCATGAATTGAATCATAATAAAACAGTAGGATGACCATATCTCATATGGAAATGAAAACAACGCCTTTTCCTTGAACACGGAAACATCCCGCCCGCAAATATGCAAAAGGTGCAGGGGCACTCTTTTTTCATGAACCACCCCTCCTGCCGGGCAAATTCTGTGTCGCGTCGGCCCTGCAAACACAAGGAATTGAACTTGCAGAAGGCCCCGCTCTTTTCATAAACTCTGTGGTTGCCTTACCCCGTTGCTGTGGTCAAACCCTCAGATATCTGGCGGTTCATGAAGCCGAAAGGAATTTGCGTATGAACGAAACCGAACTCAAATCGCTGGTGGAACGTATCGCTTTCACCATAGAGGAATACCTGGAACTGGTGGCCCTCAAGAAAGACTTCATGACCCAGAAAACATACCAGTCCAAAAAAGAAAAGTATGCAGAAAGCCTGGGAGCGGCGGTGGGAAAGCTCATTGAAGTGCGGCTTCATTCCACCTCGACAGGGGCAGAATCCGGTCCCTTGCAGGAACTGGAAGATGAAGTGAAAAACCTCGGCTTGCATCTCATTGAGTTCATTGACAAAAGAATCATAGAGCTTTCTCATCGCTGATGCTCCCGCTCCATGATTTTTCGAATAAATTGAGTCGTTTCTCTCCATGAATGAATTCCGAGTCACGAGCTATAACGAACTGCAGGAGGCCCTTTTCGAGGATTCCTGGAATGCGGACCTGGGGCGCTTTCGCTCCCGGCATGCATTTCGGGGTCTATCAGATGCTCAGTATCGCCTGGAAACCACCCTGATCCGGCTGGGAGGCGCTTACGCCCAACTGGAAAAGCACCTTCTCAGGAATTTTAAGAAGTACGCACACCGAGACATGATACAGGGAGATTCTGTCTGGCATTGGCTGTCTGTGGCTCAACACTATGGACTTCCCACCCGGCTGCTCGACTGGACCTACTCACCCTTTGTGGCCATGCATTTTGCCACTGCCAACATTGACAAGATCAACATGGACGGCACCATATGGGCCGTCAACTACCTTAAAACCCACAACCTCCTACCCGACATCCTTCGTTCCAAGCTGAATGAGGAAGGAGCCAACGTGCTCACTGTGGAAATGCTTTCGGAATCCGTCCGGTCTCTGGAAGAACTGGCCGGCCTGAGCAGGGAAACCTTTGTTGTGTTCCTGGAACCGCCTTCCATTGACGATCGCATCGTGAACCAGTTCGCCCTCTGCTCCATCATGTCGGAACCCAGGGCCATTTTTGACGACTGGCTGGAGGGGCATCCTGATGTGTGGCGTAAAATCATCATTCCTCATGAGCTCAAGTGGGAAATTCGAGATAAGCTGGATCAGGGCAACATCACGGAAAGGGTTCTATTCCCGGGTCTGGATGGCCTCACCCGCTGGCTCAAGAGGCACTACAGTCCCAGAACTCCTCCGTTGAAAGGGGGCCGCTAAGAATCTTTCAAAATTGGAGATGGAGGATCCCGGCATGTTTCCCCAGTTCGCTCTCCAGCTTCCTGCATGGGTGGAAGAATTCATAGGAGATCCCCACAAAACCTATGAGACCATCGAAGAAAGAATGGCCCTGACCATTGCCCTCTCCCGTCTCAACGTGGAGAAAGGCACGGGAGGACCCTTCGCTGCAGGGGTGTTCGATCTGACCTTGAAAAAACTCCTGGCCCCCGGTGTCAATCTGGTCCTCCACCACAACTGTTCCGTCCTGCACGCGGAAATGGTGGCGCTCATCCTGGCCCAGAAAATCATCGGCCATCATGACCTGGGAGCTGGCGAGGGCCAGGCCTATGAACTGGTCACGACGACGGAGCCATGCGCCATGTGCCTTGGAGCCGTCCCATGGTCCGGCGTGGCCAGACTGGTGTGCGGAGCCAGGGATGAGGACGCTCGAAGCGTTGGTTTTGAGGAGGGCGCAAAAATTGAAAACTGGGTTGAATCCCTGGAGGAACGCAACATCACCGTGGTGAGAGACATTCAGCGACAGGAAGCAAAAGCTGTCCTGCGCCTCTACGCGGAAGGAGGGGGCATCATTTACAACAGTGAAGGGCAGAATGCCTTTCGTAAACGTTTTTCCATCTGACACCAACCATTTGCGGACTCATTGGGCAAAATGATTCGAGTGAACGAGAACATCTCCATCGAAGAGCAGGAAATCGAAGAAGATTTTGTTTTGGCGTCCGGTCCTGGTGGACAAAATGTCAACAAAGTCGCCACAGCCGTGCAGTTGCGCTTTCAGGTGATGGACTCACCCTCCATCCCTGAGCCCGTCAAGCACCGCCTGCTGAAACTCGCGCACAATCGAATCACCAAGGAGGGAGTCCTCATCATCACAGCTCGATCCCACCGCACTCAGGAGCAGAACCGCAGGGAAGCCCGGGAACGTCTCGCTTCCCTGGTCGCGAAAGCAGCGGTTGTTGAAAAACCACGAGTCAGAACAAAGCCCAGCCGGGCGGCGAAGGAGAGAAGGCTCGAGAACAAACAGAAAAGGGCGAATCTCAAGAAGCTGCGAAAGCACATTCCAAAAAACGAGCACTAGAAACCCATGAGCTTCCTCAAGGAGAAGCACTCACCCGGGAGCAGAGGATAACTGCAGCGATCCCCCCTGAAGTCTCTCACCACCATGGCGTCATCCCTCAACTCTTCCACACTGTGAGGCAACAGGGGAATCTTTCCATGTCCTCCGGGCAGGTCGATGACAAACTGCGGCATGGCAAGTCCCGATATGTGATTCCTCAACTGCTTCAGAATTTTCAGTCCTTCGCTCAGGGGCGTTCTGAAATGAGAAGTAGAACGGGTGAGGTCCATTTGCAGGAGGTAATAGGGCTTCACCCGCATGGTGAGCAGGTTCTGGAAAAGCTCCCCCAAGGTTTCCCCATCGTCGTTGACGCCTTTCAGGAGAACGGTCTGGCTTCCCAGGGGAATTCCCGCATCTGCCAGACACTCACAGGCGCGCCTGGACTCCCCATTGATTTCTCGAGGATGGTTGAAATGAAGATTCACAAAAACAGGATGGTGTTTGGCAAGAAGAGCTGCGAGATCCTCCTGAATTTTCTCCGGTAAAACGCAGGGTATTCGGCTGCCAATGCGGATGACCTGAACATGTTCCATGGACTTCAGGGAAGAAAGGATCCTGTCCAGGCGATCCAGAGGAAGAAGAAGGGGGTCTCCACCCGAAAGAAGAACGTCGCGGATTTCCCGGTGACTCGAGATGTATCCAAGCCCTCTCTGAAAATCCTCCTCCGTGAGAGGCAGAGGGTTTTTCCACCTTCTTTTGCGCGTGCAGAAGCGGCAGTTCATGGCACATTCATGTGACACAAGCCACAGAACACGATTGGGATAACGGTGCACCAGATTGGGAACAGGAGACAGACTTTCCTCGGCGAGAGGATCTTCATAGCCGCTCCCGTCCCGCAGTTCCGCCATGTCAGGAATCATTTGCTTTCCGATGGCATCCCCGCGGTGTTTCATCAACTGGCTGTAGTGCCTGGTGGTGCGAAATGGAAACTCCTCCACCACGCGCTGGATGGACTCCTCCTCCAATAGCCACTGGACATTCGGTTCCTGGTGAATCCTCATAGGCTTTCCGCATGAATGTTCCCGGTAGACAATGAATGGAGGACTCAATGCATCAAGCCCTGCGGGGCGATCTCATTCACCATTTCTTACAGGGAGATGAATTTTTCTCTTTTCCCGGTCGGGATGCTCCCGATAAAAGATCACCATGTTTCCGACCATTCCCACTTTTTCTCCTTCCAGTTCGTTGGAAATAGCCTGAGAAATGATGACTTTTTCTTCTTGATGGTCCAAGAATTTCACTTTGATCAATTCATGGGAGAGGAAAGCTCTGTCAATCTGGGCAAAGACGCGGTCCGTCAGACCGTTCTTTCCTATTTGAACCACAGGTTTGAGATGGTGAGCCAAGCCCTTGAGGTATTGCCTCTGAAAACCACTGAGTGTGGTCATGAATCCTCCTTGCCGGTTCTGCGCGACTGCGACATCCGATCCCGCAGTGCTGTGGAATGGTCTGTGAACTGACGCTCGGAAGCCCGCTAAAACCTCCAAATGGTCTCGACCCCGAGGGCCTGGTTGTCCAGCAGCCCCGCATCCCTGCTTTCATACTTCTCGGTCGCATCTTCATCGAGGTACTGGGGTTTGCCCACACGTAGCTTCATTTCCTGCCTGGTATCTCTGTGAAGCACACCAGGATCGGGCGTTCCGGGAACTCTCGGCGGAGGAGAAGTACCACATCCGGCCAGAAAAAAAAGCAAAAAAGCCACAAATACACCCTGGACAGTTTTAGCATAGAAGGATTCCTGCTTCATGCTCACCACCCTTTTCATTAAACTCCAGTCCCTTCAGAACAGTCCAGGAACTGGAGCTTTTCTGACAAAACGGATTTTTGCTGAAAAACTGCAAGGGATAATAAGTAACTTAAATCTTCTCGGTTTTCCAGTTGCATTGGAATGAAAAAATCCTGCAATTTGCAAGGACCTTTCGCCTCACATAAAGACATCCCCAATGGCCTTTCTCTTGGATTCCAAAAAATCTGTTGACAGCACAGGATTATTTGGGTACTAAAGACACCACCGAAACGGCGAGGTAGCTCAGTCGGTAGAGCAGTGGACTGAAAATCCTCGTGTCCTCAGTTCGATTCTGAGCCTCGCCACCAGAAGATCAAGGGATTGCAGCCCACAAGGCTCAATCCCTTTTTCTTTTTGAGCCCTTTGGCGAATTTCCATCAAAACGAGACAGAGATGATGCGGTAAACACGAATTCCCGCGGGAGTGTATACGGTGACCTCTTCCCCCTCGAACCGTCCCATGAGAGACTGTCCCACGGGTGATTGCACGGATAATTTTCCCACGGAGACATTGGACTCAAAAGGTCCCACCAGTTCATAATGAAAGGTCTCGTCCGTGTCCACGTTTTTGATTTCCGCAATGGTTCCAAAACCCACTTGCCGCAGGGCAAACTTTCTGCCCACAAACACCTCACACTGGAGAAGCTTCTCTTCCAGTTCCTGGATGCGCCGCATGAGCACCACGTGTTGCTCTCTGGCCAGCAAATAGTGTTGATTGTCCACTTTCACGCCATAAGAGCGCGCCTCCTGCAGTTCCTCGATGACCTGTGGACGCACCACGCCCCTCAAATGTGCCAGCTCTCTCAAGAGCCTTCGGTAACCGGTGCGGGTGATGGGAACTTTTTCCATATTCAAAAACAATCAAGAGAAAAAATCTGAAGGAATTTTTCCTCTGTCCTTCAGGAGTTGAAACCAGGCAAGACCGATGACGGTTTTTCCGTCGCGGATGCGTCCCTCGAGCATGAGATCGTGGGCTTCATGGAGGGAGAGTGTCTCCACCGATGCGATCTCATCCATGTCCTGGGCATCGGACAAGCGTTTCAGTCCTGAGGCGGCATAAATTCGAATCACCTCGTTGGAGTAGCCGATGGCGGGAAAATAGCTGAAAAGGTGAATGACCCTGGCCGGCTCATATCCTGTTTCTTCCAGAAGTTCCCTTCGAGCGCAAATCTCCAGATCTTCTCCCGGATCCGCCTTACCCGCTGGAATTTCAAGGGTATCCTGACCAATGGCGTAGCGCCATTGGCGGACCATGAGGATCCTCTCCTCATCCAGAAAAGGAATCACGGCAGCCGCCTCGGGGTGATCTATTTTCATCCGTTCCGTGGTCCTTCCCGTGCGAAGTTTGACCGTGTCGAGTTGTGCCGTAAAGTGATTTGCGAAGATCATGCTTAAAGTTCGAATTTTTTCTTCCATAATAACGAGATTCACCTTTCCGAGAGCCTCAATAAGAGAAAGATCCAAACGCGATCCTGTATTTCTTGTCACCATGGATCGAGAAATGCCCAAAGCTCGAGCAAAGAGCCGCAAAGAACGATCATCGGAATCCCGTGATCCCGGAGGCTGCAGGGGCAAGCCTTCACTTCTTTGAAGCGCAGAGGCCGCACCCCTTAAGCTTTCATTACATTTTACTCCGATGCCCAATGAGATAAAAGGTGTGTGACCCCGCTTTTTGCCATTGCCGGCACACGCAGGACTGCGCGGCATCGTGCCCGGTACCTTTTGCCTGCATCCCTGAATCAACCCTTAGGGGCAGCCTGATGTGGAACCAGCGATAAAGGGACTCTGAGGAAAACTGGGGGTGTGAAAAGTCTGTTTCGCAAGAGTGGAAATGGGGAAGGCTCCATTTTGCAGAGGAATGAGGAGGCCAGGGAACTTTCATGCTCCAAAGGAGTTCACTGGAAAAAAACACAGAGGGGTACGCAAATATTTCGGGGAAACTCACGGCCACACTCAACTGGTCGTCCCGCGGCCCTTTTCTAAGATTCTGTTGAGATACGTGGGCAAGTTCGGCGTCCTATCCGCCACCCACAGGAGGAAAAAAGGCAACGCGCTCATCCCCCTCCAGGACCTTGTCCCATGTGGACCCAATCCCGTTTACCATGATGAGCTTCACCTCCTCGGGTGGTATTTCCAGTTTCCGGGCAACATGGAGCACTGTTTCTCCCCGTTGAATTTCCAGGGAATGCCCCACTGCTCCATCATAACCGGGCACGTACTTGCGAAGGCTCGCTGCCAGCATCACTTGAACGGGCATTTTGAATGCCTCCCTGCGGTCATCGGGTACACTCGGGGCGGCGAAGCACCCGTTTCACCTGCACGTTGGACACAAGGGCCGTGTATTCTTTTCCCTGCTCAAAATCCACCTTGATGCTGTTTGTGTCAATCTCCATGTAGCGGCTGAGCACTGTGAGTATATCGTTTTTGAGGGCCTCCATCATGTCAGGCGTCAAATCCAGGCGATCATGCATCAAGACAAACTGCATGCGTTTTTTCGCCTCCTGACCACTCGGCCTTTCTCCAAAGAAGCGCTTGATCGCTTTCAACATGAAACGGTCCTCCTCATTGGCCCGTGAAAAGCTTTCTGAAAAAGTCGCGAAACCCCAGTTCCCTGCCATTGTGCACGGGCACGTCTTCCCCGTTCAATCGGGCTGCGATTCCCTGAAATGCGGCACCGGCCCTGCTGCTTCTGTCGTGCACGAGGGGAACACCCCGGTTTGTCGAGACAACCACGTCCTCACTTTCGGGCACAATGCCCAGGAGGGGAATGGCCAGGAGGGCCACAATGTCTTCGGTGGACATCATGTCACCCTTCTTCACCATGCGATCGTTGAGGCGATTGACAATGAGGTGAACATCGCGAAGCATGCTCGCCTCCAGGAGGCCTATGACCCTGTCCGCATCACGAATGGCTGAGACCTCGGGCGTGGTGACGACGATGGCGAGCTGAGCCCCTGCGACGGCATTTTTGAAACCCTGTTCGATGCCTGCGGGGCAGTCTATGAACACGTAGTCGAACTCCTCTGCCAACTCCTCACACAGCCGCTTCATCTGCTCAGGCTGAACCGAATCCTTGTCACGCGTCTGAGCGGCGGGAATGATGCACAGGTTTCCAAGTTTGCGGTCCCGTATCATGGCCTGTTCTTTGCGGCACCGCCCCTCGATGATGTCCACGAGGTTATAAACGATGCGGTTTTCGAGCCCCATGACCACATCCAGGTTTCTCAGCCCAATGTCTCCGTCAATGAGCACAACACTGTGCTTCTTTTTCGCCAGGGCCGTACCAATATTAGCGACGGTCGTTGTTTTACCGACGCCCCCTTTGCCGGAAGTAACCACGATTGTTCTACCAGCCATGATGTTTCCCATCCATAGATTGGAATTGTTGAAATTTTGGCTTCATATCGCGTCTGTTGCACCGCAGGGAAAAAGCGTCACGTGGAAGCAGATTCTTCTCACCGCATAAAAGTTGCATTTTGAAGAATTTGGTCATACGGTCACAACTTCAATGGATTCACCTCTCACCAGAGCCACCTCGTAGCGCTTTGGCACCGGCTTGCTTCCCCGGGGAGGCACAGCAACCATGTCCGCAATGCGCAGCTGATTGGGCTCCATGCTCAGGGCCCAAATCTTCGCATGCCGGTTACCCGCTGCACCCGCATGCGCCAGGCCCCTGAGACTCCCAAATACCACAACATCTCCATAAGCGATCACTTCCGCACCGGGATTCACATCTCCAAGAACAAGGCAGTCGGACTGAGAAACAATCCTGGCTCCGGACCTGCAAGTTTGCCGAACGATGAGAGGCACCCCTTCCACATCCTTTGATGCAGGTGGAGGCACTATGATTCTCTCTCGGCGCTCCGTGAAAAGCGAAAACCCCTCCTTGAGCTTGATTTCCACCAGCCCTGCCCCGCAACTCTCCTTCAGCAGGCTATCAATGGATTGGATTTCCTCGATGGAAAAAACTCTGAAACGCAGGTCCAAAACCATCTTTGTGTGGCGAAAAAAGTCGCGGGAATGCTCCAGGCGATTCTTCAAATAAGCGAAAACTGCTTGAAAGGAAGCCGCCTCTTCGGGCAAGAGCACAAACCCTTCACGGTTGGCTTTGATCTGGAGGGGAATGAATTCCTGGTTTTCCATGCGCGTAATGTGGTCAGATTTCTGCATTTTTCCCTGTGCTTTGCCTGGATGACCTCCCCTTTTGGCACTCAATTCACTGCCGGCACTCATCGGATGAAAAACTTCTCTTGTTCCTGCATCTGACCGGTTTGATCATCAAAGGGGATCCCATGCTCAGTGTTGAGAGCCTTTGTCTCACTTTCATGCTCTTGCTGACTTTGCAGCTTCAAGCCTCACGAAAGGGCTCCTCCCGAAACCCTCATTTACTCCAACTCATCCTCCAAGGGCAATACCCACTGCTGAATCTCCTGCCAACTCCTTACCCGTGGAAAAGGACAGGCATTTCCTCTTCGATTCCACGGCTGGTCAAAAACAATGGGTTGAAAGCCTTCATGGGCGAGCAGCTCACAGGTTTCAAAGCGGTCCTCCACAAAATAGCACACTCCCAGCTGTCTCAGTATCTCCAGCTTGGCATCGGGGCTGCCCGTGGCCGAAACCTCGATGAGATTTCGAGGCACCTCGGGCAGAATGTTCTGAAGCCATTGGAAAATGGATTCGGGCCATATCCTTGCCGTCACAAAACGCAGAGGTCCACAATGGGCCAGCTGAGAAAGAACATGGGGGGCTCCTTCCAGAGGCTCGAGCTCCAGCGTATTGACATCATCGAGGGTGGTGCAGATGAGGTCATTGATGATCTCTTGATCGAGATCGAGACAACGGTGCAGGTCAAAAGAGATGAGGTCCTCTTTGCTCAGGTGATTCAAACCATAGCGCTCCCGCGCAATGCGCAGAAAAGTGGCCATGGTGTCAGCAACCACCCCGTCGATATCAAAACCCAGTTCCTGCGGACGAATGAAAGGCTTCATGCTTCAAACCCATGACTGAGGGAAGTACGGCCGCCGAGTCACTCGGTGATGCAAACTTGTGCCGGCTCGTCAAAGCGGAAAGAAATTTCGTAGATGCCCTCTTCAAGGTGACTGTGCACCACATAACCCACTTTGTGAAAAACGGCGAGCATATTTCTGTTGGATGCAAGCACATAGGCCGTAAAACCAGTTATTTGTTTGCTTTTTGCAATCTCACAAAGGTAGTGCAGCATGAAGCTGGCAATGCCCATGCGCTGCCATTGTGTGCGCACTGCAAAGTCCACTTCGGCAATGTTCGTCTTTTGATCCAGGATGTATCGACCCAAAGCAATGATTTTTTCGTTGCCGATTTCACCCGTGACCCCCACGATGGCCATTTCATGCTCATAGTCCACATTGCACATGGCCTGCGTGTTTCTATGAGGAAAGACTTTCATGGCTGATAAAAAACGATAATAGATGTCCTGATCAGGCAGGGAGTAAAAAAACTCCTGGAGAGCCCTTTCATCGGTGGGTTTGATAGGTCGGAAGAAGATCCGGACATTTCCGGGAAAAATCTGGTGTGCTTCCCATTGTCCCGGATAGAGAGGTTCGTAGATAGGGGGCAGAATCTGGTCCTGGTAAACATAGCGCAGGTCCTTCGCCTCCTGAAGCAGGCGCTCCCGGAATTTTGGATGAGCGATGCTGATGAGGGCCAGAGCTCTCTCGCGAATGGTCTTTCCATGCAGGTAGGCAATGCCGAATTCGGTGACCACATAGCGCACCGTGCTTCGGGAACTCACCACCCCTGCACCGTGGGTGAGATGGGACACGATGCGCGAGCGGCGCCCATCGGAACTGGCCGATGGCATGACGATGATGGTTTTGCCCCTTGGAGCCCGCGCGGCACCGTGCATGAAGTCCACATAGCCACCGATACCACTGTAGACCTGGTGTCCAATGGAGTCTGCACAGACCTGACCCGTCAAGTCGATTTCCAGGGCAGAATTTATGGTGACCATTTGTTCGTGCTGACTGATCAAACGACGGGAGTTCACGTAGTCAATGGGATAGAACTCCACTTCGGGGTTGTTGTGCACGAACCTGTAGAGCTCATCGGTCCCCACGCAGGCACTCGCAACGATCTTTCCCGTATGAACAGTCTTGCGCTTGCCCGTGATGACCCCTTTTTTCACGAGGAACAGGTGCGCGTCGGTGATGATCTCCGAATGAATGCCCAGGTCTTTTTTGTCATCGAGGTAGCGAAGCACGGAGTTGGTGATCCGGCCAATCCCTATCTGAATGGTCGAACCATCTTCCACCAAATGAGACACGTAGCGGGCTATCCTTTCGGCCACCGCACTTCTTTCCCTGAAAGTGTTCTCCAGCAGGGGCTCAGGATATTCAACAAAATAGTCGATGTCCTTCACGTGAACGAAAGAATCCCCAAAAGTTCTGGGCATGTGGGGATTGATCTGTGCGATGGTGACCCGGGCCACCTCCAGGGCAGCCTTGCAGGAATCAACATTGATCCCCAGGGAACAGTACCCGTGTTTATCGGGAGGAGAAACCTGGATAAGGGCCACATCGATTCCCCAGCTTCCCTCATAGCGAAACAAGGATGGAATGGAGGAAAAATAAATGGGAATGTAGTCCGCGTAGCCCAAATTGACCGCCTTGCGCATTTGAGGACCAACAAAAAAAGTCTTCAATCTGCAGTGCTTTTCCAGGTCCTGCCAATCTTCCGGCAGGGCTCCAATGGACAAACTCTGAACGATTTCAAGGTCTTTGTAGTTTGGAAGAATCCTGAGCAGAGAACTGAGGAGGTGCTGCGGCTCTCCACAACCACCTCCCACAAAGATGCGCTGCCCATCCTGTATCTGGGAATCGAATACAGAGGCTGCATCAAGTTTATGGCCCTCGTAATACTGCTTCCAATGGGCGAAGTAACTCATATCACTTCGAGATCCTCAAAAAAACTGTGGATGAATACGCAGACTGAGGGCATGAAAGAACCTGAAAATCCTTCAGTCATTCAAGGGCATTGCACAAAAGCTCAGCACGTCACTCACACTGCAGGGAGACAGCCCTTCCAAACCTTACTGGCCGCCCTCATGCCTCAAATCCCTGCATGAAAGATTTCAAAAGCCCTGGAAGCAGTGACTCCATGAAAGCAGTGACTCCATGAAGGGGCAAATGGATTCCTGCAACCCCTTCCCTGGACGCCGAGTGTGAAAAGACTACGATGAACGCACTGCGCGCGCAAGGGAATTCACCCATTGAGTCTAAAGGTCGATCCTGCAGAAAGCAAAGGGGAGAAAACGCTTGTTCCCGTTTTCTCCCCGAAACACTCAGCCCCATCGCTTCATGGCAATTGACGGGATAAAGTCCATAGCCGCTGGCGGCACTCTTTCATTCAGTGTGGCCATGTTTTTCTCTCTCCAGGGATCACATGAAGAAACCCTCATTCCCTGGCGATGGTTTAGTGGCCTCAAGTTTCATAGGGATGCTTCAAAACAATGGACTCTTCCCTGCCAGGCCCCACAGAAACGAGAAATAGCGGTATTCCGGCCAACTCTTCAATGGCTCGCAAATATTTGCGAGTGTTTTCAGGCAGCGCCTCCAGTGTCCGTATGTGGCGAATGTCCTCCTCCCAGCCATCGAACTCTTCATAAACGGGCTCGCAGGCCTCAAGGGCATGAAGCTCTGCGGGCATGGAAGTCAACCGCTCTGAGCCACACCGGTATCCAACGGCAACCTTCAATTTGGGAATTCCAGACAAGACGTCGAGCTTGGTGACCACGATTCCGGCAAGGCCGTTGAGACGAATAGAACTCCTCACCACGATCATGTCAAGCCATCCGCATCTTCGGGGCCTGCCCGTGGTCGCTCCGAATTCCCCCCCCGTTTTTCTGATTCGTTCACCGGTTTCATCTTCAAGCTCCGTGGGAAAAGGACCGCTTCCCACTCGGGTTGTATATGCCTTGACAATGCCAATGACCCTGTCAATTCTCGTGGGTCCAATTCCCCCGCCGCAGCAGGCACTTCCTGCGATGGTGTTGGAAGACGTCACGAAAGGATAGGTCCCATGGTCCACATCCAGATGGGTCCCCTGGGCCCCCTCAAAAAGGATACGCTTTCCTTGTGCCACCGCATCGTGGAGCACCTGGGAGACATTGCAGCTGTAGGGCTTCAATGTCTCTCCATAGGAAAGGTATTCCTCTTCCACTGCACGGGGGTCATGTACTTCCTTTCCGTAGAGCTTTTCAAGAAGGAAGTTCTTTTCCTGCAGGCTGACTTCTATTTTTTCCCTCAGTGTCTTTCTGTCAAACAGATCATGGAGCCGAATCCCCGTGCGTGCAACCTTGTCTTCGTAACAGGGACCGATTCCCCTGCCCGTTGTGCCGATTTTGGAAAGCCCCTTCTTGTGCTCCCGAGCATGATCCAGCGCTTTGTGGTAAGGCATGATCACCTGAACGTAAGAGCTGATGAGGAGATTTCGAGGGGAAAATTCCAGTTCATTGTCTTTCAGCTTTTGCATCTCTTTGAGCAAAACCCCAGGGTCGAGGACAACGCCGTTACCAATGACGCATTTCTTTTCCGGGTGAAGTATTCCTGATGGAATCAGGTGGAAGATGAATTGCTTTCCATGAACCACAAGGGTGTGTCCAGCGTTGTTGCCCCCTTGAAAACGCACCACATAGTCGGCCTTTTCCGTCAGCAAATCAACGACTTTTCCTTTTCCCTCATCTCCCCACTGGGTTCCGATAACAACAACGTTGGCCATGGTTTCCCTGCTCTCCTGGTTATGCTCCTCAAAAGGGCGGATCTCTCCGGGCACATGCCCCCCCTCACTGTGAAAAACAGCACATTGCTACCTCTAATTAAAAAAAGAAGCTGTGTCAAAGACAAAGTACCCCGGTGCACGGAGAGCGCAGCCAGCCCATTCCCCTCATGGAGAACCCTTTCTCGCTGCATCACCTTGGACCCCGTGAAGACCCCGGGGACACCATAATAATGGTTGAGCATGTGAGCCAAAGCGTGCTATCATTTTTTGGCTTATTCAATGTTTACAGCACATTAGATCCTTACCGTGCGGTGTCCTTTTGGGGAGTCTGTGAACCGCTTTCATTCATGAACTTTTAGACAGAATGTGGCTGAGAGGAGAGGCATGCGATACACCAAGTTTTTCATTCATACCCTTTTTGAGGTTCCCAGAGAGGCGGAAACCCCTTCCCACATCCTCCTGCTTCGAGGTTCCTACATACACCCGGTGGCAGCGGGCATTTACTCCTTGCTTCCCCTTGGGCACCGAGTGGCGGAAAAAATAAAGGGCGTTCTCAGGGAAGAACTCAATGCCATCGGCGGCCTGGAAATCACCATGCCCGTCCTCAATCCGTCGGAGCTCTGGAAAAAAACGGGAAGGTACTTTGACATCGGACACGAACTCTTTCGACTGAAGGACCGCAAGGATCGCGAGTTCGTCCTGGCCATGACCCACGAGGAGGTGGTGACAGACATTGCCAGGCAATTCATGAAATCCTACCGAGACCTCCCTGTCATGCTCTACCAGATCCAGACTAAAATTCGCGACGAAGCCCGCCCTCGCGCAGGACTTTTGAGGGTGCGGGAATTTTTTATGAAAGATGGCTACAGCTTTCACCCCAACTTCGACGATCTCGATGCCTATTACCCAACAATCTACAATGCCTATCTTCGAATTTTTGCCCGCTGCGGCCTCCTGGCTGTCCCCATCGAAGCGGATTCGGGCATCATGGGGGGAAGTGGCTCCCATGAATTCATGCTTGAGTCCCCCCATGGAGAAGACCGCTTTGTGCTGTGTACCCATTGCCATTACAGGGCCAACACGGAAAAAGCCACGGGTAAGAAACCTTCCCTGCCCCCGGAGAAAGACCCCTCCCTTCCTTCCTTGGAAAAGGTCGCCACGCCGCAGGTGAAAACCATCGCCGACCTGGTCAGATTCTTCGGAACGGGCGAAGAACGCTTTCTCAAAACGGTGGCCTACGAAGCCGACGGGCAGATGATACTTGCAGTCATTCGCGGAGATTTCACCATTTCGGAAACCAAGCTGACCAACCACCTCAAGGCCATAAAACTCCACGTTGCAGCCGAGGAGAAGCTCACGGAAAAAGGGCTGGTTCCTGGCTTTCTCTCTCCCGTAGGCCTGGAAAAGGTACGCATCGTCATGGATGATTCCATCGCGGAAAACGTGCTCTTCATCACGGGAGGAAACGAACCGGACACCCACTTCAGGAACATTCTTCCGGGACGCGACTTCTTCGGGGTGGAAACGGCCGACATTGCGGAAGTGAGGGAGGGTGACGGCTGCAGCCAATGCAGCGCGGGAAAGTTGAAAATACGCAGAGGCATCGAACTTGGCCACACCTTCAAGCTGGGAACCAAGTACACGGCCCCTGACAGCATGGATGTGAACATTCTGGATGCCGAGGGGGATCAGAAAAGGGTGGTCATGGGTTGCTATGGAATTGGAGTGGAAAGACTCATGGCTTCCGCAGTGGAGCAGTGGCACGACGATCATGGAGCTATCTTCCCCGTGGCCATAGCGCCCTTTGACATCATTCTCTCTCCCATAGGCAAAAAACGGGAAGCTTTTCAAGAAGCTGAAGGACTCTACGAGAGACTGGGGAAAAAATACGAAGTTCTTTTGGACGACCGGCAGGATTCACCGGGCGTAAAATTAAAGGACGCCGACCTCATCGGCATCCCCGTAAGGATTGTGGTGAGCGAAAAACTTCTCAAGAAACAGGAACTGGAAGTCAAGGTGAGGCAGACCGGAGATGTTTTTTTCTGCCCAACGCAGGAACTGGAAGCCCTGCTTGAAAAAATTTTTGAAGACCTTCAGCCTCCCCTGGAAGGACTGCCCTACCTTTCCCACTGACCCCCCCATTTTTTCAGGCCGCAGACGTGCCCGCAGTCTGCGGCCTGGGAAGCTCCCAGGCAAAAGAAGCGCGCCATGACGCAGCCCGTCCTGCAAACAGCAGGAACGCGAAAGACCCCACCAAAAAAAAACCATGATTTTTTCCTCAACTTTTTGCCGTGAAGAACCGATTAGAAATCTCAGTGCATGGTTCTCTCATGCGGGACTTCCAAAGAGACGGCATCAACAAGGAGTAAAAGAAATGAAAACCTATAAAGCCTTTTCTCTATTCTTCGCTCTTGCCCTGATGATCAGTTGTACGTTCACTCTTTCTGCCACTGCTGCTCTGGAGAAGGGAAAAGCACAGGTTTCTCAGTCACAAGCGGGTCCTGGATCAATGATTCAGGAAGGTGAGGCCGTGAAAATAAACATCAATGCGGCCACTGTTGAAGACCTGCAAAAGCTGAAAGGCATCGGCCCCAGGACCGCCGAGGAAATCGTCAACTACCGCGAAGCGAATGGTCCGTTCTACAAAGCTGAGGATCTCATGCAGGTAAAAGGCGTTGGGCCGAAAAAGTATGAAAGCATCAGCCATTTAGTTGTCACTGAATAAGTTTCATAACACCCTTTGGCCGTCTCTTTTGGAAGGTTTTTTACATGTGTTATTCTGAATCGTTTTCAGTGGATTCCTGCCTGAAGTGCACCACCAGGACCTCCCTGGTCTGCGGGTTGATTTTCACGCGATCGTCCAATCGATGCCCCACCACCCAGCATATTTTCTCCCTGTCGCACACAAGGGGCACCGAAGTCCGCTCATGCCGGGGAATTTTGGCATCCACAAAGAAATCCTGAAGCTTTTTCATGCCCCTCAGACCCAGGGGCTTGAAGCGGTCGCCCCTCTGCCATCTGCGAAGAGAAAGGGGCCATACAACCTTTTCAGCATCCATATGAGCAAGAAAGCCTCCTTGGGGGTCAGGTTCCGGCCCCTCCTCTCCTTTTCTGTGCACGCGCAATTGCACCCTCGCCCCCAAGGCGGGCAAAGGGTATTCACCCGGCCCATCCATCCAGGGGCCCCTTTCCTCAGCCTCTCCGGGAGAGGCCCACAAAACTCCCTCGTTCAGGGTGAATCTGAAGCGATCTCCCTCTTTATGAACCACGACCCTGTTGGGCAAAACCATATGCCGCCCCGACTGTGAAGTCATGACCCACCGGTCCAAAGCTTCCACATGAACCATGAAGGTTCCCGAGCAGGTGCCGGTCATCTCCCGCAGCACGTAGCGGTACAATCTTTTTCTGAAAGCAGAGTGCTGGCCTTGAAGGACATTGACGGGTACGGAAAGGAGAGATTTCCCCTCCCTGCTTCCAAACTGCGTAAACCAGTGGCAAATCATCTGTTCCCAGAAATTTTCCTCATCACGGACTAAAGCGGTGTGGCGCCCCAGAGTTCGAACGATTTGAGGATGAAGATGTTTTTCCAGAAGGGGAAGGACTTTCTGCCGAAGGGCATTTCTCTGGCAAATGATTTTTTCGTTGGAAGAATCCAACGCATAGCCAATGCCCGAGTCAGTCAGGAACCTCAGTATTTCACTGCGGTGCGCAAAAAGGAGGGGACGAATGATTCCCCTCCGGTTGCGGGGAAGCATGCCCATCATTCCCGAGGGCCCAGTGCCACGGCAGAGGCGCAAAAGCACCTCCTCGGCCTGGTCATTGGCATTGTGCCCCAGCGCAAGCTTGTGTCCTTTCAGCAGCGCCATCTTCTCAAAAAAGAAACGATGACGGCACATACGCGCAGCCATTTCCAGGGAAACGCCTTCACGGGAGGCAAAAGAACGCACGTCTTCTTCGGCACTCAGGAAACGCAGGGATTTGTCCTGAGCCACCTGGCGTACAAACTCTCTTTCCTTCGCAGATTCTTCCTTCCTCAACCGGTGGTCGAAGTGAAGAATGGTCAGTTCGCCCAATGAAAAACGGTGACGGAGGGTGAAAAGACATTCGAGCAGGGCGATGGAGTCAGGGCCACCCGAAACTCCCACGAGAACGTGGTCTCCCTGCTGAAGGAGTTTTTCAGACTCAATGTATTGGGAGGCGTGCTGGATGAGGGGATGAGAAGGATCCATGGGGTCTCGGAGTGAGTCTTTTTCCCGTCGCGGGTCACGAGGAAAGGGCCGTGCCTTCCCGTGCGGTCACCCCCCATGGTCCTCCTCTTTCAATCATGAGGTCCCCAGGTCGAGAGGACGTGCCAAAGGAGTTTTGGATTTTCCTTCAGAAGATTTTTCCGAGGGCTTGATCATGGGCAGCAAAGGCACATTTTCCTTATCCTTGAATTTCTTGCCATTGATGAGGAGTTGTCCCTCGCTGTTCAAAACCGTGTTGTCTTCCAGGATGATGAGGCCGAACCGGTCAGCGACATCTCTTTTGTATTCATAGTCCATGGCCCGTTTGCGCAACTGATAATTGAGCAGAACCAGAATGAGGCCAAACAGGGAGGCCAGGGCCAGCAGTATCACCCCACCCATGAGCATGTACTTGACGGATGTTTCCCCAACGTTTCCCAAAAATGAGAGAAGGGCATCGATCTTGTAGAAAAATACCGTTCCTATGGCCAGCAAAATCAAAAGGGCAAGGAAGGGGAGTTTCTGAATGAGATGAACCATGCGGTACATTTTGTAGATTCGCCCCGACTTCTCATCCAGCATTCGAGCATTTTCCCCTGAAAGGTCAGGAGATTCTTCCGCCTGGGATTCAATGAAATAATTGTTGAACCCCACAATGATGACACCAATCAGGAAGGTGATGCCGATGGGCACCAAAAATGCCAGAAGGAAATAGGTTTTCCAGGGGAAAGCCACTTCCACGGGACCGAACCGGTCGTAGCTGCCATCTCCCAGCTGGTAAAGCCAGCAGACAGCCAAAATGAGAACCTGAACCCATGCAAGAAAAAACAGGTACTTCTTGAAAAACTCCTTCCTTTCCGTGTCATCGAACAGCCCAGCAATGCTGCGCAAGCGCGGTCTTGATTGCTCAGACGAGTTGCTCATGGTTCCATTCCTCTGTATATTTTTGATGAATTTCCAAGTGGCCTACCGCAGAACGAGAGAGAGGATTCAGGCAGGGAAAAACATTCTGTCTTGAAGACCAGAGGTCTTTGGCATTGTTCAGAAAACCCTTCGTCTGCGCTCTCTGTTGACTCCTTCCAACCATAATTCATGGAGAAATACTTGATATCCGATCCGAAGCAGGATAACAAAAGGCGTCTTTTGGGTCAACACGGTTTTCATGGTCGAAAACACCTGCCGGTCCTCACCAGTCAAGGGTGTTTTCGGGGAAACAAAGCCCAGTTCACCTGGGTTTGAAACGAGGATGCGGGAATCATCCTTCTGCGGCACTTTTGAACCACTTGGATCCTGCCCTGAATCTGGCAAAATTTTCTTTTTTGTTAAGGAGAACCATCATGAAAGCGGAATCGGTGATTGCAACAAACTTTCCCCAACTGAAGCTCCTCTCCAGAGGCAAAGTCAGAGACAACTACGACCTTGGGGATTCCCTTCTCATCGTCGCCACGGACCGCATCTCCGCTTTCGATGTGGTCATGCCCACACCCATCCCCGATAAAGGCAAGATCCTCACGCAGCTTTCGGAATTCTGGCTTCACTTTTTGAGCGACCTGGTGCCCCAGCACCTGATCTCCACAGATGTCTCCCAGTTTCCCTCCCAGTGCCAACCTTATGCGGAACAGCTTGCTGGGCGCACCATGTGGGTCAAAAAGGCAAAAGTGCTTCCCGTGGAATGCATTGTGAGAGGGTATCTTGTGGGTTCAGGCTGGAAGGATTACCGGGCGACGGGCAAAGTGTGCGGCATTTCCCTGCCCCCCAGCCTGAAAGAGGCTGAAAAACTTCCGGAACCCATTTTCACCCCTTCCACCAAGGCGGAGCAAGGTGCCCACGATGAAAACATCTCTTTTGAAGAACTGAAAGAGATTGTGGGAGAGACCGTCGCTGACCAGTTGCGGGAGCTTTCTCTCAGAATCTACGCCAGAGGGGAGGAGTATGCTCGAAGCAAAGGAATCCTGCTCGCAGACACCAAGTTGGAATTCGGCATGATCGAAGGACAGTTGACCCTCATCGATGAAGTGCTGACTCCCGATTCCAGCCGATTCTGGCCTGCCGACCGCTATCGGGTGGGCCAAAGTCCTGAGAGTTTTGACAAGCAGTATTTGAGAGACCATCTGCTCCGTTCGGGATGGAAAGCAACGGATCCACCTCCCCAGCTGCCTGAGGAGGTGGTGGTCAACACGCGGGCACGCTACCTGGAAGCCCTTGAACGCCTGAGCGGCCAAAAACTGGGCCAGCGCAGATAAGCCCCATGAATTCAGAATCACAAGCCTCTTCCATGCCCCGGCTGACGCCTCTGAGGGAACTGGATTTCTCTCAGGAGCGGTTCCGCATTTTGAGTTTCAGGAGCCGGGAAGACCTCCTTGCTTCCCTGGAAGCATTTGGAATTCTTCGCCCTCCCCTCCTGTGGACCCAGCCCGATGGAACCCTGGCCATTGTGGATGGATTTGAACGCCTGCATTGGGCCCAAAGGGCAGGATTGAAAGAGGTTCTGTCGCTGGTGATCCCTCCAGAGGTGAGTGAGCGCCGGTGCTGGCGCATCAGGGTTCAAACCCTGCTTTTTGGCATGCCTCTCAATGTTGCCCAAAAGGCACAGGTTATCGCAAGGTTGAGTGACCATTTCCCTTTCGATCAGATCCGCACAGAATTCCTCCCTTTGCTGCATGTTCCGGGAAGGCCCGAGAGCCTGGAGAGCTGGTGCCTGCTGGCTCGCCAGGATCGCGGGTTTCTCAGGGCGGCGGCGCACGAGGAAATCAGTGAGAGAGTGGCGCTGGAACTGGTCCACTGGGAGTCTCAAGGGGCTGAAATCATGCTGAAGATTTTGACAGAACTCAAGTGCAGCGCCAGCATACAAT
This sequence comes from Syntrophobacteraceae bacterium, assembly GCA_007125915.1. Lineage (GTDB taxonomy): Bacteria > Desulfobacterota > Syntrophobacteria > Syntrophobacterales > Syntrophobacteraceae > SLCH01. The sequence goes on from SLCH01000213.1 coordinate 33,556, forward strand.
GGGAACTGGTGGAACGGGTGAAGGAGATAGCCCTGCGGGAAGCCCTGCCCAGGGCGCAAGTGATCGGGAGCCTCATGGACAAGGTTTTCCGCAGTCCCCAATCACACCCCCGCAGAAAAACTCAAGCGCTTCGGGATAATCTGGCAGGCAGAAGGTTTCCGCGACTGAAAGCAAAGGAAGGGCGATTTCAAA
>SLCH01000092.1 GCA_007125915.1 Syntrophobacteraceae bacterium
ACTTCCTTGACTTTGCATTGGGTCTGTGGTTTATGACGGACCAGTCCGTCACATAAAGGGAAAGAGGTGCGGTGGTGTTGAGAGAGAGCAGGCTTCAGGCATTGAGGGGCCTATGCAAAAAGAGTGGCCACAGCAGACAACTGGCTGAGGGGCTCCATGACCTCTGCGAGAGACTGCTCGGGCAGAATGTGGACCATGACTGCGTTTTGGAGGAAATGGTCCATTGGTATCTGGTCCTTCGTGAGCTGTCCCGGCACAGTGAGTTGCCCCCTGATTTCTCCCTTTCCGACGTGAACTTCTGTTTTTTGAAAATGGCGAAGGCTCGAGGCATCGATGCGGAGGTTTTTTTCTCCCGGGTGATGGAGGGGGTGACCTTGGAAAGGGCAGCCCTTGAGGGGCCCCAGAGTGCCAAAGTGACCACCAGGAACAAGATTCTCGATGCGGCACTGGATGTCTTCTATGGCAAGGGCTTTCATCTGGCAACAGTGGATGAAATTGCCGAGCGCGCGGGAGTGGGCAAAGGAACCCTGTATCGCCACTTTGCCAACAAGGAGAAGCTTTTTAACGAGCTGGTTCAGGTGCGGCTTCAGGAGCTGGAAAAGAGTGCGATGGAGGTGCTCAATGGGGATGACGACGTCCTCACCATGATCACCAAATATCTTCGCATTTATTTTGAGTTTTTTGACCGCAACAGCCGCCTCTACCGCCTCATCGTTCAGGAGCGCATGGAGGTGGGGAGCGCAGTGGAAGACCTCTATTTCAGGCGGGTCATGCGCCGCATTCCCGTTTTAAAACGCAAGATACACCTGGCAAGCCAGCAGGGGGTTTTGAAAGAAATTGACTTCAACACCGTTTTCTACGGTGTCATGGGGTTCATGCATGGTGTGATTCAAAAGTGGCTGGCCCGCGAGTGTTCCTATTCCCTGGTGGATGAGCTGCCGGGGGTTGTGGAAGTGCTTTTTTACGGTTTTGTCAACACGTCCAAGGTGAACAGCGAATGTCAAAAACTCTGGGAGGTTAACTTCAAATGAACGAAATGCAGAAAAAGGTTGTCGATATCATTGCCAATCAATTGGGTGTGGAAAAGGACATCATCACTGCCGAAGCGAGCGTGGTGGATGACCTGGGGGCTGATTCACTGGATGTGGTGGAACTGGTGATGGCTCTTGAAGAGGCTTTTGACCTGGAAATCCCTGACGAGGATGCGGAAAAGATCAGGACAGTGAAGGACATCTTTGACTACCTGGAATCTCACTCCAAATGATTGAAGAGCATGTGAGGGACCCGAAGCTTCGGCCCTCACATGCTTTTTCCCAAGCCCTTTCCCTCGAAATATGCGTTTCACTCCAGGATGTCTCCCCCTTCATGCTGCGATGGGTCCTTGAGCTCCGGAGCTCTTGCGTTGACCAGAGTGCTTTTTATAGTCCAAAAGACATTTTTGAAGTTTTCATCAAAGTTGCCCGGGGAAACTCTGCCCATTTCAATGAACTTGACGACGATTTCCTTGGAGAGGCGCAGAATCTTTTCATCATCGGGATGCACTGTCTCACCTCCGGCTGTTCTGGTTCACGGTCACATTTCCGGTAAGCCCTGCGGTCCTGCCCTTTTGAATTCTTTCCACAGAGATAGACAAACTCCAGAAGGTCCTCCATGAGGGAGTCGGTTTTTTGAGATGGTCCTGAAGCGGGAGAAAGCCTCTGCTCCTTGGGGAAGGCCGTGGTTCTCAGCAGAGGCTTTCTGTGAAGGTTCTGGAATACCCTTGAAGGCATCCCCGTTTCCACAAGGGCTTCCTATCACAAAAAATCCCTCGAAGCAATGCGCCCCCACTGCCTTTTCACCCCCTGCCATGTGTGTCCATGGAGGTGTTTCCCCTTGGGAGTGCCCCCGTGTTTTCCTCTTTTGCAATCGGCCCCAGATTATTTGCGCCAGAGCTTGATTAGGGTTTGACAGGGGCGTATGGGGGTGCTAGATAGGGAGAAAAGTGGGAAAAAGTGGGAAAAAGGGGGACAAGGTGGGAATCCTCAAGAAGCCATTTTTCAGAGGTCAATCAGAAAATCGGCTGGACGTGAAGGGGCGGTTGAGAATTCCTGCCAAGTACCGTGAAGTCCTGCAGCAGCACTATACGGATGCACTGATCATCACCAAAAGAGACCATTGTCTGGTGGCCTATCCCCCTGAAACGTGGGAGCTCATTGAAGAAAAAGCGAGCGAACTTTCTCTGGTTTCCCCCGACTCTCACGCCTACCTTCGAATGCAGATTTCCTACGCTGAAGAATGCGAGTTCGACAGCAAGGGTCGCGTCTTGATTCCTCCTGCCTTGAGAGCAGAAGGGCGCCTGAATACCGAGGTGGTTCTTCTTGGGACCTTGAAGGGATTTGAAATCTGGGACAAGGTCCTCTGGCAGACCTATAGAGAGGAAATGAAAGAAAGGGAAAACTACCAACGATACACCGACTATGCGGCTTCTTTTGGCCTGTAGGATGCCATGCGAGACAGCTCTGCCCCAGAACATGTGCCCGTCCTGCTGAATGCGGTGATGGACTATTTGAACTGCCGTCCGGGGGGTTTTTACATTGATGGCACTCTGGGTGGAGGTGGCTACGCTCGAAGAATCGTCGAAAGTATAAAGCCCGGAGGTGTCCTGCTGGGCGTGGATTGGGATTCAAGCGCCGTTTCAAGGGTGCAGGCAAGTCTGAGTGAACCTTCCGTCAACCTGATTTTCAAAAAAGCAAGTTTTGCACGGCTGCACCACATTCTTTCTGAATTGCAGCTGGGGCCTGCTGATGGAGTTGTCCTGGATCTGGGGGTTTCGAGCTTTCAGCTGGAAGATCCCCGGCGTGGATTCAGCTTCTCCAGGGAGGGCCCTCTTGACATGCGCATGGACTCAGAACTTCCTCGATCTGCCGCCGACCTTGTGAACTCCCTCAAAGAGGCGGAACTGGCCAGACTGATCTTCCAGCTGGGAGAGGAGCGATGGGCCAGGCGCATTGCCAGAGCCATTGTGTCTCACCGCAAGTCACAGCCTTTCACCACTACCCTGCAGCTCGCAGAGCTGATCAAGGGGGTGATGCCACGAATGGAAAAAGGCTGGCGGATTCATCCCGCAACCCGCACCTTTCAAGCTCTTCGAATCGCCGTGAATGACGAGTTGAAGGCCCTTGAGAATTTTCTGGAGCACGCCCTGGATCTCCTCAAGAGGGGAGGAAGGCTGTGCATCGTGTCATTTCACTCGCTGGAAGATCGACTGGTCAAGGTAAGGATGAGGGATTGGAGCAGGACGTGCCGATGTCCCGTGAGTGTTCTCCAATGCCAGTGCGAGGGGCACCCCTTCGCGAAGCTGCTCACAAAAAAGGCGGTGAAGCCTGGAGAGGAAGAAGTGCATCGCAACCCCAGAGCTCGAAGCGCCAGGCTCAGAGCCGTGGAAAAATTGTGAGTAAAAGGGGCCTTGAGCCGTGATTTCTCATTGAACGGGACCGGTGCCCGGCAAAGCGGGTTTTCATGGGCAAGACCATTTAGAGTTAGAGGACAGGATTTTGCCAGCCATGGGGGAAAGAAAAACGAACAGCGAAGAGCGCCTGGACAGGGTGACAGCGTCTTTTTGGGAGGTTTCCCCACGTAAGGGATTGTTTTTTTTAGGGGTTCTTGGTGTTGGCCTGGCTATTTTATCCTTGATCTATGTGTGGCTTCATGTTCAGCAGGTCCAGTCCAGCTATCATCTGGCGCGCTTGTATTCGCAGCACGAACAGCTTGTGGAGACGCAAAGGAAACTCCGCCTGGAGTGGGCACGGCTTGGAGACCCTTATCTGCTGGAAGAATTGGGTCGCGAAAGGTTTGGGTTGAAGTTTCCTGAAAAGGCTCGCAGGTTCATGCTTCAAGATGGAGCCGATCCCTGATTCAGCACTTCGTCATGGTCAAGTTCTTTCACTTTCCTATTCCTTCTCGCCCTGTGAAAAGCGCTTCGCGCAAAGTGTCAACGATCCGGGTCTGGGGCCAGCGGAAAACGTCCACAACGCTCATTTTCAGATGCTTGAGGAGCCCTGGTGAGGGCTTGCGCCATCTTGATCCAGCCCCGATGGGTAAAAGCTGCGGAAGGATATAATGAAGTGGGTGCCCAAAAGGCCGAAAAAATAACAAACAGCCGATACCGGTTTTGCCATTGGCTCTTTTACGCGGCAGTGGTTTCCGGTTTCTGTCTTGTGATCTGGAAAGCTGCGGAACTGCAGATTCTCCAGCACACCACCTGGGCGGAACGGAGCAGAGCACAGGTTCAGACCACTCTCAAGGTTCCCAGCTACCGTGGCTCCATCTATGACAGCAGGGGGCGCCTCCTGTCTTATTCGGTGCCTCAACCTTCTCTCTATGCGGATGCGCAGTACGTGGAAGATCCTCTGCACCTGGCAAGGAGCCTCTCGGGGATTTTGGGAGAGCCTGAAAAGGGCCTGGCGGCCAAGCTTGGGGCTCAGCGAAGGTTCATTTGGCTCAAGCGCCACATGACCGACGAGGATGCCATGCGAGTGGAAGCTCTTGGGGCTCGAGGGCTGGGATTCATGCGGGAATACAAACGGTTTTACCCCTACCGCCAGCTTGGGGGGCAAGTGTTGGGCTTTGTGGGGTTGGATGGAGAAGGCCTGGAAGGCCTGGAAAAGAGTCACGATGCATTCCTGAGAAAAGATCACAGAGTTTTCAGCCAGTTGCGGGATGGGGGCAGGAAAAACCTGTGGCATGGGGCGGAGCCGCCGCCGAAGCCTCGCGAGGCATGGGGGCTTCAGTTGAGCCTGGATGCTTTTCTGCAGTATGTCGCCGAGCAAGAACTGGAAAAGGCGGCTCTCAAGTACAAAGCTGCAGCCGGGCAGGTGGTGGTCTTGAACCCCAGCACCTTTGAAGTCTATGCCATGGCCAACTGGCCTCCCTTTGATCCAAACCTTCCGGGCAGAACCAGTGCTTCCCACTGGAGGAACAGGGCGATCACCGATGCCTTCGAACCGGGATCCACCTTCAAGGTCTTTTTAATGGGGGCGGCACTGGAAGAAAGGGTTTTGAGCCTGAGCGACCGCATTTTTTGTGAGAATGGAAGGGGCCGTATCGCAGGGCACTATATCCGGGATGTTCGCCCTCACGGGTGGCTGACCGTGCCGGAGGTGATCAAGTATTCGAGCAACATTGCCGCGAGCAAGATCGCACTGGACCTGGGGCGGGAAAGATATGGCAGCTACATTCGGTCCTTTGGTTTTGGGAGCCCGACCAATATTGAATTGCCTGGCGAAATCAAGGGATTGGTTCGTCCCGAAAACAAATGGCGTCCCATTGATCTGGCCACCACCGGATTCGGGCAAAGCATCGGCGTGACGGCCCTGCAACTGACTGTGGGCATTGCAACCATAGCCAATGGTGGGGAGTTTAAAGAGCCCGTTGTGGTTCGGCGCCATGTGAGTCCCGAGGGAGGAGTTTTCAGGTTTCGCGATTCCAAACCGCCGAGGAGAGTGCTCAGCGCCCGGACTGCTCAGGAGGTGACGCAAATGATGCGCATGGTCACGGAAGAGGGGGGAACGGGCGTGAATGCGGTGCCCGAGGGATACACCGTGGCTGGAAAGACCGGCACGGCGCAAATGGTGGACCCGCAAACAGGGCGTTATGCATCAGACCGTCATATTTCTTCTTTCACGGGCTTTGTGCCCGCCGAAAACCCGAGGCTTGTCATCACCGTAGTGATTCAGGAGCCCCAGGGAGCCATTTATGGAGGCACTGTGGCCGCACCCGTTTTCCGTGAGTTTGCAGCGAAGGCCCTGCCATACCTGGGAGTCATGCCCTCCGGTCATGAGCAATTACCGGCATCAGGGTTCCGGTGGGCGTCGACGGATGCCGTGCGTCAAGGGGACGACGGGCAGAAACTGTATTCAAAAGATTCAGTCGCGGGGGGTGGGGGATCATGGGGCAGGACAAAGATCAGCCGGCCCATGCCCACTGTGGTTTACAGCTACAAAAGGGACGGGGCCCTGTGGGGGGAATGATTTGAGATGTTATGAGGGCGTGTGAGGGAATGGGGATGTGCGGACAGTGAAGACTCTGCAGCGGGTGCTTCAAAATGTTGAAGTTTCAAAGACTCTGGGGAGACTGGATGTGCTTCTGAGCGGCATGGCCTATGACAGCCGAAAGGTCCGTAAGGGAGATCTTTTTGTGGCGGTCAGGGGAGTGAAGCATGACGGCCATCAGCACATAGCCCAGGCCCTTCGCAATGGTGCCGCCGCTGTTGTTGCGGAGGAGCTTTCATGGGAACCATCTTCTGAGACCGCTGTGCTTGTTCCCCATACGCGGCGTGCTCTGCCCGTCCTGTCAGCCAATTTTTACGATCATCCCTCCAGGCGGCTCTGTCTTGTTGGAGTGACCGGGACCAATGGCAAGACCACCACGACTCTTCTCCTGGAAGGCATTCTCAAAGAAGCAGGTTTCAAGGTTGGTGTGATCGGAACGCTGGCCTACCGCTGGAATGGCAGGGAGTTATCCGCGCCCATGACCACACCCGAATCCCTGGATTTGCAGGCGCTCCTCCATGAAATGCTTCAGGATGGAGTGACCCATGTGCTGATGGAGGTCTCCTCTCATGCACTCGTTTTGGGGCGTGTGGATGCCTGCACCTTCAAGGCTGGGGTTTTTACGAATCTTTCGCAGGACCACCTGGACTTCCATGAAACCATGGAAGCTTATTTCGCAGCCAAGGCCATGCTTTTCAAAGAAATATTGCCCGCAGGAGGCGATGGTTTCGTGGCGGTGATCAATGGTGACGATCCTTTTGGAAGCCGCCTGTCCCAGTTTTTGGAGTCGGGCCTGTGGACCTTTGGCGTTTCTGCGGGGGATCTCACCGTGCGTGCCCACCGGGTGGAACTGGGCGGGAGGGGAATAAGGGCCCTTTTTTCCATGCCCGGCATGGAGATGGAAGTGGCTTCGCCTTTGCTCGGTCGATTGAACCTCTACAACCTTCTGTGTGCTGCGGCTACCTCCCTCGCCCTTGGGGTCAAACCGGGAGATATCCAGGGAGGGCTTAAAAAAATATCCCACGTGAGCGGCCGTTTGCAGCAGGTTCCCGTCCCCGAAGATTATGACGGCGTGGTCGTGGTGGACTATGCACACACTCCCGACGCCTTGGAAAAGACATTGGAATGCCTGCGGGAGATGACGCGGGGAAGGCTGTGGGTGGTTTTTGGCTGCGGCGGTGATCGGGATCGAAGAAAACGTCCCCTCATGGGACAGGTGGCAGCCAGGTTCGGGGATTTGGTGGTTTTGACCAGCGACAACCCCCGCAGCGAAGTTCCCGAACTCATTCTCCGCGACATCGAAGCGGGAATCAAGATGGAGAGAATGCCCCTGCTCGATGCGGACGATTTTTTCACCGGGGCAAAGGGCTATATGATGGAAGTGGACCGAAGGAAGGCCATCCATTTTGTTCTTTCTCGAGCGAAGCCTTACGATGTGATTTTGATCGCCGGGAAAGGCCATGAGACCTATCAACTGGTGGGGGACCAAGTCCTCCCCTTTGACGACCGGGAAGTTGTGATGAGCTATTTCAATTCCATGAAGCGAAGAGTTTCCTGAGGTAGAAAAATCATGTCCTGGACGGTTGCAGAAGTTCTCGCCGCCACTGAAGGGCGATTGTTGCAGGGGGATGCCGGGGAGTCTCTCACGGGCATCAATACGGATTCCCGCTCCCTGGAAAAGGGCGGATGTTTCGTTGCGCTCAGAGGTGAAAACCATGACGGTCATGATTTTTTGCCCTCGGCAGTGAAACGTGAGGCGGGGGCACTGCTGGTGGACCACAGGGGGTGGAAAGAGTCCCTGGTGGTCGATGGGCGGGTGGCCGTCATACTCGTTTCCGATACTTTGGAAGCTTTGGGAGCCATTGCCCGGCACCATCGCCGCCTTCACTCCCTGCCTGTTTTGGGTATAACGGGGAGCAACGGAAAGACCAGCACCAAGGAAATGGTGGGCTCCATTCTGTCCCGGAATCATCACGTGCTCAAAAGCAAGGGAAATTTCAATAACCTCGTGGGTGTGCCCCTCACGCTTCTCTCTCTGACTCCTGAACACGATGTGGCGGTCGTGGAAATGGGCATCAATGTTCCGGGAGAGATGTCACGGCTGGCGGCCATGGCTGAACCATCTGTGGGGCTGATCACCAATGTGCATCCCGCTCACCTGGAAGGACTGCGATCCCTGGAACACATTGTGCGGGAAAAGGGGCTTCTGTGGAAGTCGTTGTCTCCTGATGGCACAGCGGTCGTGAGCCTTGACGATGAAAGGCTTGCCCATTTGGCACAGGGACTGGACTGCAGGAAGGTCACCTTTTCTTTGAACAATCCCGCAGCGGACGTGCGTGTCGCCGGGAAAGTGAACATGGAGGGCCAGGGAAGCCGATTTTCATTGGAAATACAGGGGACATCGAGGGAGGTATTCCTCTCTGTGCTTGGTTTGCATCAGGTTCGCAATGCGGTGGCCGCCGCCGCAGCCTGCTTGGCCCTGGGGGAATCCGCCGACGTCATCGTGGCGGGCATTCATGGCCATGAACCTGTCGGGCAGAGAATGCAGACGCACCGCCTGCCCCTTGAAGGTCTCCTCATTGACGATTCCTACAATGCCAATCCCGCTTCCATGCTGGCAGCACTCGAGACTTTGACTGCGGGCAGCGGGTCGAGGCCCTCCGTGGCCGTTTTGGGGGAAATGCGCGAACTGGGGGAGACGGGACCGGCGCTGCACACTCAGATGGGCCGTGATGTGTTCCGCCTGGGAGTTCAGCGCCTGGTCACCCTGGGGCAACTGGGAAAATGCATCAGTGAAGGAGCCGTTGCTGCGGGAATGGACTCCTCCCGTTGTTTTCATGCGGGGAGCCACGAGGAGATCGTGGATTACTTGAAAAAAGTTGGCCTGGAGGGGCATTGGGTTCTGGTGAAGGGTTCAAGGGGCATGCGCATGGAGCGTGTGGTGGAGGGGATACTGGCAATATGAGTTCCAGCCATCCACAGAAAAATACGGAAAGAAGAGGGGCGCTGGTGGTGGGCCTTGGTGTTTCAGGTCTTTCCGTGTGTGAGCTTCTGCGCCGCCAGGGTCGGTCCGTGATGGCCACAGACCTTCGGAGAAGAGATCGTTTCGGGGAAGAGTTGGATCGGCTGGAAGCACTGGGTTGCGTGTTTCGCCTGGGAGAGCATCGTGTGGATGATTTTCTTTCCGCAGAGGTGATCATTGTGAGCCCAGGGGTTCCCCTGGACATTGAGCCCCTCAACAAGGCCCGTGAGGGGGGGATCGAAATCGTGGGCGAACTGGAATGGGCCTGGCGTCAGGTGAGTCTGCCCACAATTGCGGTGACGGGGACCAACGGCAAGACGACCACCACTTTCCTCATTGGTGAGATTTTAAGGGCAGCGGGCAGGAAAGCCTTTGTGGGTGGAAACATGGGCACACCCCTCAGTCAATGGATTCTCGATGGGGAACCGGCGGAGATCCTGGTTTTGGAAGTGAGCAGTTTTCAGCTGGACACAGCCACGACCTTTTCTCCTCGCGTTGGAGTGCTTCTCAACGTTACGGAGGACCATCTCGACCGCTATGAGAATTTTGAAGCCTACGCAGCGTCCAAGTTCTCACTCTTTTCAAGGCAGAAACCGCAGGAAGTTGCCATTCTCAACGGAGATGATCCCGTGTGCCTGCGGATGGTGTCTTCCGTTCCAGGCTCCGTGCTCCTTTTCAGCAGAAAGGATCGCCATGCCCATGCAAGAATGGAAGGAGAGCGCCTCCTGGCTTCCCTTCCGGGCGGGGTGCCCATGGAGATCGACCTGAGCGGGTGCCGGCTCCATGGAGTCCATAATCAGGAAAACATCATGGCCGCCGTGCTGGCATGCCTTGCCATGGGGGTGCCCCCTGAAGCCCTGGAGAGAGCGCTGGGCATTTGTGGCGGACTTCCCCATCGCGTGGAGTGGGTCCGCCGGTGGAGGGGGATCGATTTTTACGACGATTCCAAAGGGACCAACGTGGGGGCCGTTGTGAGGGCGGTGGAAAGTTTTGATCGGCCCTTGCTGCTTCTTTTGGGAGGCAGGGACAAGCTGGGGTCCTATGAATCTTTGGCTCGAGCCCTGAAAGATCGGTGCAGGGGAGCTTTTGTGTATGGTGAATCGGGCCATCGAATCGCAGCAGCCCTTCAGGAGACTGTGACGACACATTCTTTTATGGGCCTGGAAGAAGCTTTCGAGGCAGCTGTTGGCCAGGCGCAATGGGGAGATGTGGTCCTGCTCTCTCCGGCGTGTTCCTCTTTCGACCAGTATTCCAGCTACAAGGAGCGAGGCGACCATTTTCAGAAACTCGTGGCTCAACTGCCCCCGTGACCCACAGGAAAGAAGTGCTTCAAGTGCATGAAAAATCTTTTCTGGAAAAAAATTGCAGGCAAGTCCTTGAACAAGAGGGAAGTTTGAAATGAGTTCGGCCAGAGAGGCAATGGAAAAATCCTCGGCTGTTTCCCGAAAGGGCGGAACCGCTGAGAAAATGGGAGAAGAAATGTGGTCTCCCTTGCCGGCACACGTTCAATTGTGGCTGGAAGTTTCCTTTCTGATTCTTGCAGGACTCATCATGATCTACTCTTCCAGCTCCATGATGGCCCTTCAGCGTTACGGGGATTCAGCCTATTTTCTGAAGCGCCAGATGCTCTGGGTGTTTCTCGGCGTGAGCATCATGATCGTTTTTTCGAGAGTTTCCTATGAAAAATACAAGGCGTGGGTGGGGCCGCTCCTCCTTGCATCCCTGGCCGCCCTGGTTCTGGTTCTGATCCCTTCCATCGGCACGGAGGTCAACAACGCCCGTCGCTGGTTCCGGGTCGGTTCTTTCCAGCTGCAGCCTGCGGAATTCGTAAAAGTGATCTGGGTGATTTATCTGAGCGTTTCCATTTCCAAAAAACAGGACAGAATTCGCCAGTTCAGCATTGGATACCTCCCACACGTGTTGATGTGTGCAGTCTTTTCCGCCCTCCTTCTCAAGCAGCCGGACTTTGGAATGACCGTCATTCTGGCCTTCATGACGGCTGTGATGCTTCTGGTGGGGGGCGTTCCCGTTCTGTACCTTTTATCCATTGTTCCCATCGCCGGGGCGGCGGCCTACAAGTTCGTCTATTTGGTGACCTATCGCTGGGAGAGAGTGACCGCATTTCTCGATCCCTGGACAGACCACCTGGCATCCGGGTATCAGCTCATTCAAGCATGGATCGCCGTAGGCTCCGGTGGTTTCTGGGGAAAGGGACTGGGAGCGAGTCAGCAAAAACTTGGCTACCTGCCCGAAGCTCACACGGATTTTATTCTCGCCGTCATGGGCGAGGAGATGGGCTTTGTGGGAATCGCCTTTATGTGTCTGGCATTTCTGCTCCTCTTTCACACGGGAATGACCATATCACGCAATGCTCCGGACTTTATGGGCAGTGTCATGGCATTGGGCCTGACTTTGCTTATCACCGTTCAGGCGTTGATCAATATGGGAGTGGTCCTGGGTCTCTTCCCGACCAAAGGGTTGACTCTTCCTTTCGTTTCTTATGGTGGCAGTGCATTCACAGCCAACTGCCTGGCTGTGGGTATCCTCATGAACATTGCGCGCAAAGGCGGCCGGGTGAAGTAGAAAAAATGTACAAACGATACAAAAACATACACTTTGTTGGAATTGGCGGAATAGGCATGAGCGGCATCGCCGAGCTTCTGCTCAATCTTGGCTACCGGGTCAGTGGGTCCGATCTCAGGGAAACGGAGATCACTCGAAGGCTGGAGGAACTGGGGGCAAAGATCCATATCGGGCACGGGCCGGAGAACGTGAAGGGGGCGGACGTGGTGGTTCTCTCATCTGCCATCTCCGAGGACAATCCTGAAGTGCGCGCGGCAAGAATCATGGGCAAGCTTCCCGTGATTCGCAGAGCGGAAATGCTCGCCGAGCTGATGCGTCTCAAATATTCCGTCCTTGTGGCGGGAGCCCACGGAAAAACCACCACCACTTCCATGGTTTCCACCGTTCTCGCCCGGGGAGGCCTCGACCCCACGGTGGTCATCGGGGGGAAGCTCAATGCCTGGGGAACCAATGCCAAGCTTGGCCAGGGTGAATTCATGGTGGCCGAAGCGGACGAGAGCGATGGCACCTTTCTCCTTTTGCCTCCCACCATTGCCGTGGTGACCAATATCGATCTGGAACACCTCGATTATTATCGAGACCTGGAGCACATTCAGGAGACCTTTCTGCAGTTCATCAACAAAATTCCCTTCTATGGGCAGGCGGTCCTTTGTCTCGAAGACGAGCACATTCAAACGATCATTCCCCGGATCAGCAAAGGTTTTGTCACCTATGGGTTTTCGTCACAGGCGGATCTGCAGGCCAGGGAGGTCAAAAGCAAAGGTTTCATCACCTCCTACCGCGCCTTCTGGCAGGGCAGGGAACTGGGTGAAATAAGGCTTCAAATACCCGGCCGGCACAATGTGCTCAATTCTCTGGCCGCCGTTGCCGTCGCTTTGGAGCTGGAAATGGAGTGGGAGGCCATTCAAGAGGGCCTCGAGGACATGACGGGTGTGCAGCGAAGGTTTCAGGTCAAGGGGGAAGAGGGGGGAGTTCTCGTCATCGACGACTATGGCCACCATCCCAATGAAATCCGCGTGGTGCTCGAAACCCTGGCTCAATGTTTCCCCGATCGAAGACGCATCGTGGCCTTTCAGCCCCATCGGTATTCACGCACTCATGGACTCATGGAGCAGTTCGCCCGGTGCTTCTATGAATCCAATGTCCTGCTGCTCACGGAAATCTACGGCGCCAGTGAAAAGCCCATTCCCGGTGTGACGGGACAGGTTCTTCTGGAGCGCATTGCAGCCCATGGACACCACGATCTTCATTTTTGCCCCAACCTGGAAGATATGCTTGGGGAGCTCACGGCCATGGTGCAGCCGGGGGATGTGGTCATGACCCTTGGGGCCGGGAACATCTGGCAATTGGGAGAATCCCTTCTGGACACGCTTAAAGGGTGAGGTGAGCCTTCAATGGAGGGAGCCTTTCAAAGGGATTGGAAGAGTATGAAGAGTCCTCTGGCGAGCGCCCCTGGACAAAATCGTCAAGGAAGAGACGAGGGAAGTGTTTTTCCCCTTGTGGACCAGCACAGGGATTGGCTGAATTCTCTCGGAGACGTGGTCCTGAAGTGGGGAGAACCTTTGAGCAGGCACACAACATTCAAAGTGGGAGGTTCTGCGGCCTGCCTCGCAATACCCGAAAATCTTCAGACTCTGCAGGTTCTGATGCACGAATTTTCCCAACGGAAAATTCCCTGGGTGATTCTTGGCGGTGGCAGCAATGTGCTGCCGCCCGACGATCCTTGGGATGTGGTGGTCATCCAACTCAAGCGGGCCTGCGGTGCTCTTCACATTCTTCATGGGCCCCTGGCAGAGAGGGGTGCGGAACAAGAAAAGATTTTGGTTCAGGTGGGTGCTGGAGTTCCCCTTTCCGCTTTTCTCCGTTTCTGCGTGCACAGGGAATTGGGCGGGGCCGAGTTTTTGGCGGGAATTCCCGGAACCATGGGCGGTGCCCTCACTATGAATGCGGGTGCTTTCGGAGGAAGCATTTCTGACATTTTGTACCGGCTTGAAATCATGGACTCCAGGGGTCACACCAGGAGGCTTTTGCGGAAGGACCTGTCCTGTTCCTATAGATCCATGGGGTTGCCCTCGGGGCAGATCATTCTGGAGGCCGTTTTGGAAATGAGGCCAAAAGGGGCGCAGCACATCAAGGAAGAGTTGAAGAAAAAAATTTCCCGGAGGAGGAAAACCCAGCCTTTTGGCGTTCCCTCAGCAGGATGTGTCTTCAAAAATCCGGCGGGGCATGCTGCGGGAGCACTCATCGAGAAGGCGGGGTTGAAGGGTGCTGGAGTGGGGGGTGCCAGAGTTTCCGAAAAGCACGCCAACTATATTCTCAACGTGGGCTCTGCGACCGCCGGGGACATCCTCCAGCTCATGGAGCGCATGGAGAATGCGGTCATGCAGCATTTTGGGATTCGCCTGGAAAGAGAAGTTCGCGTCTGGTGCGCGTCTCCCGGACCGGGCAAGGACGTGTCCCTGTAGCGGGCGAATCATCGTTCAGCGAGGGGACGCTTTCCATTTTTTCTCATGGGTGCCTGACCGAAAAGAGCGGGTGAATTGGTGATGAAAAGCAGGAAAAATCGTTACGCACCGGTCAACGGTCACCGAAAAGGACTCATTCGCAATGTGCTCAAAGGTGTCCTTGGAACGAGCCTGTTTCTCTCGGGATTGCTGCTGATCAGCGCGGGTCTGGCTCACAGCTATCATGCCCTGATGGATTCTTCCCTGTTCAAGGTGCGCGGCATCGAAGTGACGGGGATTCATCACCTGCAGCGCGCTGACGTGCTCAATGCCATGAAGGTTCCAAGAGACACGGGTCTGGTGACACTCCGAATGGCCACGCTGGCGGAAAGGGTTGAAACCCTTCCATGGGTCAAGTCAGCCGTCGTGCGCTTGGATCTTTCCAGGTCCCTGGTGGTGGAGGTGGAGGAGAGGCAACCCCTGGGGATCATAACCGGTGAAAACTCGCATCTGGTGGACGGGGAGGGGAAGCTTTTTCTGAGCGTGGAGCCACAGGAATATCCGAATCTCATGCGCCTGGATGGTTTTTCAGGGCTTGGATTGAAAGAGGGGGAATACCTTCCCCTGGAGCCTTTCGAATCGCTCCAAGATTTGAAATCCGCTCTGGACCGCCGCCATGTCATGTACCGGGAGGGCAGGGTGGAGGGGTTCCATTGGGATCCCGTGGAGGGAATTTCCTTTCAGCTGATGGGCGTGAGTCCCATTGTCATTCATTTGGGATCCAATGCATTTGATGCCAAGTTCCAGCGTCTCAAAAGAATCATGCTCCTTTTGGAAACACAGGGATGGCTGGAAACGGTGAGTCGAATCGACCTCGATTATAAAAGCAGGGCTTATGTGGAAGGGACTTTCCCCAGGCCTGGAAGCAGTTGAATGAGGCCACGCGATGGCCCTCCTCAAAATGGAGGTTTCGAGAAAAAAAGGACTGCACAAGTGCATGAGCCTTGGTCGAGACCATCTCCGGCAATTGGAGGCACCATCTCAAAAGTCGTCAGGTGAAAGGGAGACAATGGGCAGAAGAGAGGAACTCATCGTAGGTCTGGATTTAGGGACAACCAAGATTTGTGCCGTTGTGGGGGAAGTCACCTCTGAAGGCATCGATATCGTTGGAGTGGGAACGTACCCTTCCATTGGCATGCGCGGGGGTGTGGTGGTCAATATTGACCAGACTGTCAATTCCATTCGAAGGGCTGTCACGGAAGCAGAGTTGATGGCCGGGTGTGAAATCAAGTCCGTGGTGGCAGGGGTCGCGGGCACTCACGTGCAGAGCCTCAACAGCCATGGTGTCATTGCCGTAAAAAGCCGTGAAGTGACACAGGCGGACATCGATCGCGTGCTGGATGCGGCGAAAACCATAGCCATGCCTTATGACCGGCAAATTCTTCACGTGCTCCCTCAACAGTTCATCGTCGATGAACAGGAGGGAATTCTCAACCCCATAGGGATGTCGGGGGTTCGCCTGGAAGCCAAGGTTCATATCATCACTGGTGCCATTTCCGCTGTCCAGAATATTGTCAAGTGTTGTGAAAAAGCTGGTCTCCTCGTGGAAGATGTCGTTTTGGAATCTTTGGCTTCCAGTGAGTCGGTGCTCGACAAGGACGAGAAGCATCTCGGAGTGGCCTTGGTGGACATCGGTGGTGGCACCAGTGATGTGGCAGTTTTTCTCGATCACGCCATTCGGTATTCATGCGTGGTGGGGCTCGGGGGGAACCATATCACCTCGGATATTTCGGTGGGTTTGAGAACTTCCATGGAAGAGGCGGAAAAGATTAAGAAAAGATTCGGCTGTGCCATGGTGGAACAGGTCAACCAGCAGGAAGTGATTGAGGTGGGCTCTGTGGGAGGGCAGAAACCCCGTCAGCTGGCCCATTCCGTACTGGCCCAGATCATTGAAGCCCGTTCCGAGGAAATGCTCAAGATCATCGAATGGGAACTGGTGCGTTCGGCTTACATGGAATCTCTCCATGCAGGGGTGGTCCTCACGGGAGGGGTTGCCCTGCTTCCGGGCATTCGCGATCTGGCCGAAAACATCTTCGACCTGCCTGTGCGCGTGGGTGTTCCCTACCATTTCGGGGGTCTCAAGGAACTGGTGAGAAACCCCATGTTTGCCACCGCTACGGGGTTGCTCGTCCATGGTTTAAAACACGGCAAGAGCACCGTTTCCCTGGAGAGCGGGCCCGGCTTGTTTGAGAAGATTCTTGGGACCATGAAACGGTGGTTCAAAGAATTGTGGTGATTTTTCATTGGAAGAACTTTCTTCATTTGCTTGTCGCAAGAAGCTCTTCAAAGGTCAGAGAAGCAGCCTTTGGAGTTTGTGTGAACGTTCTGATAAGCCCCGTTTGAGAAAGGGGTTGGCTGAAACCGAGCAAACATTTCCATTGCCGTTGTGATTGGATGCATTTGCCTGTGTGACGAGACTTTAACCAATGGTGAAGGGTGCTGACATGGAAAAATTGAACGAAGACAAAAGAGAAACGGTGGAAATCTACTCCAATGGAGCCAGGATCAAAGTGCTGGGAATTGGGGGGGGAGGTGGCAACGCCATCAACAACATGATTCGGGCCGGCCTCGACGGCGTCGAGTTCATCGCGGCAAACACGGACTTTCAGGTCCTGGAAAAAAGCCTGGCCCCGCAGCGGATTCAGTTGGGCGTGAGCCTCACCAAAGGTTTGGGCGCAGGAGGGAATCCCGACATGGGGTCGAAGGCAGCCCAGGAAGACATGGAGAAAATCCGCAACGCTGTGGAAGGCAGCGACATGGTGTTCATCACGGCGGGACTGGGCGGCGGAACGGGAACAGGGGGTGCGCCGGTGGTGGCCGAGATTTGCCGGGAAATGGGTGCCCTCACCGTCGCCGTTGTGACAAAGCCTTTTGCCTTTGAAGGCAAAGTGCGCCAGAAAAATGCCGATGAAGGGCTCAAGTCCCTCGAAGCCGTGGTGGACACTCTCATCACCATTCCCAACAACCGGCTGCTGTGTCTTGCGGACAAAAGAGCAACTTTTCTTGAAATGTTTCGGCGTGCGGACGACATTCTTCTTTATGCCGTGAAAGGCATTTCCGATCTCATCGTGCACCCCGGTTACATCAATGTGGATTTCGCGGACTTGCGGACAGTCATGGGAGAAAAGGGCCTGGCACTCATGGGAACGGGTGTGGGAAGCGGAGAGAACCGAGCTTCCCAGGCTGCGCAGCAGGCCATTTCCAGCCCTCTCCTGGAAGACATTTCCATTCATGGAGCCAGGGCCGCTCTCATCAACATCACCACCGGCATGGACCTGGGAATGCATGAGTTTGAAGAGGTTGCTTCCCTCATTCACAAAGAAATGGATGAAAATGCGAACATCTTCCTCGGCATGTCCATAGATCCTTCCATCGGCGAGGAAGTTCGGGTGACCGTGATAGCCACGGGCATCGGGAAAATGGAGCAGCCTCAGAAAGCTGATGTGTCCGAACGCATCAGAAGGGCCAGAAACAATGGCATGGGAACCGAGCTCAATTACGATTATTTGCAGGTGCCCACAGTTGTCCGGCATGGATCCACCCGGGAACCTCGTGAAGCTTCCTATCATGAGGGGCAGTCAAGAAGAAAAACGTTCCTTCAGAAGATCAGCGGCTCCAATCTGGAAGAGGAAGATTTGAGCATTCCCACTTTCATTCGCCGTCAGGCCGATTGAAAGTTTTTCCAGCCAGGGTTAATTAAACATACCTGACGGAATTGTCCGTGCTGGAATGACTCAAGCTGCGCAATGGCGTGAGAATGCCCTTTTTCCAGGCTTTGTCGCCTGGAAAAAGGGGCATCGTTCACTGTCTTCAATGACGTCCGCCCTGTCTGTCTTGAACTCGGCAATAAAAACGTTTCAGGCAATTTTCCAAAATCCCCTTGGAAGACAACTGCGTTTTCATTTGAAGAGCAAGGGATCATCCAACCTCAGAATCTCGTGACCGCAATGTTATCCAGTCCGCACCCATCCATTTCCTGTGGCCCCGCTACCCGGTGGGCGAAAGTTCCCTGCCAACGGCTTCATGACAGCTTTTTCGACGGCCCATGACGAGAAGATTGAAGCAGCGCCAGCTTTTGTGGCTTTCCCAGGAAAAGGGCACCATTTTTAAAAACTGGAGCGGACGGTTCAGAGTTGCCCTCGCTTTTCCCAACCGATATGCCGTGGGCATGTCCAATCTGGGGTTTCAGTCTGTCTATGCGGGCCTCAACTCCCATGACGGGGTGCTCTGTGAGCGGGTGTTTTACCCTGAGCATGAGGACATTCAGGGCCTGAGAAATGAGGACTGTGGACTCCTGTCCGTGGAGTCGCAAACTCCCGTCCATCAATTCCACCTCCTCGCTTTTTCTGTCTCTTTTGAAAACGACATTCCCAATGTCCTTCAAATGCTCCAGATGGCTTCCATGCCCGCGAAGGCTGAAGAACGGGATTCAAGGTATCCTCTCGTGGCGGCGGGAGGGGTTGCGGTCTTTCTGAACCCGGAGCCCCTGGCCCCTTACATGGACTTCATTCTTGTGGGGGAGGCGGAAGCCCTTCTACCCCAACTCTGGGATTACATGAAGGGAATGGCAACGCGCCCCTTCGACCGTTCCCCCTTTCTCGCCCACCTCGCTCGAAGCATGCCGGGCATTTATGTGCCCTCCCTCTATGGCGTCTCCTATGAGAAGGGGGGGCAACTGGCGGCCATGGAGCCTCTGCCCGGCAGTGGAGTGCCTGAGCGCGTGGTTCATCAAAAGGCGGACTTTTCCGTCAGCAGTCCCTGCAGGACGGTGATCACCACCCCCAACGCCGAATTTAAAAGTGTCAATCTGCTGGAAATCGGCCGGGGATGCGGACGAGGGTGCCGGTTCTGCGCCGCTGGATTTGTCTATCGCCCCATGCGCACCCACAGCGCCCGATCATTGCTCGCATCCGTCCAAAACCATTTGGCCCGCATCCCCCGCGTGGGACTGGTCAGTGCTGCCGTGTCCGATCATCCCGAGATCAGTGATTTGTGTCGAAACCTGCTCGATCTTGGTGGGGCCTTGTCCTTTTCATCCCTGAGAGCGGATGGGCTCACTCCTGAACTGGTCTCAGCCCTGAAAAGCAGCGAACACCGCTCCGTTGCCATTGCACCCGAAGCGGGATCCCAAAGGCTCAGGCAGGTCATCAACAAAAACCTTCGCCTGGAGGAAATCCTAAGTGCGGTGGATCTTCTGACGGAAAAGGACATCCTGCACCTCAAGCTTTATTTCATGATCGGCCTTCCCACGGAGACCCGGGATGACCTGCAGGCCATGGTGGACATGGCCAAAAGCGTCAAGCACCGTGTGCTGCAGATCAGCCGCGGGAAAAAGAGGCTGGGGGACATCACCCTGAGCGTGAACAGCTTTGTGCCCAAACCGTTCACCCCCTTTCAGTGGTTTCCATTTGCGGGCGTCAGGGAACTCAAGGACCGGGCGCGCTGGATTCGAAAGGCCCTGCAGAAAGTGGCGAATGTGCGGGTCCATTTTGACCTTCCCAAGTGGGCCTACGTTCAGGCACTCCTCGCTCGAGGAGATCGCCGGGTCTCGCCCATTCTCGATAAGGTTGCCCTGGAAGGATGGTCCTGGGCGAAAGCTATGAAGCAGACGCCCGTGAATGCCGACTTCTGGGTCATGAGAGAACGGGAAAGGGATGAGCTGTTTCCCTGGGAGATCATCGATCACGGAATCAAAAGGGAGTACCTGTGGGAAGAATACCAAAAGGCCCTTGCGGGGAAAGAAACGGCACCCTGCGATGTGGAAAGTGGCTGCACCCGCTGCGGCGCGTGTGCCTTTTGATTCTTTTGGTTCCGGCACGGGCACAGGCGGCCATTTTTCAAAAAGGCCGTTTCATGACCGCGGGGTGAAGGGAAGGGAAAGGCGTGAAACACCTTGAATGCCCTTTGGCGGACACGGGGAGAGTGCTTCAGAGGTCCCTTGATATTGTTTGATTTTGTCTTTATATTGTTGAGTCGGGTGATTAAATTTGTCGTGAAGCGGTATGATTTTATTCTCCCACCGAGGGGCTGCTTTTCCATATCACTAGTGGACCAGGAGATGTGCACCGAATATGTCTTCACACGATTACTATGAAACTCTTGGCGTTTCGCCCAGTGCGACCACGGAAGAGATCAAACGAAATTATAGAAAACTGGCGCTGGAGACGCATCCCGACAGGAATCCCAACGACAGGGCTGCGGAAGACCGTTTCAAGAAGATCAGCGAGGCCTACGGGGTTCTCATCGACCCTCAGAAGCGTCTGCAGTATGACCAATACAGGCAGTTGGGCGTCCATTCCCGGCCTGGAGCCAGACCCCATGGTCAAGGGGGGTTCGGATACAGCCAGGAGGAAATCTTCAAGGATTTTTTCAACAGCCGCTATGCACAGGACATTTTTGCTGAAATGCAGCAAGAGTTTCAGCGCATGGGGTTTCGTTTTGACGACCGTTTTGTGAACCGCGTTTTTTTTGGTGACAAGAACATCTTTTTTCAGGGGTTCTTTTGGGGCACCCCGGGGACAACGCGTGTTTACCGGTACACAGCCCGTTTTGGCAATGGAGGTCACGTTCACAAGCCTCACGCGGGGTCTTTTGATCAAAGAACCCGATCCATGCAGCAGCACCAGCCCAAAGGGTTTCTGGAACAAAGTGCCTCCCTTTTGGGAAAGGCGGTCAAAAAAACTGGAAATTACCTCTTTGATAAGGTGGTGGGCTGGCTGGGGGGGTCCACGGCCCATCGTCTCAAGGCAGAAAGCGGCGAGAGTGTCGCCGACCTGACCTATCAGCTTGTCATTTCCCGGGACGATGCTCACCTTGGGGCGCTGGTGGAGGTTGATCTGCCCCATATGCCCGAAGGAAATCGCGTGTCGGTGAGAATCCCTCCGGGGGTCAGAACGGGAACCAGGCTGAGGCTCAAAGAGAAGGGAAGACTTCTTTCCCAAAAGACTCAGCAGCGAGGCGACTTGTATCTTGAGTTGAAGGTCACCTGAAGCTTGTCCACCCTGAGAGGGTTCAAAGAATCGATTTGATCAGTTTTCTGAATGCTTCCTGAATGATTTCCACTTCGCCATCCTGCAGCGTTCTCACGTCCATGAGGTAGCGATCGGACTCGATCCGCCCTATGATGGGCGTCCTGCTCTTTCTGAGGGCAGTTTCAATGCGCTGGGTGGCTATTTTGTCTGATCTCACAGCCACTGCCCATGTTTTGAGGTTTTGTGCGGGCAGAGCGCCTCCACCCACTTGAGAGTTGCTCGCCACCTTTTCCATGTCCAGACACTCTTGTGCATCGGCGGCTCTGATCGCTGCCAGGAGTTCCTCCGCTTTTTCTTCCAGTGTTGTCAATGGCATGGTGATCATACGGAGTGTGGGGATCTTGAGAAGGGCCTCCCTTTCGTCTCTGTAGAGCCTGAGAGTGGCCTCCAGAGCCCCCAATGCCATTTTGTCCACTCGCAGGGCTCGGGTGAGAGGGTTTTTTCTGCACCTGGCGATGAGGTCTTCCCGGCCCAGAATGATGCCCACCTGAGGACCCCCCAGCAGCTTGTCACCGCTGAAGGTCACCATGTCCGCGCCCGCGTTCACCGCATGCTGCACCGTGGGTTCTCCCGTGAGGCCGTAAGGTCTGAAATCGATGAAAGAGCCGCTGCCCAGGTCTTCTATGACGGGAATCTCATGCTTTTGCCCCAGGGAGACCAATTCTTGGAGAGTCACTTCCGAAGAGAAACCCACAATTCGATAATTGCTCGTGTGGACTTTCATGAGGAGCGCTGTGGATTCCCCGATGGCGCCGGCATAGTCCTGAAGGTGCGTGCGGTTGGTGCATCCCACGTCCTGGAGAATGGCTCCACTGGCACGCATGACATCGGGTATGCGAAAGGATCCGCCGATTTCCACCAGCTGCCCTCGAGATACGATGACCTCCTTCCCCTGTGCAAGAGAGTTCAGGACCAAAAAGACGGCACCGGCGTTGTTGTTCACGACGAGTGCCGCGTCAGCTCCCGTGAGTTCACAGAGAATGGCTTCCGCATGCACGTAGCGGGAACCTCTTTTTCCCCTTTCCAGATCATATTCCAGATTATTGAAGCCTTGGCCTATGAGCTGCAGTCGCTCCAGAGCCTCCCTGGGAAGAAGGGAGCGCCCAAGATTTGTATGGACAACGATTCCCGTGGCGTTGACCACCGGGCGCAGCGTGTAGTCACTGAGGTCTTCGATGCGCTGGATGACATGATTCACAATGTGGTTGACCTGGAGTTCCTCTTCAGTGATTTGGGAAGTGTTTTCCCGCAACCGCTTTCTTGTTTCCTCAAGAACATGCCGAATACTGTCCAGAACAATTTTGCGGGGATGGGTGCCGAGGGACTTTTGAAGGGCATCCGTATGGAGCAAAACGTCCACACCGGGTATGCGCCGCATGAGATCTTGAATGGAAGTATGGGGCATGTGGCTGACTCTCCCTTCGATTGAGTGTGCAGGTCCGGGGGCCGCAAGAAAAGTGGGAAGGGTGACTTTCTTTATTGGAAGGCCTTCGCTATATTTTCCCTTCAAACATGTTCTCTGATTCCTTTTGTTGCCGCGTTTTCCAACGGACGCATCAGATTCTACAGCTTTTGCTGAAAAGTGCAAAGCAGGCAACCCTTGAATCTCAAGGAATGTGGGCATTATCATACCGCTGCGGTGAAACGACGCGCCCATTGAGGCCTGCCGCGTTCTCATCATCAGAACATTTTTTTGATTGCGACGGATTCAGTCATGGAAAATCATGCCTCGGCGGCGGAGATCAGCACAGGGCAAAAAATAAACCAAGCCATGCACAGTTCAAGAGATGTGTGGGAGTTTCTCAAAAACAAAAGGGAGTCGGTGATTGTTCGAGGAACTCAGGTGCCGGCATTGGCTTATCTCGCTGTCCAGTGCTTCAAGCACACGCGCCGCTCCCTTCTCTTCGTCACCGCCACCGATGCGGAGGCCGAAGGGTTTGCGGAGACCATCAGTTTTTTTCTTGGTGTCGACGGGGACAAACCCCGAAAGACTTCTCAATCCAGAGTGTTTTGCTTTCCTTCAAGGACCACACGCAAATCCCAGTCGCTCAACAAAAGTGAAACGGTGGCCAGGCGCATGGAAACACTTTATGCCCTGCGCATGGGTTCCGCTCCATCCATTGTGGTGACTTCCGCCCTGGCCCTCATGGAAAGGCTGCCTCCTCCTGAAGTTCTTGAAAAAGAGGTGGAGTATCGCGTGGTGGGAGAAACCTTCGATCTGGACGCTTTCACCAGGAGGCTGATTGAGCGCGGATATTACCGGGTTTCCCTTGTGACCGAGTATGGTGACTTCAGTCGAAGGGGAGGCATACTGGATGTGTTCAGCCCCCTTTATCCCTGGCCCTGCCGCCTCGAATTCTTTGGTGATGAATTGGAGTCCGTGCGGCTCTTTCACCCCACTTCCCAGAGATCACTGGGAACACAGGAGGAACTGATTCTCATTCCTGCCAGCGAGATCATTTTGAATGGTTTCGCCCTGGAGCGGGCAAAAAAGGCTCTTCTCGATGACGTGCAACAGGAAAATTTAAGCCCTTCAGCGGCCAATGTGTGGCTTGACAAGCTCCAGGAAGGGCATCAGTTTGGCGATTTTGAAGGGGTCATGTCCGTCTTTTATGAGAACCTCACATCCATTCTGAGTTACCTTCCCCCTGGAGCCCTCATTTTTTGGTCGGACGAGAGCATCATTCGAAAGGAAATGAGCGAAACGTACTGGAAAATATTGCAGAAGTGGAATGATCGGACTTCTCAGCAGGAATGGCTTCGTCATCCCAGGGAACTTTTTTTTGACACTGAAGAGTTGGAGGCGCTTGTTTCGTCCGGACCCTTCCAGCACGTTCGTGCCCATGCTCTCTCTTCCACCGCTCCCGCCGGACGTGTCTTTGACCTTGCAACGGAGAATCACCATGAGCTGGCCATTTCCATGCGATCGCACAGCAACAAGGAGCGCCTCCTGGAGCCTCTCGCCCGTCATTTGAAAAATTCCGTTGAAGAAGGATTCAATGCCTTCCTGGTGTGCCGGCAGAAGGAAAGGGCCAGAAGAATGGCCGAATTGCTCCCTGCTTATGGGTTGGAGGCACAGTACAGTGATCAGCCCTTTGCCCAGGAGTCCTATGGGTCGCGTGCCGTCAAGGTTCTCAGTGGAAGTTTGACCAAAGGCTTTGACTGGTCCGCGGAAAGGCTCACGGTGCTTGCAGAGGAGGAAATTTTCGGTCGAAGGCATCCAAGGCGCTCTTCCGGGAGATCCCCGTCCGGACTTTTTCTCAATTCATTTGAGGATCTGAGGGTGGGAGACCATGTGGTTCATGTGGATCATGGCATCGGCGTCTATAAAGACCTGGTGCATCTCAATGTCCGGGGGATTGAAAGCGACTTCCTCCTTTTGGGTTACCAGGACTCCGATCGCCTCTACGTTCCTGTGGAAAAACTGCAAAAAGTGCAGAAGTACCTGGGAGTGGAGGGGCAGGATCCCCGACTGGATAAGCTGGGGGGAAAATCCTGGGAAGCTGCCAAGAGAAAGGCCAAGGAGACCACGGAACGTATTGCTGAAGAACTTCTGCAGATCTTTGCTGCCAGGTCTGTCAAAGAGGGTTTTCGCTTTTCCCTCCCCGATGATCTTTATCATGAATTCGAGGCCAAGTTCGGTTACGAAGAAACTCAAGATCAGCTCCATGCCATCGAGGATGTTCTGAAGGACATGTCTTCTCCCCGCCCCATGGACCGCCTCATCTGCGGTGATGTGGGGTATGGCAAAACGGAAGTGGCTTTGCGCGCTGCATTCAAGGCGGTCATGGATCACAAGCAGGTGGCCATGCTGGTTCCCACGACCATTCTCGCGGAGCAGCACTACCAGGCCTTCAAGGAAAGGTTCGAAGGATTTCCGGTCCAGGTGGCTTCCCTCAGTCGCTTCAAGACGTCCACCCAGCAGAAAAAGCTGGTGGAGGAACTGAGCCGCGGCACCGTGGACGTGGTCATTGGCACACATCGCCTGCTGCAAAAGGATGTTTCGTTCAAGGATCTGGGACTGATCATTGTGGATGAGGAGCACCGGTTTGGAGTCAAACACAAAGAAAAGCTCAAACAGTTCCGGGTCTCGGTGGATGTTTTGACCCTCACGGCCACTCCCATTCCCAGAACGCTCCACATGTCCCTTTCGGGTATTCGCGATCTTTCGACCATCGAAACCCCTCCCGAAGACCGGCGTGCCATAGAAACCTTTGTTTGCAAGTATGACGAATTCACCATCAAGGAGGCCATCCATCGCGAACTGAGCCGCAAGGGTCAGGTCTTTTTTGTGCACAACCATGTCCAGTCCATTTACCAGACAGCGGCCTTTCTCAGCCGCCTCGTTCCTGAAGCCCGCATCGCCGTGGCCCACGGACAGATGAAGGAGCGTGACCTGGAAAAAGTCATGCTGGACTTCATACAGCGAAAAATCGACGTGCTCGTGTGCACCACCATCATCGAATCGGGGCTCGATATCCCAGCGGCCAACACCATTGTCATCAATCGCGCCGACAAATTCGGACTCGCACAGATTTACCAGCTCAGGGGGCGGGTGGGCCGATCCACTGAGCAGGCCTATGCATATCTGCTCATACCCGATGAGCACCTCATCACGAGAGACGCACAAAAGCGGCTGCGGGCCCTCCTGGATTTCAGCGCTCTGGGGGCGGGCTTCAAGATCGCACTCAACGACCTTCAAATTCGCGGTGGCGGAACCATTCTGGGCGCCTCTCAGTCGGGGCATATCGCTGCCGTAGGGTATGAACTCTACATCGAACTGCTTGAGAAAGCGGTGAAGGAGCTCAAAGGGGAAAAACCTCACAATGAGACCGTTGATCCGGAGATCAGCATTCCCATATCGGCATTCCTTCCCGATGCATTTATTCCGGATAATGACCAGCGGCTCCTGGGCTACAAGCGGCTGGCCACGGCGGGCGACGAGTGGCAGGTGGAACAGCTGGCGGGGGAATGGCGCGACCGGTATGGCCCTTTCCCTGAAAGCGCCAGGAACTTGGTGCTCATGGCCAAGTTTCGTCTTTCGTGCAAAAAGCTGGGAATTGTGAAGGTGGATGCCGTTGAAAACAGCTTCGTCATCCAGTTTGAGAACTGGGAAAAGTTGCGGGCGTTCCTGCCCCACCTGGAGAAGAACAGGTGTGATCATGTCGTGGATTCGGAAGGAAAAGTGAAAATGGAAATCTGGGGCAAACACATGCCGCAGCGGGTGGCCCGCCTCAAAAGAATGTTGCAGGAGTATCCGAAAAATGGTAGTGATATTGAATGAATTCAGTAGCTTAATCAATTTCGTAAGTGATTGATGCCGTTGATGAAACTGAGGACTCCATCTGACTCCTGAGGCGGTTTTTCTGCAGATGGGCTTTTTCAATGAATGAACGCAGGAGCATTTCATGTGCCGGTGCATAAGGATCATGTTTTTATTTTCTTGCATGACGCTGCTGGCGGTTCATGCCAGTGCCAATACCCTTGACCGAATCGTGGCAGTGGTCAACGGGGACTTGATTCTTCTGAGCGAACTGCAGAGCAGGGTTGAAGTCGTTGCCAGTGAATCTTCAGAGTTGAATCTTTCCAATCCGGTTGCGAGAGAACAGGTCGAGCGGGCTGTGCTGAACCAGATGGTTCAAGAGCAGCTGGCGGAACAGGAGGCCAGGCGCTTGAACATTAAGGTCAGCGAGTCGGAGGTGAATGAAGCCATCGCGTCCATCAAGAGGGAAAACAGATTCACCGATGATCAGCTCGAGTACCTCGTTCAACAGCAGGGCCTGACCATGGCTCAGTTCCGCCAGGACATCAGAAGGCAGCTGGAGCGCTCACGCCTTGTGGACCGCGTCTTCAAGTCCAAAACCGTCATCACGGAAGATCAGGTGGATGCCTATTTGAAATCCCATCCGAGGGCGGCAGGTGCCGCAAGGGAAAAATACCGTCTTGCTGTCATCTTTCTTCCTTTTTCTTCCAATTCTCAGGACTCACATGCTCAAGACCGGGCGGCTGCGCAGAGCATCCTGGAGCGGTTGAACAGGGGGCAGGACTTTGCGGTGATGGCGGCTCAGTATTCAAAGGGGCCTGCCGCTGATGAGGGGGGCGACATTGGATACATGGCTGCCGATGAGTTGGCTCCCGATATCTCCGCAGCTGTCCGAGGGCTGGGTCCCAATGAAGTGTCTCCCGTCATTGAGGGAGCAGGGGGGCATTATATCCTCAAAGTCCTCGATGTGAGGCGGGAGGAAATGAGCTTGTCTCAGGTGGAGGCACGTGAAAAGGTGAAGAGGGAGTTGTTCCAGCAGGAGGTCACGCGCAAATTCGAAGACTGGGTGCGTGACCTGGAAAGCAGAGCTTTTGTGGATATTCGCCTGTGACCATCATGGTTTAGGAACTGGAAATTTATGCGCGAGCTGGCCGAGTACTTGAAATCGGAAAGACTGAAGCGGGGACTGACGCTGGAAGATATTTCCAGGCAGGTGACTCTGAGCAAGAACGTCCTTCATGCCATGGAGGAGGGAGCCTTTGAAAAGATAGGGACTCCCCTGCTCATTCGACGGTTTATCGCCTCCTATTGCTCCGCGCTGGGAATAGATTCCAGTGAACTCCTGGAGAAACACGCTGCTGAAATCAATTCCATCAACCTGCAGCGGGCGGGGATAGAACGTTACAGCCGCTCACAGGATGCCTTTCGTCCCAAAAGCCGTAAAAAGCTTTTACTGGCTTTGATTTCTTTTGCTGTCATCGCTTCAGCCATTTATTGGGGCTTGCTGCTGTATGAAAACCGCAAAAGCGTGGGAAGTCTGCAGTCCCTGAGAACGGAGGGGTATCCTCAGCAGGAGATTCCCCCCGACTTGTCTGGAAAGTCTTCCCTCGTGGTCCAAAGTCAGTTGAGCAATGAAGTCAATTCCGAGGGGACAGATCCCTCTGCCCGCGATGGTTCCCAAGAGAGGGAAACGTCCATGGCGGGGACTCCATCAGGAGAATTTCCCTCGGAGCAGCCTGCTCCCGAGATGGACCCCGTTAATGAGAAGAATCATGCTGGATCGGCACAGACCCCGCCTGCCCGGGCTGTGGGGACTGCCGCCGCCGCGGAAGATGCTCGGACCCGCGAGGAAAGGGCGGGAAACCTTCTGAGTGTTCAAGCCACTCAGGAAGCATGGATCCAGGTGATCATTGATGGGACAACCACCGAAAGTATGCTCATGAAAGCCGGGGATAGCAGAGAATGGGCAGCTGGGGAATCGGTCCAGGTGGTTTTGGGAAACTCTGCTGGAGTGAGGATGCAATGGAACGGACAGCCCCTGAACTTGTCCGGGAGGCCGGGGGCGGTGATGCGGTTTCGACTTCCCGACGCCAGGCTCTTGAATCAGGAATGAAATCTGCTGATGCTGCGCCACACCATCGGGTTTTGGTCATGAGAGAGAGGAGCTTCTCATTCCGAGGGCAATGTTTCCCGGCACGGCAGTGTTTCTCCGGGGATGGCCATGGTGAGGGGCGTCCCCAAATAGGGCCATGAAGGCAATCACCACAAGGGCAGTCATCTTGAAGACAAGAGACCTGGGTGAGGCGGACAGGCTGGTGACCTTTTTTTCCCAGTCGGAGGGGCGTCTCGCCGGTCTTGCCAAGGGTGCAAGAAAAAGCCGCAGGCGTTTTGTGAACAGTCTTGAACCATGCAGCCTTGTGCAGATGACTCTCAGAGTACGGAAGTCCCTGGTCTGGATTGAGGCCAG
This sequence comes from Syntrophobacteraceae bacterium, assembly GCA_007125915.1. Classification (GTDB taxonomy): domain Bacteria; phylum Desulfobacterota; class Syntrophobacteria; order Syntrophobacterales; family Syntrophobacteraceae; genus SLCH01. Next base: position 28,900 of record SLCH01000092.1, read on the forward strand.
CAAACTCATAGAGCCCTATGCGGCCCTGAGAATGGATTTGGAGCGTTGGTTTCTGGCTGCCCTGGTCTGTGAGATCTTTCTGGAAATGACTCCCGAAGGAGAGCCTCAGGAGAAATGGTTTGACCTTCTGGAAGTCACCTTAAAACATCTCTCTTCAGATCGCGAACCTCTCAATGTAATCCTTTTATTCATTCTTCGTTTTTTGGATGCGGGCGGTTACCTTCCGGCGCTCGATGAATGCCATGTGTGCAAGGCACCTCTCCAGTCTTCGAGGTTTTGGTGCTGGCACACGCGCAAAGGGTCCCTCTCATGCGGAAAACATCCTTTGCAGGGGGGGAGGCAGGTTTTGAAACTGGACCTGGGCAGCCTGGTCCTCATAGACCTTTCCCGAAAAACGCCTCTTGACAGAGTGTGGCGGCACCGTTTTGCTCAAGACAAAAGGAGCCTTCTATTCCAGGGCCTCGCAGACATGATCAGCGCCCACACAGGAAAAGATCTCAACTGTTTCAAAATGGTTCAAAAACTCTGTTTGATCTGATGTGACCACGTAGAAAGGAACAGCAGCGTGGAATGGTTGGGACAGTTTGAATCGGTCGTTGCCACCAGGCCCATCCTTGCCATAGCTTTGTCTTTCCTGGGGGGGCTGATGGCCGGATTCACTCCCTGCACCTACCCCATGCTTCCCATCACGGTGGCTTTCGTGGGTGGAAAGGCCCGGGGAAGCCGCTGGAAAGGTTTTGTTCTCTCCAGCTTCTATGTTTTTGGCATGGCCTTGGTCTATGCTTCCCTGGGAGCCTTTGCCGCCCTCACGGGCCAGATGTTTGGCGCTCTCACCATGAGCCACTGGACCTATTTGATCGTGGGCAATATCTGCCTGTTCTTTGGCCTGGTCATGCTGGATGTGGTTCCTCTGAGGCCGCCGGCTTTCTTGAACCGTATCCAGGTGCGGGATATGCCCGGGCATGATATAATAACAAGCATGCTTCTTGGTGGAGCATCCGCACTTGTCATCGGCGCGTGCACAACGCCCATCCTGGGAGTGCTTTTAACCCTGGTCGCCACCAGGCAGGACGTGCTCTGGGGTATGGGGATGCTCTTCGCCTTTTCCTTTGGGCTGGGTGGTTTGGTGATTATAGTGGGCACTTTCACAGGGCTGCTTGCTTCCCTGCCTCGTTCGGGCGTATGGATGAGGCGTGTTCAAAAGTTTTTCGGTCTGCTCATGATTCTTGCGGCTCAGTACTTCTTTATCAAGGCAGGAGAATTCTGGTTATGAAAACAAAGTGTTCGAAAACTTCCCGCATGGTGTGCTCCATGCTGTTGGCTCTCTTGCTGTCACTGGCTCTTGTTTATCCTGGCAGTGCTTCAGAGGTTGGAAAACGAGACTTCGAGACGAAGATGGCTCCCGATTTTGAACTCGACGATCTCGAGGGCGGCTCGGTCAAGCTGAGCGCCTTGAGGAATGAAAAAGCGGTGCTCATCTATTTCTGGGCCACATGGTGTCCTCACTGTGTTTCGATCCAGCCTAACCTCACTAAACTGCGAAGGGAAGTCAGCGAGCAGGACCTGGAAATCCTGGGCATCAACGTGGGTTCGGGCGACTCCCTGGAGAGAGTGAAGCGATTTCAAGAAAGGCATCCTGCTGACTGGCCCATCTTGTACGATGCGGACAGCAAAGTGACGAGAAGCTATGGAGTTCAGGGCATTCCTCTCTTCATCCTGGTGGATCTGGAGGGGCGGGAAGTGTTTCGAGGAAACAGCTTTCCCGAGGATCCCATGGCACACACCAGGCAATGAATTGCGCCTCAAGTCCTCCCCAATAGAGGTGTTCTCGACGGAGGAAACAGCTGTTCACAGGGTTGAAGAGAAGAAGGGGGGCGGCTTCATGAGCTTTCAAGAGCTCCAGGGCGTCTGCCTCCTGTTATTTTGAATCTGCAAGACGGAGTCAAGGGGGGGTTATATGAAAGATGTGCTCACCGTTATCATGGCAGGAGGCAAAGGAACGCGGCTGATGCCCCTTACGGACGATCGTTCCAAGCCTGCGGTGCCTTTTGGCGGCATTTATCGGCTGATCGACATTCCCCTGAGCAATTGCATCAATTCGCAACTCTACAAGATTCTCATCTTTCCCCAGTACAAATCTCAATCGATGGTGGATCACCTCGAGGAAGGCTGGAATATTTTTTCAGGGGATCTGGGCCACTACCTGCGCATTGCCGCTCCCCAGCAGCGGAGCGGGGATCAGTGGTATCAGGGGACTGCCGATTGCGTGCGCCAGAACATGTACCTCATAGAGCGGGAAAGCCCGAGGCATGTGCTCATTCTGTCGGGAGATCACGTTTACAAGATGGATTACGGGGCCTTTCGGGAATATCATGAGGAAACGGAAGCCGATGTCACCGTTGGGCTGCTGGAGGTGGATCGGGCTCAGGCTTCCGAGTTTGGCATAGCGGAGGTGGACAATGACATGCGCATTCGCGCGTGGGAGGAAAAGCCCGCGGATCCCAAGCCCATACCCGACGAACCCGAACGCTCCCTCGCTTCCATGGGGATTTACCTCTTCAAAACGAGCCTGCTGCTGGAGCTGCTCAAAAAGACCGACGCCGACGACTTCGGAAAGCACATCATTCCTGAACTGATCAAGGACCACAAGGTGATGGCGTATCCCTACAGGCGCCTCAATAAGATCAAAGACTACATTCACATGGTCGACCGCGACGGCATTCGGCGCTTGCGCCTGGTGGACGGCACCAAAGATTCCCAGTACTGGAGAGATGTGGGCACCCTGGATGCCTACTGGAATGCGAACATGGACCTCACGGGAGTGGACCCTTTCTTCAATCTTTATGGTTCACTCTGGCCCATTCGAACCTTTCAGCGACAGTATCCCCCGGCCAAGTTCGTGTTCAACCAGCCCGAAGCCAAACCGCCTCGAGTGGGCAGTGCGCTGGACTCCACAGTGTCTCCCGGCTGTATCATCAGTGGAGGAACCGTGCGCAGTTCGGTATTGTCTTACAAGGTGACCGTGCGCAGTTGGGCCCAGGTGGATGAATCGGTGATCATGGACGACGTGGAAATCGGCCGGGAATGCAGAATTAAAAAGGCCATCATCGACAAGCACAATGTCATTCCTCCCGGCACACAAATCGGCATCGATCCCAACGAAGACCGTAAGCGTTTTCATGTGACCCCCAGAGGCATCGTGGTCGTGCCCAAGCGTTACTTCAACCCGGAAGGGTGACCCTGAACCGCCGTTTCCTGAACCTTTCGAAAGATGGGCATTGCCCGCAGGCAAAGCCTTCTCATGCTCCTGCAAAGCCGAAGGGGGACACGGGGTTTTTTGCGTTCACTCCAGGGTGGGTCCGTGTGTGTGATGATCCGTGGCCTGTTCAAATTGGTGGGCCACTCGGAGAATGAATTCCTCTGTAAAATGAGGCCCCAGAATCTGAAGCCCTATGGGCATGTTGTCCCCGGAGAAACCGCAGGGAATGGAGATGCCGGGAATTCCTGCGAGGCTGGCAGGCAGGGTGAAAACATCACTGAGGTACATCTGCAGAGGATCGTCAGCCTTTTCTCCGATGTGGAAAGGGGGAATGGGTGCCACGGGGGTGATGAGGGCATCACACTTTTCGAAAGCTTCGATAAAATCATTGCGGATGAGGGTGCGCACCTGAGACGCTTTCTTGTAATAAGCATCGTAGTAGCCTGAAGAGAGGACATAGGTGCCCAGCATGATTCGCCTTTTCACTTCCGCTCCAAAACCCTCCGATCTGGATTTGCGGTAAAGGCTCAAGAGGTCCTGTGCACCGGTGCTGCGGTGCCCGTACTTGACACCATCGTATCTGGCCAGGTTGGACGAGGCTTCGGCGGGAGCGATGATGTAGTAAGCCGCAACACCATAATCGGTGTGCGGCAGGGAGACTTCCACCGTTTCCGCACCCAGCTCCCTGAATGTCTTAATGGCCTTTTCCATGGAAAGGGCCACATCGGGGTGAATGCCCTCGATCATATATTCTCTGGGGATTCCCAGTTTCACTCCCGCAATGGATTTCTTGAGTCCCTCCACGTAGTCCGGCACGGGCAGATTCACAGAGGTGGTGTCTCTCGAATCGTACCCGGCAATGGTTTGCAGAAGGAGAGCCGCATCTTGCACATCCCGGGTGATGGGACCCACCTGGTCAAGGGAAGAAGCAAAGGCCACAAGCCCGTAGCGTGACACTCGGCCGTAAGTGGGCTTGAGGCCGACGACCCCGCAGAAGGATGCGGGCTGACGGATGGATCCCCCCGTGTCTGTTCCCAGGGAGGCGGCGCAAAGGCCCGCGGCTACGGCCGCAGCGGATCCTCCGCTGGATCCTCCAGGAACTTTGTTCAGATTCCAGGGATTGCGAGTGGGCCCGAAAGCTGAATTCTCATTGGAGGATCCCATGGCAAACTCGTCCATGTTGGTTTTGCCAAGGAAGATTGCGCCGGACCTTTTGACCCATTCTATGACCGTGGCATCGTAGGGGGCCACAAAATTTTCAAGCATTTTTGAGCCGCATGTGGTCTTTGTCCCCCTCATGCACAGCACATCCTTGATCCCCAAGGGCACTCCGGCCAGAGAAGAACGGTTCAGATCCTTGCGCCCTTCGTCGTAGAGAGCGGCTTCCCTGAGGGCGAGTTCGCCCATGACCGTCAGGTAGGCGTTGACTTTGGAGTCCAGGGTTTCGATGCGTTCCAGGTAGGCTTGGACCACTTCCGAAACCTTGATCTCTTTTTTCACCATCAAGGGACGCAGTTCATGGACGGTGAGCGAATG
>SLCH01000077.1 GCA_007125915.1 Syntrophobacteraceae bacterium
AGCGTATGATCCAAATTCTCTGCACCGGCGGACGGGGGAGAAACTTCCTCCATGAACTTCGAAAGCGAACCAGGACGTCATGCGTGAGAGCTCCACTTTCCATCCTGCTCCATCAATGGCTAACCGGGGTCTCACCGCGTTCTGAAACATGACCTTGACCCCCATTTGAACTAAAATGCTTTCGGGTGAAACCTGCGCAAGGTCTCGCCCCGCTCTGAAACACAACCCAGACCCCTGTGGGGGCACGAAGGAGGCATCTCCATGAAAAGGGATGAACATGTGGCACGGGCGATGAGAGAAGGAGGGGTGTCCCGCAGAGACTTCATGAAGTTTTGCACCCTGCTCTCCGCCACCATGGGACTTTCCCCGTCTTTTGTGCCCAGGATCGCTCGGGCCCTCACCACCGCACCCCGTCCCCCCGTGGTCTGGCTGGCTTTCGCCGAATGCACGGGATGCGCGGAATCCACCTTCAGAACCACCTACCCCTGGTTTGATCAATTCCTGCTGGAAATCGTCTCCATGGATTTCCATGAGACCCTCATGGCCCCCTCGGGAGAAGGCGCCAAGAAATCCCTTCAGGACACCCTTAAAAAGCACGAAGGGGCATTTTTCTGTGTGGTGGACGGAGCCATACCCACGGCAGACAATGGCGTTTACGGAATGGTGGGGGGCAGAACCATGCTGGAGCTCGCCCGGGAGGTGTGCCCCAAAGCCCTTGCCACCCTTTGCGTGGGAACGTGCTCTTCCTATGGGGGAATCCCCGCTGCGGCTCCCAACCCCACCGGGGCCAAATCGGTCAAGGAGGCCCTTGGCCTGGAAACGGTCAACATTCCCGGCTGTCCTCCTAACCCCATCAATTTTGTGGGCACGGTGGTCAACCACCTTCTTTTCGGGAAGCTTCCCCAACTGGACCATTTGGGACGCCCACTTTTTGCCTATGGCAAGACGGTCCACGATCTTTGCCACCGCCGTTCTCACTTCGAATGGGGTGAGTTCGCCACTTCCTTTCAATCTCCCGAGGCTGAAAAGGGTTACTGCCTCTACGAATTGGGCTGCAAGGGACCGGAAACCCACAACAACTGCCCTCTGGTGAAATTCAACGAAGGCACCAGCTGGCCCGTGCAGGCAGGGCACCCCTGCATCGGCTGCAGTGAACCGGGATTCTGGGACAGGCTTTCACCCTTCTACAAGCCCCTCTAGCTTTGAGGGAGTTCCATCGAGACAATGAGGAGTCATGCCCATGGGACAAAGAGTCGTCATCGACCCCATCACCCGCATTGAGGGGCATTTGCGCATAGAAGTGGAAATCGCCAATGGCAAAGTCGCTCAGGCCTGGTCCAGCGGCACCCTCTTCCGGGGCCTGGAGCTCATCCTGAAGGGCAGAGACCCTCGCGACGCCCATCTTTTCACTCAAAGGGTCTGCGGAGTGTGCACCTACGTGCACAGCCTGGCTTCCGTCCGGGCCGTGGACCATGCCGTGCATGTGACCGTCCCGCCCAATGCACGCATCATCAGGAACCTCCTTCTGGGAGCCCAGTTCCTCCACGATCACATGGTTCACTTTTACCACCTTCATGCCCTGGACTGGGTGGACGTGCTGGAAGCTCTCAAGGCGGATCCCAAAAAAACGGCCGCCCTGGCCGCACAGGTTTCCAGGGCGCCAAAAACGGGGGTGAACGACTTCAAAAGGGTCAAAGGCAGGCTGCAAAAACTGGTGGACAGTGAACAACTGGGCATTTTCGCCAACGGCTACTGGGGGCATCCCGCCTACAAGCTTTCTCCGGAAATGAATCTTCTGATCTTTTCCCACTACCTGGAAGCTCTGCGGCAGCAGGCCCGCACCGCAAGGCTGCACGCCGTTTTCGGCGGAAAGAACCCCCACACCCAAAGCCTGGTGGTGGGAGGCGTCACCTGCGCCACGGATCTCACCGCCGACCGCATCGCCCAATTCCGATACCTCTGGGCGGAAACCATGGATTTTGTGAAAAACGTCTACATTCCCGACGTGGTTGCCATGGCCCCTTTCTACAAGGAATGGGGGCATTTGGGCTCCTCGTCCGATTTTCTCGTTTATGGCGACTTTCCTCAAACGGAAAAAGAACCCGAGAGCTTCATGTTCCCAAGGGGCGCCATTTTCGACAGAAAAGTCTCCCAGGTGGAAGCCGTAGATCTGGCGCTGGTGGAAGAACATGTGAAGCACAGCTGGTACGAAGGCGACCTGGCCCTTCATCCCTCCAGGGGGAGAACGGAACCCCGGCACGACTCCCTGAATGTGGAGGAGCGATACAGCTGGATGAAAGCTCCCCGTTACAGAGAAAAACCCGTGGAAGTGGGCCCCCTGGCCCGCATGCTGGTGGCCTATGGGAAAGGCCACGAACCCTCGCGGAAAGCGGTGGATGGGTTCCTCAAAGCCGTCGACATGCCCATGGAAAGCCTCTTTTCCACCCTGGGCCGCACAGCGGCGCGGGCACTGGAAACGCAAATCATCGGCGAAGCCATGGAAGGCTGGCTTCAGGATCTGGTGGAAAACCTGAAAAAGGACGACAACAAAATCTATCAGGAATATGAAATGCCCGCAGAGAGTTCAGGGGTGGGCCTCAATGAGGTGCCCCGGGGAGCACTGGGGCACTGGATCCAGGTGAAAGAGCAGAAGATCGAAAACTATCAGATGGTGGTGCCTTCCACATGGAACCTGGGCCCCCGCTGTGCTCAGGGCCATCCCAGCCCCGTGGAGCAGGCCCTCGTGGGAACCCCCGTGGCCGATCCCAGGCGCCCTGTGGAAATACTTCGAACGGTGCATTCCTTCGACCCCTGCATCGCCTGCGCTGTGCATGTCATTGACCCTGACACCAACGAAGTTTATAAATTCCAGGTGGTCTGAAAAAGGTTTTCACCATGGCGCTGGAACCATCTTCGAAACATCCCAGAAAAATCCTGGTCCTGGGAGTGGGCAACATCCTGCTGCGGGACGAGGGAGTGGGTGTGAGGGTGGTGGAAACGCTCCAGAGGAATTATCGCTATTCGCCCAACGTGGAGCTCATGGATGGGGGAACATTGGGAATGCGACTCCTGGATCCCATCTCCCGGGTGGATTTTCTCATCGTCGCGGATGCGGTTCAAAAGGGCCGGAAGCCCGGAACACTCTACCGAATTCCCCTGGAGGAGGTCAAAAAGGGCCTGACTTTCAAGAATTCCCTTCACCAGGTGGACCTTGTGGAGAGCCTCGCCTTTGCAGAGTTGCTGGGAAGCCGTCCCGAAACGGTCATCATCGGCATGGAACCCGCCGACATCTCCCCCTGGGGGATGGAGTTGACTCCCCAGGTGACGAGGCGTTTCCATGAAATGTGTGCCA
>SLCH01000075.1 GCA_007125915.1 Syntrophobacteraceae bacterium
CACCTGAACGAAGCATTCAAACCAGGAAAGAAAGAAATGGCAGACAAAAAGGGGCTCAAGACATTTCGAAACATTGGAATCATCGCGCACATCGATGCAGGAAAAACCACCGTCACGGAACGAATCCTCTACTATACGGGGCGATCCTACAAGATGGGCGAAGTGCACGACGGCACTGCGGTCATGGACTGGATGGAACAGGAACAGGAACGGGGCATCACCATCACCTCCGCGGTCACCACCTGCCCGTGGCGCGACCACGAACTTCACCTCATCGACACTCCCGGACATGTGGATTTCACCATCGAGGTTGAGCGGTCTCTGCGGGTGCTCGACGGAGCCATCGCCGTTTTTTGCGGCGTGGGAGGCGTGGAACCCCAGTCGGAAACCGTCTGGCACCAGGCGGACAGGTATCATGTGCCCAAAGTGGCCTTCGTCAACAAGATGGACCGCATGGGTGCAGACTTCTTCCAGGTGGTGGGGCAAATCAGGGAAAGATTCCGCACGATGCCCCTTGTTCTGCAGATACCCGTGGGTACGGAGTCAGGATTTCGTGGCGTGGTGGATCTTGTCCACATGAAGCAGATCACATGGCAAGAGGACACACAGGGGGCAGAGTACCAACAGGAGGAGATCGAACCCCAACTGAAAAACGAGGCTTCGGAAGCCAGGGAAGACCTGGTGGCCAGGCTTGCCGAATGGGATGACGTTCTCATGGAAAAATACCTTGAGGGAATGGAGATTCTCCCCTCGGAGCTCATCCCCGTCATTCGAAGAAAAACCCTTGAACTGAAAGCGGTCCCTGTTCTGTGTGGATCGGCACTGAAAAACAAGGGCATCCAGCCTCTGCTGGATGCGGTCGTGGACTTCCTGCCTTCTCCCCTCGATGTGCCTCCCATCAAAGGGACCAACCCCCTCACGGAAGAACAGGAAACGAGGCAGAGCAGCGAGAAGGAACCTCTCTCGGCGCTGGCCTTCAAAATCCAGATGGACCAGGGCAGAAAACTCACCTTTGCCCGCATTTACTCGGGCAGACTCCAGGTGGGAACGGAAATCCTCAACGTCACCAAGGGCACCAAAGAAAAAGTGTCCCGAATCTTTCAGATGCACGCCAACAAGCGGGAGCGGCTGGAAGAATCGGCGGCGGGAAACATCGTGGCCCTCATGGGACTCAAGACGGCAGCCACCGGTGACACCCTTTGCGCTCCATCCCAACCCATCATCCTGGAACCCGTCGGCAGCTACGAACCCGTCATTTCCATCGCCGTGGAAGCCAAGACCAGGGGAGACCAGGAAAAACTCTTCGACAGTCTGAGCAAACTGACCGAAGAAGACCCCACGTTCCGGTACCAGGAAAATGAAGATACGGGCCAGATCGTCATCAGCGGCATGGGGGAGCTCCACCTGGAAATTGTTTTGAAGCGCCTGGAACGGGACTACAACCTGGGGGTCAACGCTGGAAAACCTCAGGTTGTCTATCGCGAAACCATCACGCAACCATCCCAGGCTGAAGGTGTTTTCGATCGGGACATCGCCGGCACGAGACACTACGCCATGGTTCAGCTGCATGTGGCTCCCAGGGAAAGAGGCAGTGGGAATGTGATCCAAAACAAGGTCCGGGACGAATCGGTTCCCCAGGCTTTCATTCCCCACGTGGAAGAAGGAATTGGAGACGCTCTCAGCAGTGGCTCCATCATGGGGTATCCCGTGGTCGATGTGGAGTCGGTCATTTTTGGAGGGAAGTTTCAGGAAGGGCTCTCCAGCGAAATCGCCTTTCGCGTGGCCGCATCCATGGCTTTCAAGAAAGCCTGCGAACTGGCAGGCCCCGTTCTCCTCGAACCCTACATGGCTGTGGAAATCCTCGTTCCCGAAGAGTTCCTGGGGGATGTCCTGGGAGACATCAATCTCCGCAAGGGCAAAGTGGAAAACATCGCACCGCGAAAAGCCATCCAGGTGCTGAAAGCCGTTGTCCCCCTGTCCAGGATGTTCGGCTACTCCACATCCCTTCGCTCTTCCACTCAGGGGCGTGCCACCTTCACCATGCACTTCTCCCATTATGACCTCGCTTCCGGCGCCTGAGAACAGGTTCCGGCCTCTCCACTCCCCGGATTTCATGGCAGGAGGCCTTCCAGGGGGAGGGAGAGGGGACAATGCTGTTGGCTTAAGCTGTCTCATCCAGTGCAACAGCACCTTTACGTCATTCCCGCGAAGGCGGGAATCCGTGCTTTTTCAAAAGGTTCAGGATGCCCGCCTTCGCGAGGAAATTGAAAAATTCTACGTTATTTCCTTGATATTGTATGGCGAGTCAGATATTAAAAACTGTTTATGGAGTTTTGCAGGCAGCCGGCAATGGAGTTGGAGGCCGTTGACCGCAGGCGGGGCCGGCCCCTTGGAAAGCGGCAACAATCTTGAGTCTCAATGGCTAAGGACCATCAAGTTTTTTTGTTGAAAGGCAGGTGAGTACTGAATGTCGGAGGTCGAAACAAGGGAAAGTATAGAAAAGAAAATCCGTAAGCTCCGCAAAGACTTCCAGAAAAATGTTCAACCCGTTTTACGTCGTCACAATTACTATCTTTCCAAAGGCGAACGACGCCGCATCAAAAAGAAAAAGGCCATCAAGCGCATCCAAAGGCGTGAACGCCGCATGATGAGATCCGCATAGAATCTTCCGCGCCCTCAATTCTTTTGAAATCCACTGTGCAACGCTGAGGAAGAAACATATGTGTCCCTCTCATCCCCAAAAAGCATTGCCCAAAAAGCATTGAATGTTTAGCCTGCAGCCTCCTCTAAAGACAAAAAGACCCTGAACCTCGGCTGGTTCAGGGTTTTTTTGTCTTTTTCAGGCACAGTGTGAAGGGCCCTCGAGAGGGAAACTCCTACCGTTTTTTCAGAATGCTCCTGGCGATGACCAGCCGCATGATTTCATTGGTTCCTTCGTAGATCTGGGTGATCTTGGCATCCCTCATGTGGCGCTCCATGGGGTATTCCTTGCAGAATCCGTAGCCCCCGAGCACCTGAACGCCCTCCACCGCAGCCCACATGGCCACATCGGAAGCAAGGAGCTTGGCCATGGCCGCCTCTTTTTCATAGTGGAGCTTGTTTTCTTCGAGCCACGCCGCACGCAGGGTCAACAATTCCGCCGCATCCAGCTGAGTCGCCATGTCAGCGATCTTCCACTGAATGGCTTGAAAATTGGCAATGGGCTGCCCGAACTGCTCACGGGACTTGCTGTATTCGATGGATTCTTCCAGGGCCGCACGGCCTATGCCCAGAGCCTGTGAGGCGATGCCGATGCGGCCGCCGTCCAGAGTGGTCAGCATCTGCCTGAATCCCTCGCCCGCTTTGCCCAGGAGGTTCTCCTTGGGAATGCGGGCATCCTCAAAAACGAGCTCCGCCGTCCCCGAAGCGTTGATTCCCATCTTGTCTTCCACGGTGCCCACGCGAAAGCCCGGCGTATTTTCAAGGTCCACGACGAAAGAGCTGATGCCTTTATAGCCCGCCGACTTGTCCGTGACCGCCGCAAGCACACAATAGCGTGCCACATTGCCATTGGTGATGAATTTTTTCTCGCCGTTGATGACCCACTCATTTCCGTCGAGCACCGCCGTGGTGCGCATCTTGGCAGCGTCAGAACCGGCACTGGATTCAGTGAGGCCATAGCACCCCAGGGCTTCACCGCTGGCAACGGGCTTCAGATATTTCTGCTTCTGCTCCTCCGTTCCATAGGCGTACACGGGAAAATTGTAAAGGCTGTTGCACACACTCATGATGACGCCGCAGGAGGCGCAAGCCTTGGAAATCTCTATCATGGAAAGCACATAGCAGATGTAGTCCATGCCAGCGCCGCCGTATTCTTCGGGAATGGTGATTCCCATCAATCCCAGCTCTCCCATTTTGGCAACAATCTCGGCAGGGTGTTCGTGTGTGCGGTCCAGTTCCGCTGCCACGGGCTTGATTTCGCGCTCGGCGAACTTGCGAGCCATATCCTGAATCATCTGCTGTTCTTCGGTCAGTGCAAAATTCATGTTCTCCCTCCAAATGTAGATGGCAACTTCAATGTGTCCATTCCAAATCCAACGGCATCCCTTGACACCCTGACCCGTCAATCCTCCAGGCTCTGGGAAAACTGGGGTTTGCGCTTTTCAAGAAAAGCGCTCACCCCCTCCCTGCAATCCCTGCTGGCAAAGCACACGCCAAAGGCTTCCGCCTCAAGGGCGCAGCCCGTTTTCAAATCCACATCCATGCCTCTGTCCACCACCTGCTTGACGCTTCTCAGAACGTTGGGTGCCCTGGAAGCCAGAAGCCGGGCGATTTTCATGGTTTCTTCCATGAGCAGGTCCCCAGGGAACACCCTGGTGACGAGCCCCATGGCTTTGGCCTGCTGCGCATCAAGCATTTCTCCGGTCATGCAGAGCTCTTTGGCGGCGGCTCTTCCCACCAGGCGCGCCAGCCGCTGGGTCCCTCCAAAGCCTGGAATGATGCCGAGGTTCACCTCGGGCTGGCCAAAGCGGGCCTTGTCACTGGCATAAATGAAGTCGCAGCTCATGGCCAGTTCACAGCCCCCTCCCAGCGCAAAACCGTTGACGCAGGCAATGACAGGCTTGGGCAGAGACTCAAGCTTGAAGAAAACTTCCTGCCCCCTTTCTGCAAAAGCCCGGGCCTGGAGGGAATTCATACTGGGAAACTCGGAAATGTCCGCACCGGCCACAAAAGCTTTTTCCCCGGCACCTGTGAGCACGAGCACTCTCAAGGCTTCGTCGCTTCGAACCCGCTCGATGACATGGCTGATCTCATCAAAGGTCCCGGGATTGAGGGCGTTGAGGGCCTTGGGCCGATTGAAAGTGAGAACTCCCACTCCATCCTTTCCTTCAAAGAGGATGTTCTTGTAATTCATGAATGCCTTCTCCTTTAAGGTGAGCATTTTTATCTTCCAAACTTTGGATTCAGCAAATCACATCCTTTCCACGGTGATGGCGGACCCCTGCCCCCCTCCTATGCAAAGAGTGGCCAAGCCTTTCTTGGCATCGCGCCTGACCATTTCGTGGAGGAGCGTTGTGAGGATGCGCGCACCGGAGGCCCCGATGGGGTGCCCTATGGCGATGGCCCCTCCATTGACGTTGACCTTGGCAAGATCCCACCCCAGGTCTCTGTTCACGGCGATAGCCTGCGCGGCAAAAGCCTCGTTGGCTTCCACCAGGTCCAGGTCACTCACGGACCAGCCCGCCTTTTCCAGGGCCTTGCGGCTCGCCCTCACGGGACCCACCCCCATGATGGCAGGATCCACTCCCCCGGAAGCATGGCTGCGAATGAATGCAAGAGGCTCCAGGCCCAGTGCCGCGGCTTTCTTCTCGGACATGACGATGATGATGGCTGCACCGTCGTTGATGCCCGAAGCGTTGCCCGCCGTCACCGTTCCATCGGGTTTGAAAGCGGGCCTGAGCTTGGCAAGGGCGTCCAGGGTCGTGCCAGATCTTGGGTGCTCATCCGTATCGAACAGAACAGGATCTCCCTTGCGCTGAGGTATGGGCACAGGCACGATCTCATCTTTGAAGCGGCCACTTTTGACGGCAGCTTCCGCTTTCTGCTGGCTTGCCAGGGCGAACTCGTCCTGATCCTGCCGGCTCACTCCAAATTTCTGCGCCACATTTTCCGCCGTGTTGCCCATGTGGTACCCATTGAAAGCATCCCAGAGACCGTCGTGTATCATGAGGTCCAAAAGCTTGCTGTCTCCCATGCGCTGTCCCCACCGCGCATCCTTCAGGGCATAGGGAGCGAGGCTCATGCTTTCGATGCCACCGGCAACCACCACCTCAGCGTCCTCCAGCATGACTGCCTGGGCGGCAAGAAAAACCGATTTGAGGCCGGAAGCACAAACCTTATTGATGGTGAATGCGGGCACTTCATGGGGCAGGCCCGCACCAATGCTCACCTGGCGTGCGGGGTTCTGGCCGAGCCCGGCCTGCAGCACATTCCCAAGCACCACTTCGTCCACCTGGGAGCCGTCGAGTTTTGCCCGGTTGAGGGCTTCCTTGAGAGCGATCACACCCAGTTCCACTGCGGAAATGTCCTTCAGAGTCCTTCCGAAAGTGCCCACGGGGGTTCGAACAGCACCGACAATGACTGCCTGTTGCATCTGATCCTCCATATTGATGACAAATTTGATAAGAAAACGGGTTTTCCCGATCTATCACCAGCGATCCAGAACACAAAAAAGCGAATGGCGCATCCATGCACCGGCTGCGGGGCCCTTGAGAGCGCCATGCTGCAGGAGTTACTGCCGGTTGTTTGTCTTGAGGCCCCAAATGTCATTGCCCCAAATGCCATTCATGAATCATTCGATTTTCTACATGGATCACCATCACATTGAAAGCTAAAAGGTGGTTGCGCGGACAATGTTGTTGAGGATAAACCTGCCATCAGTCCCCGTCTTTTGGAATTTTCCCTCACAGATTTCAAGGGGTCCTGGAAGCCTGGAACCGTTCACCTTCCTCGTCCTCAGCGTTGTGAGCAACCCGGCGAAAAGACATCCTCTTCCGCCGGCCCCTTTATAAAAAGAAGAGCCGGGCGCATGAGGATTTCGTCCGTTTATAGGAAATGGATTTTTCATTGTCAAACAGCATTTCCCTCCCGCAACAGGAGAAGGCCAGGGACAACCCGCCCGGAAGCCATGGTCAGAAGGGCGGAGTCCCGGAAGTTCCGGCAGTATATGTTTTCAAAAGGCTCAAACCCGGAAGATCCCCTCCTTCCCACCGGGCAATGCTATGGAAAAACATGGCAGGCCCGGGGAAATGTTCCTTGCCTTCCCTGATTCACGCTGACACGCAGCCACACTATTGTTCCTCATTTGGTTTTTTCGTTCATTTTGCCCTTGTGTTTCGACCCCATCCAGTGCTAGGTAGGTTGCGGTTGCATGTGACAACCGTCACACCATGGCCCGTGCGTTGAGTGCATGGGCGCCGAAAGGCTTTTTTCGCTTGTGAAAATGTGCATAATTTTTCCCTTGACTTCTATAGACCCATCTTTATAATGACCTTGCAACTAATTGCACAAGCATGTCCGAGTGAAACGTACGGCTCAATTTGGCAAACAATCTAAGGAGAATATGGCATGGCAAGAAAAGGCTTGGTTCCCCCCCTCGGGAAAGAAGGAAAACTCAAACCGTTGTTGCTCCAGGGCGCAGAGTTGAAAGCTGAGCAGGAAAAAGCAAAAACCTTGAAAAAGGTACCCATGACGAGCCGTGAAACGTCCGACCTCATCATGCTCGGCATCGGCGCATTCACTCCCCTTGACGGCTTCATGACCTACGATGACTGGAAAGGTGTTTGTGACAAGTATCTCATGGCCGATGGTCAGTTCTGGCCCATCCCCATCACCCTCTCCGCGGACAAAGCCCTTGCCGACAGCATTGGCGCCAACGAAGAAGTGGCCCTCGTGGATCCCAGCAACAAAGATGAAATCATGGGAACCATGAAGGTCACGGAAAAATACACCATCGACAAGGAACATGAGTGCAAGTGCGTTTTCTGGACCAACGACGTTGAAGGCCACCCCGGCGTTGCCAATGTGATGGCTCAAAAAGAGATCAACCTGGCGGGCCCCGTCAAGGTTTTGAGCGAAAGCTTCTATCCGACCCAGTTCGGTGAGATCTACCAGCGCCCTGCTGAAGCGCGCAAGATGTTCGAGGACAAAGGATGGCAAAGGGTGGCGGCCCTCCAGCTGCGCAACCCCATGCACCGCAGCCATGAATTCCTTGCCAAGATCGCCGTGGAAGTGAGCGATGGCCTCTATATTCACCAGCTGGTGGGCAAACTCAAACCCGGAGACATTCCCGCTGACGTGCGTGTTAAAGCCATCGACGTGCTGGTGGAAAATTATTTTGTCAAAGACACGGTCATTCAAGGCGGCTACCCCGCAGAAATGCGCTACGCAGGTCCCCGCGAAGCCCTTCTTCATGCCACGTTCCGCCAGAATTACGGCTGCAGCCATCTCATCGTCGGCCGCGATCACGCCGGTGTGGGCGATTATTACGGCCCCTTCGACGCTCAGAAAATCTTCGACGAGATTCCTGAAGACGCATTGCAGCTTAGACCACTCAAGATCGACTGGACCTTCCACTGCTTCAAGTGCGGCGGCATGGCCTCCCTCAAAACCTGCCCCCACGGCAAGGAAGACCGGCTGCTTCTCTCGGGAACCATGGTTCGCAAGACTCTTTCGGAAGGTGGGGAACTGCCTGCAGAATTCTCACGCCCCGAAGTTGTTAAGGTCCTTCAGGCCTACTACGGAGGCCTTGAGGAAAAAGTTGAAATCAAGCTTCACGGCGCAGCAACAGGCGATGTGAAAAAGTAACAAACAGCATTGTTGAGTGTGAAACCTTAGAAATCGGAAGGATGGTCTGCCCTTCAACGAGCTTCCAGCTTCTTTCGTGTGGGGTAGGCCTGCCGAAGGAAGGGAGGTGCGACACTGAAGTCAGTCACTTTAGGAGAGCGTGTTCACCGCAGGCCAATGATGCGTATTAACCTTTAGGAGGACAGTTATGCCAAGTTTTGTAATTCTTGAGAAGTGCGACGGCTGCAAGGGCCAGGACAAGACCGCATGCATGTACATTTGCCCCCAGGACCTCATGTATCTGGACAAAGACAAAATGAAGGCCTTCAACCGCGCCCCTGACATGTGCTGGGAGTGCTACAACTGCGTGAAGATCTGTCCTCAGCAGGCAGTGGACGTGCGCGGCTACGCCGACTTTGTCCCCATGGGCGCCTCCTGCGTTCCCCTTCGCGGCTCCCAGGACATCATGTGGACAGTGAAATTCCGCAGTGGAATGGTCAAACGCTTCAAGTTCCCCATCCGCACCACCCCTGAGGGTCAGGCTGTGCCCTGCCCCGCCGACTGGCCCACTGAGACCGATGACATCAAGAGCCCCATGCTTTGCACGGAGCCCAAGTCCATGGGTGTTGACACTTTCCCCACGCTGAAAAAGTAAGTAACCAATTTCCCACAGGAGGTTTTTGAATATGCCTAATTTTGAAACTGTAGTCGTCAATACCGACCTGCTGATCATCGGTGGTGGCATGTCAGCATGTGGCGCCGCATTTGAGGCTGCTTACTGGGCGAAGAAACACAACGTGAAAGTGACCGTCGTGGACAAGGCAGCCATGGACCGTTCCGGCGCCGTTGCCATGGGTCTTTCCGCCATCAACCAGTATGTCGCTTACGGCAAGAACAGGAACACTCTGGAAGATTACGTCAGGTATGTCCGTCAGGATCTCATGGGCATTTCCCGTGAAGACCTGGTGTATGACATCGCCCGTCACGTTGACTCTTCCGTTCACCTTTTCGAAAAATGGGGCCTTCCCATCTGGAAAGATGAAAATGGCGAGTACGTGCATGAAGGCCGCTGGCAGATCATGATCAACGGCGAATCCTACAAGGTCATCGTCGCTGAAGCTGCCAAGAACGCCATGAACGAAGCCGGCTTCAAAGACTGGCTCTACGAGCGTGTTTTCATCGTTGAGCCTCTCATGGACGGCGACAAGTGCATTGGCGGCGTGGGCTTCAGCGTCCGCGAAAACAAGTTCTACGTATTTCTGGCAAAAGCCACCATGGCTCTCATGGGCGGCGCCGTTCACGTCTTCCGTCCCCGCTCCGTGGGTGAAGGTCTTGGCCGTGCATGGTATCCCCCCTGGAACGCTGGCTCCACCGCTTACTTCACCATCAAGGCCGGCGCAGAAATGACCTGCCAGGAAGTGCGCTTCATCCCCATCCGCTTCAAAGATGGTTACGGACCTGTGGGCGCCTGGTTCCTCCTGTTCAAGTCCCGTGCCACCAACTCGCTGGGTGAAGAATACATGGTGACCCGTAAAGGCGAACTGACCAGGTGGGAACCTTACGGCCTCGCCAAACCCATGCCCGCCAACCTGCGTAACTATCTCGGCATGGAAGACATCATGGAAGGCAAGGGCCCCATCTACATGAGAACGGAAGAAGCCATTGCCAACCTGGCAGCCAAGTACAAAGACGATCCCAAGGCCTTCAAGAAGAAAATGAAGGAACTGGAAGCAGAAGCATGGGAAGACTTCCTCGACATGACCATCAGCCAGGCGCTCCTCTGGGCCGGTCTGGACATTCAGCCCGAAGAAAAGTCTTCTGAAATCGCTCCTGCAGAACCCTATTTCATCGGTTCCCACTCCGGTGCCTCCGGCGCATGGGTTTGCGGCGCGCCCGACGTCATGCCCCCCGAGTATGCCAAAGATTGGGAAAAAGTCGGCCAGTACGTGGGCATGACCACCGTCAAGGGCCTCTTCACCGCTGGTGACGGCTCCGGTGCATCCAGCCACAAGTTCTCCTCCGGCTCCCACGCCGAAGGCCGCATGGCCGCCAAGGGCGCCATTGCATACATCCTGGACAACAACACTGCTCCCACCATCGACGATGCCACCATCAACAAGTGGAAAGAGCTTATCATTGCTCCCATGGCTCGTTTTGAGCAGTATGCAGCTGTTTCCAGCGATCCCGACATCAACCATGAATTCATCAAGCCCAAGATGTTCATGTTCCGCCTCCAGAAGATCATGGACGAGTATGTCGCGGGCGTGTCTGCTCAGTTCATGACCAACAAGGCGCTCCTCGAGAGAGGACTCGAACTTATTGAAATGCTGAGGGAAGACTCTGCCAAGCTGGCAGCTGAAGACCTCCACGAGCTCCTCCGCGCCTGGGAAAACACCCACCGCATGTGGATTGCCGAAAGCCATCTGCGTCACGTTCTCTACCGTGAAGAGAGCCGTTGGCCCGGTTACTACTTCCGCGCCGACTATCCCGAGATGGATGAAGCGAACTGGAAGGTCTTCGTCAACTCCGTGTACAATCCTCAGACCGGCGAATGGACCATGATGAAGAAACCTGTGGTCAACATCTGCTAGTCAGGTTCTGAGCAAGTGACCTGCCACCCCGAGCACTCCGGTGCTCGGGGTTTTTATTTTCCCTTTCCTTTCGGGCACTTTTCGTCCTTCGGCCACCCTGCAACCCAGCCCTTCCCCAAAGGCATGGACCTCTCGGCTTCCACTTTTGTGTTGAAATTAATCTCAATGGTGCGTTAATTTTCAGAGTTTGTTTAAAAAATTTTTTTCACATGACTCACACCTTTTCACTGGAAGTGAGAGGCGTCTGAAGAGTCTCTTGTGAAACCCCGTTGAAAACAGACCATGGAGGAATGGTAATGGCCCATGTCCAAAAGGGAAATCGCACGATCCTGGTGGTGGGAGGCGGCATGAGCGGCTTGAGTGCGGCCATCGAGGCTGCTGAAGCGGGAATGCAAGTCTACCTCGTCGAGAGGGAGCCATACCTTGGGGGTCGTGTTTCTCGAATGAACAAATATTTCCCCAAGCTTTGTCCGCCCAGTTGCGGCTTGGAAATCAACTTTCGCCGTTTGAAAAACAACCCTCGCATACGGTTTTTCAATATGGCCCGAGTGACCGCCATTCAGGGACAACCCGGTTCCCTCGATGTGACCATTCAAATCAGCCCACGCTATGTGAACCACAAGTGCACCGCGTGCGGGGAATGTGCCCTGGCTGCCGAAAGGGAAATTCCCGATCCCTTCAATTATGGTTTGAGTTCCGTCAAAGCCGCCTACCTTCCCCACGATTTTGCCTTCCCCATGAGATACGTTCTGGACCCCTGCGTTTTGGGAACCCCCGAAGGAGAAAAGATCAAAAATGCATGTCCCTACGGAGCCATTGAGCTTGACATGCAGCCACAGGTATTGGACCTGCAGGTGGGTGCGGTCATTTGGGCCACGGGATGGGACCCCTACCCGGCCGAGAAGATCCCGTACTATGCCTTGGAAAAAACAGGGAATGTCATCACCAACGTCATGATGGAACGGATGGCATCACCCTGCGGTCCCACTCAAGGCAGAATCGCACGTCCCTCTGACAACGGTGAGGTGAACAAGGTGGCTTTCATCCAATGTGCCGGCTCCCGTGATGAAAACCACCTCCCCTACTGCTCGGGCATTTGTTGCCTGGCATCCCTCAAACAGGCCACCTATCTCCTGGATCAAAACCCTCAAGCTCAGATCAGCATCTACTACATCGACATTCGAGCACTGGGCAAATTTGAGGACTTTTTCAACCGGGTCCAGGCCCATGACAACGTGACCCTCATCAAGGGAAAACCCGGGGAAATTCTACAGGATCCTTCCACGGGCCTGGTCACCGTGCAGGTGGAAGACCAGACCACGGGCCACATCCTGCGTGAATCCTTTGACCTCGCTGTCCTCGCCACGGGAATGGTGGCGTCCACCGCCAACGATCCCGTTCCCGCACCCGTCACTGTGGATGAATATGG
>SLCH01000188.1 GCA_007125915.1 Syntrophobacteraceae bacterium
GTTCGCTGAAAGACAGGGTGGCCGCTTCTCCCGTGGTTCCGCAGGGCACGATGCCATGGGTTCCCCTTTCAATCTGAAATTCTACCAGTTGCCTCAATGCGGGCTCATCCACCCGGCCGTCCTTGAATGGCGTCACAATGGCAACGATTGCGCCTCGAAACATGTCAGTCTCCCCCTAACGTGTCGTTTTCACAAGGTTTCATCCCAAAGATCTGCCTCATAAACCACCCTGGCATCTCCTTCCAGGTAGACCTGGCTGAACTGTTCGGCACCCGGTCCTCCAGAATCGGATTGGCTGAAGTGTATGGTGAGCGTTTCTCCGCTGCGGGTGGCCAGTTGCACGGGAGCATTCACCAATCCCTTGGCTGCAGCCACAAGAGCAGAGGCCATGGCTCCCGTGCCGCACGCCAGGGTTTCGTCTTCAACACCCCGCTCATAAGTGCGTATGAGCATGTGGTTCCTGTCCTGAACATGGGCGAAGTTCACATTGGTTCCGGCCGGTTGAAATTTTTCGTGGAAGCGGAAAAAGTTGCCGTGTTTGTGCACGTCCAGGCTGTCCAGGGCTTCTTTCGAATCCAGAAGTCCCACCACATGGGGCACGCCCGTGTTGATGAAATTTAAAGAAAAGACATGTCCAGAGCTTTCCAGGGGGAAGTCGAGCAAAAGCTTTTCAGGGGGAGTCATGCGTATTTTCACCCGCCTGCCCTGGACTTCCGCTGCAATGATTCCCGCTC
Source organism: Syntrophobacteraceae bacterium (assembly GCA_007125915.1). GTDB lineage: Bacteria > Desulfobacterota > Syntrophobacteria > Syntrophobacterales > Syntrophobacteraceae > SLCH01. Next base: position 735 of record SLCH01000188.1, read on the forward strand.
GAGTGCGGAAAGTCATGTTTGGTTGTGAAACAATGCCTTTGAGGAAGGCAAACCGTGCCGCGCATCTCGCCCCGTTGCCGCACATTTCCGCTTCGCTGGAATCGGCATTGAAAAATCTCCACTGAAAATCGGTCTCCGGGTCTTCCTGGATAAAAATGAGGCCATCGGCTCCCACGGAGAACTTGCGGCGGCAGGCGGCACGAATGAAGGGGGCGGATTGGTCCGCATCGAGGATGTGGCTGCGATTGTCAATGATGATGAAATCGTTGCCGCTGCCGGTCATTTTGGTGAAGGAAATGGTCCTGCTGGATGGTTCCATCATTGGGTTCCGTTCCTCAAAAAATCTTCCTGAAGTGTGCCTCATGTTATGAGTGAGAAGGGCCGCAGGGTTCGGCCCCGGGCGTCTGATTCCAAAGGCGCAAGAACTGGTTGTGCTTTCTCAGAGGATGGGTGGCACCTGTTCCTGGCGGATCAGATCGTCCCAGGTTTCACGATGGCGAATGACAAAATACTGGTCGTCCTTGACCAGCACTTCAGCCGCACGCGGCCGTGAATTGTAGTTGGAGGCCATGGTGAACCCATAGGCTCCGGCACTCATGACGGCGAGGCAATCTCCTTCCGGGACCACGGGAAGACTGCGGTCTCTGGCCAGGAAATCGCCCGATTCGCAGATGGGGCCGACCACGTCCACGACCCTCGATTCTGCACTGGACCGCACGACCGGTTGAATGTGGTGGTACGAATCGTAGAGGCTTGGCCGCAGGAGGTCGTTCATGCCCGCATCCACGATGAGAAAGTTTTTGCTCGGCGTACTTTTCGTATAAAGGACTTTGGTCAGCAAGACACCGGCATTTCCGACGATAACGCGGCCCGGCTCGAAAATCAACGTGCAGTGGAGTCCTTCCATCTCTTCCATGACGGCTCGGGCGTATTCCGTTGGATGGGGTGGTGTCTCCTGATTATAGGGTATGCCCAGGCCGCCTCCCAGATCCAGGTGGGAAATGTGAATGCCCGACTCCTCCAGTTTTTTGATGAGCATGCGCAGGCGCCTGAGGGCGTCCACGAAGGGAGAGATATCGGTCAACTGGCTTCCGATGTGACAGTCGACACCCAAAATTTCAACATTGTGAAGGCTCTTGGCCTTCAAGTAATCCTGGATTGCGCTGTCCACGTCGATGCCGAATTTGTTTTTTTTCATGCCCGTGGAAATGTAGGGGTGCGTTTTGGCATCCACATCGGGGTTCACTCGAAGGGCGATGCGTGCCCTTGTCCCCATCTTGCCGGCCCGTTCGTTGATGAAAGCCAGTTCTTGAGAGGATTCGATGTTGAACATGAGGATGTTTTCGCGGAGGGCATAATCGATTTCATCAAGAGTCTTGCCCACCCCCGAGTAGACGATGCGATCGGAAGGTATTCCTGCTTTTAGTGCCCGGTACAGTTCACCCCCCGAAACGATGTCCACGCCTCCACCCAGAGACCCAAAGAGGCGAAGTATGGCCAGGTTGGAGTTTGCCTTCACCGAATAGCAGGTGAGATGGGGGACTTTTTCAAAAGCCCCGTCGAAGACCGTGAAGTGATGGCTTAGGGTGGCGTGACTGTAAACGTAGCAGGGAGTGCCCACCTCCTCCGCGATTTTTTTCAGAGGGACCCGTTCACAGTGGAGTTCCTGGTCATGATAATTGAAATGGTGCATGGTTTAGCCTCGCTTTGATGAATGAGTGCTCAGCCCTGGCCTGAAGTGTTTGCCAGGGTCATTCCAAGAGAACACTTCTTATTTCCGTCCATTTGGAAAGCAGTCCCTCTTTTTGATCGGGAGGATGGCTCACTGTGGAAACGGCGTATCCGTAAATAACGTTGGGTTTTATATTTCTGTCCCGAAAGGGAGGCCTCACAACGGGTGATGCTGTGAGCCGGATGATCTCCGACCCCTCACGGCGATAGACGTGATAACCTGCATTTTGGCCTTCGCTGGGCGTCCATTGCACCTCGAGCGCCCCTTGGGAAGGAATCACCCAAACAGTGGCGGGCGGGGGAGGGGGAAGTGCTTCCGGCGCTTTGATGTTCTCCACAATGGCGGGTGCTCCATAAACATCGCTCTGCTCAAAGAGGACGATGGGCGTGATGCGGTAGCTGTAAAAATGGCTGGGTGCGGGAGCCGAATCGAGAAATGTTTCCCCCACCACGGGCGTGGAGGAGAGCACCCTCCATTGTTCCCCCTGTGACTTTCGCTCCACCTGATACCTCAGCTCCCCTTTCAAGGGGTTTCCCTCCGCATCCCTTCGATTTTCTCTCCACTCCAGGAAAATCCCCTGGGGTCCTCCCAGTGCGGTGATCCCTGAAGGAGGGGCGGGAGGCGGTATCACCGCGGCTGTGGTGATATTGGAAAGGGCCAGGTGGTGTCCTCGGGCATCGAGCACCACGATCTGGTATCTGTATGCAGTCAAAGGAGAAACGGCGGAGTCTTTCCAGACCACCCGACCAGCGGCGCGCAGATCCACACTGCGGGGATATGCCGGGTCCAGCCTGAAAACCTCCTCCTTGGCGGCTATAGGGCAGTCTTTGCACTGCCGGTCTTCCCATGGGATTTTTCCCCTGACAAGGGA
>SLCH01000166.1 GCA_007125915.1 Syntrophobacteraceae bacterium
TCATGAAATCATCCATGACCCGGTGAAAGATGGTCCCCTCGTAGTGGCCCTCCCGGGCGTACCGGAGAAAGTTCTCCACGGTGATGGGAGCCCGGTCTGCCCACAATTCCAGCTTGATGGCTCCCTTGGAGGTTTCCATGACCACCATGGGATGGTTTCCGGCGGCGGCCTGTTCTTTTTCCTGGGCGGTGATGCCCGTCCACGGCGTGAGAATGAACGCGAGGACCGCGACGGTCCAAAAAATCCTGGTTGAAATGGAACTCAAAATGCGCATGATGCACCTACCTCCTTGTGCTGTACGATGATGCGTTTTCCGGAGAATCTGCACTTCCGGCGGTCTTCACCGCCGCCCACTGCATGGGCCACCCGTTCCAGCGGGTGATCCTCAGGGTGTTTCCAATGACGCTCAGACTGCTGGCGAACATGGCCAGCACGGCCACCAGGGGATTCAATAGACCCGTCATGGCCAGGGGAATTCCCAGTGCATTATACAGGAAAGCAAAAAAAAGATTCTGCCTAATGATCCGTGTGGTGATGCCGGACAGGTGCCGGGCGGCGAGAATTTTCTCCGGTTTTCCCGACAAAAGGGTGATGTCCGAGGCGTCCCGAAGGAGGTCCGCTGTGGCTCCCACGGCCATGCCCACGTCTGCCTGAGCCAGCGCCGCCGCATCGTTGACCCCATCGCCCACCATGGCCACCCGGTGGCCCTGTTCCTGGAGTTTTTTCACATGACGCACCTTGTCCTCGGGAAGGGCGCCTCCCCGGTATACATCAATGCCCAGGGCGGAGGCAATGACCCCCGTGGTGTGGGGGGAATCTCCCGACAGCACGTGACACGCCACCCCCTGGCTTTTCAAATGGCTTATAACCTGAAGGGCGCTGTTTCTCACGTGGTCCCCCAGGGCAAAGTATCCCTCCACCCGGCCGTTCAGGGCGTAAAATACGACGGTGAGCCCCTTCATTTCATGGCCCTCAGCTTTTGTTTCCAGGTGTTCGGGAATGGAAAGCCCCTTGAAAGCCATGCACGCCCTGTTGCCCGCCACCACTTCCGTCGCGTCCACCATGCCGCCCATGCCCATCCCTTCCCATTCCTCCCAGTGGGACACTTCCTGCAAGGTCATACCCCCCCTCCGGGCCTGCTGCACCAATTCCCTGGCCAGGAAATGGTTCGAACGCATTTCAAGGGAAGCCACCTTTTCCAGGTGTTCCTGCGCGGCGGCGCCCGTGAACTCGTGGTGACGCAGCAAGTAAGCGCCTTCCGTCAGAGTTCCCGTCTTGTCGAAAAACATGGTGTCCACGTCCTTCAGTCTCTCAAGGGCCGCTGCGTCGCGAACGAGAACGCCTTCTGACCTGCCCCTGCCGATGGCCGCCACTTTGGCCAAAGGGGTGGCGATGCCCAGGGCGCAGGGGCAGGTGATGACCAGCACCGTGACGGCTCTCAGGAAGGCTTCCTCAGGGGCGTGCCCTGAAAAGGCCGTGACCAGGGCTGTGGCTCCCGCAAGGACGAGAATGGCGGGCACCAGCACCTGAGTGAGACGGTCGGCGAGCCGTTCATAGGGGTCCTTGTTGTGCAAGGCTTCCTGCATGAGGGAAATCATCTGCCCCAGGGAGCTTTCCTGCACGGTGCGCGTGGCCCTGAGCACGGGCCGGCCCTCCAGGAGCAGAGACCCTCCGTGCACTTCATCTCCCGGCCCTTTCTTCACAGGCCTGGACTCGCCCGTGAGAAAGGATTGATCCACCATCGCGGTGCCTTCCACCAGGACGCCGTCCAGGGGAAATCGATGGCGGGGGTCAAGGGTGAACCTGTCGTTGGGGCGGACGCCTTCCGCCGACACCCAGCGTTCCCGGCCCGCTGCGCTGAGGCGCACTTTGCCCGAAGTGAGCGTGAAAAGTTCGCTGATTCCGCGGGAAACCTTTTCGCGGGCCTGCGTCTCGATGAATTTGCCGAGAAGGACAAGGGTCACGAGCATGGCCGCCGTGTCAAAGTAGAGGTGAATGCCCCCCACCCCGATCTGCACCACGCTGTAAAAATAGGCCGCCAGGGTGCCTACGGCAATGAGGGCCTCCATGTTCATCTTCAGGTGACGGACTCCAGCGGCGGCACGCCTGAGAATGGGCCACCCGCTGTAGAAAACCACGGGAGTGGCCATGAGCCAGAGGGGATAGGAAAACATGGTGATCCCTTCGCGCTCCAGTTCCCGAAAGAATCCCCAGTACAGGGCAAAGGAAATCATCATGATGTTGCAGGTGAAAATGGCCGCCACGCCGAATCGCATGAGCCATTCTCTCTTTTCCCGGGCGGCTTCCGTGGTCCGCTCTTCCTGAAGGTAGGCCTGGTATCCCAGCCTGGTCACAGATTTTTGCAGGGTTTCCACATTCACCCGGTGGGGCAGGTAGGTGATCGTGGCCGTGTCCGTGAGAAAGAGCACCCGGGCCCGGATTACCCCTTCGTTCCTTTGAAGCACCTCTTCCAGGAGCCAGGAGCAGGCGGTGCACCACATGCCGGGAATGTGCAGCACCACCTCTTGGCTGAGGGCCTCTTCAACCTTCTCTCTTTCACGGGAGCGGGGTTCTTCTTCCTGCCGGGTCTTCTGGAGGGTCAGCAGGTCTTCTTCCGTGGCGGGAATGAGGCCGGCGGCCACACAGGCCCGGTAGAGTTCCGTTTCCCTGTAGTTTTCATGCTGGGTGGCGGGATCGTTGAAAAGGATCTGGAAGACGTGGCGGCAGCCGGGGCAGCAAAACCTCGCCCTGCGGCCGTCGATGGTGGCGGCCTCACGAGAGCGGCCCACGGGGAGACCGCACAGTTCACAGGGGGAAGTGCCGGGGTCCTGCATCCTTTCCGGGATTTCCTGTGCCTTCATGGGAGCCTCTTTGAAAGGGTCAGCCAAGAACCCCCGCTCCTTTGAGGAGAATCAGGAGCCCCGTGGCCAGGACGGCCACGGCCGCCATGCGTTCGCCCAGGAACCTCACCCTCTGGGACATGAAGGAAGAGGACATTCCCACCAGAAACAGGGCGGGAACCGTCCCCAGGCCGAAGACGATCATGGTGAGGAAACCCTCGGCGGGATTCTGGGTGGAGGCGGCCTTGATGACCATGGCCCACGAGAGACAGCAGGGCAGGGTTCCCACGGCCATGCCCAGGAAGAACTTGTGACGGGTTCTTTGGGACTGGAAGAGCCGGTGGATGCGCCGGCCCATGGAGGAGTCGGCGGAAACGGTGGTCAGCCAGGAGGGCAGGGGGATCACCCGCAGGAGCATGAGCCCCATGAGCAGGAGCACGACCCCTGCGACCATGTTCATGTGGATGCGAAA
>SLCH01000140.1 GCA_007125915.1 Syntrophobacteraceae bacterium
GTGCGTTTCCGGCCCGAAGGCATGACCAATCCCCGTCTCAAGACGGGTGAAATCGAAGTGGCCGTGCTGGAACTGAGAATCCTCAACGTTTCCAAAACCCCGCCTTTCCAGGTGGAAGACAGTCTGGACGCCAACGAAAACATCCGCTTGCGCTATCGCTACCTGGATCTCCGCCGCCCGGCCATGTTTGAAAACTTGCTCCTCCGTCACCAGGCCGCTCAGGTCACACGCGGCTATTTTGCCCAAAAAGGCTTTCTTGAAGTGGAGACGCCGGTGCTCACCAAAAGCACCCCCGAGGGCGCCCGGGATTACCTGGTCCCCAGCCGCGTGAATCCCGGGAAATTTTATGCACTGCCTCAGTCCCCCCAAATCTTCAAGCAGCTCCTGATGGTGGCAGGCTTTGAGCGCTATTTTCAGATCGTGAAGTGCTTTCGGGATGAAGACCTGAGATCAGACCGCCAGCCCGAATTCACTCAGCTGGACCTTGAAATGTCCTTTGTCAGCGAGGAAACCATTCACCAGCTGATGGAAGGATGGATCTGCGAGCTTTTTCGCAAAACCATCAACGTGGATCTGAAAACGCCCTTCGAGCGCATGACCTATGCTCAAGCCATGGAGCGCTACGGAACGGACAGGCCGGACACCCGCATTCCACTGCACCTGGTGGACGTGACCGACCTCATGGGGGCTTCCGAGGCCCGCGTCTTCAAGCAGGCTGTGGAGCGCGCGGGAATGGTCAAGGCCCTGCGCCTTCCTAAGGGAGCCAGTCTTTCCCGAAAGGAACTGGATGACCTCATCGAATACGTGAAGGTTTTCGGAGCTCAGGGCATGGCCTGGATCAAGATTCTTCCCGAAGGCTGGCAGTCCCCCATCGCCAAGTTTCTATCCGAAGGCATTCGGGAGCAATTGACTCAAAGGGCCCAGCTGGAAACGGGGGACATCATTTTCTTCGTGGCCGATCAGGGAAAAATCGTTCACGACGCCCTGGGCAATCTGCGTGTCCGCCTGGCGCAGCAGTTGAATATGGTGGAGCCGGAGCATTATAATTTTGTCTGGATCACCCACTTCCCCCTGCTGGAATGGGACCATGAGGAAAAGCGCTACAGCGCCGTGCATCACCCCTTCACGGCCCCCATGGAGGAAGACCTTCACCTTCTGGAGGAGCAACCGGACAAGGTGCGAAGCCGCGCCTATGACCTGGTGCTCAACGGCACGGAAATCGGCGGCGGGTCCATACGCGTCCATCGCCAGGATGTGCAGACGCGAATTTTCAGAGCCCTTGGCATCAGTCCTGAAGAGGCCGAAGAAAAATTTGGTTTCCTGCTGGAGGCCCTGCAGCATGGCGCGCCCCCTCACGGCGGCATCGCTTTTGGTTTCGACCGGCTGGTCATGCTCCTGTGCCGTTGCAGTTCCATCAGGGACGTCATAGCTTTTCCCAAGACTCAAAAGGCCACCTGCCTCATGAGTGGGGCTCCGTCGGAACCGGACATTCGGCAATTGCTGGAATTGTGCGTCAAAGTGGAAACGGAAAAGAAATGAACCCTCTTCCAAAACGCTCGTGACGCAGGTTTTTTTCACGTGAAGAAAGAAAAATCATAAAGAGGAGCTGACCCCATGGCCCGGTGGAGCAGCAAAAAGCGGGTTCTCGAGCACGAGCATTCCAGATTCTGGATGCCTCAGCTCATTGACACTCCCGAACCGAACCTCATGCGGGAGATCTTCCCCTACGAGGAAGTCCCTCTCATCGACTTCGACAACCGGATTATCCCCATCGATCCCGCCGAAGACATGTTCATCACGGACACGACTTTTCGGGATGGACAGCAGGCCCGTCCCCCTTACACGGTTTCTCAGATAGGCACCATCTTTGACCTGCTGCATCGCCTTTCGGGGCCCAATGGGGTCGTTCGCCAGGCGGAATTTTTCCTTTACACGGCCAAAGACCGGGAAGCACTGGACCTGTGCCGATCCAAGGATTACGAGTACCCGGGCATCACCGGCTGGATTCGTGCGGTGGAGTCGGACCTGAACCTGGTCGCAGAAATGGGCATCGGGGAAACGGGGATTCTCACTTCCGTTTCCGATTACCACATCTTTCTCAAGCTTCAGCTCGACCGCAAAACGGCCCTCAACAAATACCTGAACATCGTGCGGACCGCCCTGGACAAAGGAATCATTCCCCGCTGCCACTTCGAGGACATCACCCGTGCGGACATATACGGTTTTTGCATTCCCTTTGCCATGGAACTCATGAAGCTCAGAGAGGAAAGCGGTGTGGACATCAAAGTGCGCCTCTGTGACACTCTGGGTTTCGGCATCACCTACCCTGGAGCCGCCCTTCCCCGCAGTGTTCCCAAGCTGGTTCGAGCTTTCATCGACGACGCGGGAGTCCCCGGCCATCTGCTGGAATGGCATGGCCACAACGACTTTCACAAGGTGCTGGTGAACGCCAGCACCGCATGGCTCTACGGCTGCTCCGGTGTGAACGGAACCCTGCTCGGATTTGGAGAGCGGACGGGAAATGCGCCCATAGAGGGGCTGCTGCTGGAATACATCGGTCTTCATGGAGACACCCAGGGCATCGACACCACTGCCATCACGGACATGGCCGAGTATTTTCAGAGAGAACTGGGATACCGCATACCCCCCAACTACCCTTTTGTGGGGGAGGAATTCAACGCGACCCGTGCGGGCATCCATGCGGATGGACTGGTGAAACACGAAGAGATCTACAATGTGTTCGACACGCGCCGCCTGCTCAACAGGCCCATCAGCATCATCATCACAGACAAGTCGGGGATCGCCAGCGTCGCCTACTGGGTGAACACGCGGCTTCGGCTTGAGGGAGAACGGAGGCTCGATAAGCGCCACCCCGGCATCGTGAAAATTTACAAGCGCATCATGCAGGAGTACGACCAGGGGCGCAACACATCCATCTCCACGGAAGAGCTGGAACGCTGGGCACGCCGCTACCTGCCCGAATTTTTCGTGAGTGAATTCGACCGTTTGAAGCAGCGCGCCCGCGCCCTGGCCGCCCACCTGGTGGAAGAAGTGGTGGAAAGCGATGCCATCAAGAGCATGGAACCAGAACGGCAGGAACCCGTGCTTCAGACTCTGGTGGACCTGAACCCTTTTATTCAGTACGTTTATGTGGTGGACGGGGAAGGCTGCAAAATCACGCGCAACATCACTCACATTGTGGACAAGGCCAAATATGAGTCGGCTCGGGTGGGGGACGATCTCTCCGACCGCCCCTGGTTCATCGAACCCATGCGCAACGGGCAGGTCCATGTGACGGA
>SLCH01000120.1 GCA_007125915.1 Syntrophobacteraceae bacterium
AGCGATACCCATTTCCGGGAAATGTGCGCGAATTGAAAAACGCCATTGAGCGCGCGGTGACCTTTTGCGATGGAAAACTCATTCTACCCGAGCACCTGCCGGCCAGGATCAGGGAAACATCGCCCGCGGGCATCATGGACACGGAGAGCACCTGTTCCAGCCTCATGCAAAGGGATGAACGGCTGCCCACGCTGTCCGAGGCGGAAAAGCATTACATACGACACGTGCTGAACAAAGTGGGGGGGAACAAACGCCGTGCGGCCGCCATCCTGGGCATTTGCCGACGCACACTCTACCGCAAACTTGAATAGTTTTGACATCGGTTCTGGCAGGCACGGGAGCACCACAGAGGCCTTTCCCCAAAATCAAAAACCCCTTTGCAGCACGGAATGCACCGTCCTTCAATGAATCATGAAACGAGGAAAAATTTTCATGTCCGAAAGAGAAAAAGAGCCCAAGATACGCGTGAACCATTTGACGAAAATCTTCGGTTCTCATTCCCAGGAAGCTCTGAAAATGCTTCACGATGGGGCAAGCAAAGATGAGATTCTGGAAAAAACAGGCTGCGGTGTGGGCGTTTCCCAAGCCAGCTTCACCGTGGATGAGGGAGAAATCGTGGTGGTCATGGGATTGTCCGGAAGCGGGAAGTCAACTCTGGTCCGCTGCATCAACCGGCTCATAGAACCCACGGCGGGAGAGATTTTCATAGACGACCAGGACATCACTTCTCTTTCCAGCGATGAACTCCGCCACGTTCGCTTGAGCAAGCTGGGCATGGTCTTCCAGAACTTCGCCCTCTTTCCCCATCGCACAGTCTGCCAAAATGCCGAATATGGACTGGAAATCAGGGGCATGGCGCCCGCAGCACGCAGGGAAAAGGCCATGATCGCCCTGGAGCAGGTTGGCTTGAGCGGGTGGGAAGATTATTACCCGGCAAACCTCTCGGGCGGCATGCAGCAGCGCGTGGGACTTGCGAGAGCGCTGGCACTGGACCCTGACATTCTTCTCATGGACGAGGCCTTCAGCGCCCTGGACCCCCTCATTCGAAGCGATATGCAGGATGAACTGATCAGCCTGCAAAGCAGAATGCGCAAAACCATCGTTTTCATCAGTCACGATCTGGATGAAGCTCTGAAACTGGGGGACCGGCTTGTGCTCATGAAAGACGGAGCCATCGTGCAAATCGGCACGGCGGAGGAGATCCTCACCAATCCGGCCAATGACTATGTGGCCCGCTTCGTGGAAAACGTGGATTTGACCAAAGTGCTCACGGCGGAATCGGTGATGGTGAAACCCAAGGCCACGGTGCTGCTTTCGGCTCATGGCCCCAAATCAGCCCTGCGCTTCATGCAAAAGCAGCAGTTATCCCAAATTTTTGTGCACGACAAAGACCAAAAGGTCATCGGCCTCGTCTCTGCCGATGCAGCATCCGAAGGGGTTCAGCGCCACGAAACCGAACTGCACCACATCATGCAGACAGACTTTGTCAGCGTGGCTCCCGACACTCCGGCCGCAGACCTGATTCCCATCATGGCCAACCTGCCCTACCCCCTTCCAGTGGTGGGCTCCGACGGCAAGCTCAAAGGAGTGGTCATACGCGGTTCTCTGCTGGCAGCCCTTGCGGAACGCGGGAGGAACAACAATGCCTAGAATACCCTTGGGCGCCACCATCGAAGCCTTCATCGACTTTCTGGTGACCAACTTTTCCTTTTTGACCATCGCCTTCACCCGTATCATGGAAAACGTGATCCGCTACCTGGAAAATGGTCTCCTCTTTCTGCCCCCATGGCTTTTCATCTTCATGGTGGCGGGAATCGCCTTTTGGCTGACCCGAAAGTGGGGCATCGCCCTGTTCACCCTGCTGGGGCTGATGCTCATCTGGAACATGGGCCTTTGGGTTGCCACCGTCAGCACCATCACCCTGGTGCTCATTGCCACCCTGACCGCATTGAGCATCGGAGTGCCCATAGGCATTCTGGCCGCACTGAACAATGGTGTGAACCGCGTGGTTCAACCCATCCTGGACGTGATGCAAACCATGCCCGCCTTTGTCTATCTCATTCCGGCCATTCCTTTTTTCGGACTGGGCAAGGTGGCCGCCATATTCGCCACCGTCATCTTTTCCATGCCGCCGGCCATTCGCCTCACATGCCTTGGCATTCAGCAGGTGCCCCGGGAGCTTGTGGAATGTGCCGACGCTTTTGGGTCCAGCAAGTGGCAGAAGCTTTTCAAGCTCCAGCTGCCTCTGGCCACTCCAACCATCATGGCCGGTGTGAATCAGACGGTCATGCTGGGCTTGTCCATGGTGGTCATTGCGGCCATGATCGGAGCCCGAGGCCTGGGCGGCGAAGTCTGGCGGGCCATCCAGCGGCTCCAGATGGGCAGCGGGTTTGAAGCAGGCATAGGAATTGTCATTGTGGCCATTATTTTGGACCGTGTGCTGCAGCACGTGGGAACCAAAAAACGTTAACCATCAAACTGCAAGGAGTTACGAAACATGAAACAGGGAAAACTTTTTCAAGTGCTTTTGGGGCTTGCAACAGCCCTGCTCCTCACAGCGGGCACCGTTTCCGCTCAAAACAAAAGCGTCCGCATCGCCTATGTGGAATGGGACTGCGCTGCCGCCAGCACGCACCTGGTTCAGGCGGTGCTTCAGGAAAAAATGGGCTATGAAGTGGAAATTTTGCCCGTAGCCGCTGCGGCCATGTGGCAGGCGGTGGGCACCGGAAATGTGGACGGGATGGTCACCGCATGGCTGCCCGTGACCCATGCGGATTATTACGAAAGGGTCAAAGGCAACGTGGAAGATCTCGGCCCCATCGTTGGCGGCGCCAGGCTGGGCTGGGTGGTCCCTTCCTATGTGACCATCGACTCCATTGCTGAAGTGAATGAGCATGCGGACAAGTTCAACCGCAGAATCATCGGCATCGACCCTGGTGCGGGTCTCATGCGCCTCTCCGAAGAGGCCGTACAGGATTACAGACTGGATCGAATGAATCTCATTGAAGGAAGCGACGCCACCATGACCGCAGCTTTGAGCAACGCCATCGATCGCAATGAATGGATCGTGGTCACGGGATGGTCACCCCACTGGAAATTCGGGGTCTGGGATCTCAAGTACCTTGATGACCCCAAGGGCATTCTCGGGGGTGAGGAACGCATTCACACCGTGGTGCGCAATGGGCTTGAGGAAGATATGCCGGAAGTCTACAATTTTTTGAACAACTTCCACTGGAAAGACCCCAATCAGCTCCAGATGGTCATGGCATGGAACCAGGA
>SLCH01000091.1 GCA_007125915.1 Syntrophobacteraceae bacterium
CCTCTTTCGTTCTCGTGTTTTGTAAAACACCTGAACAGATGATCCTGGCCTACGTTTTTTTCGGTCTTGGACAAGCCGCTCTTGCGCCCACCCTCATGTCCTATGCCACGGACATCTCGCCAGTGACCCATATGGGACGCACCTATGGCTGGTACACACTTGCCATTTATGCGGGCATGAGCACAGGGCCCGCCGCGGGAGGCATGATCGCCCACTTGCTGAGTTTTCAAGCGGTTTTTGCCGCTTCAGGAACATTCCTCCTCGCGCTCCTGGTCATGGCCATTTTCTTCCTGCCGCGGGCGAGGGACGTTGCTCTGGAAAAGCCTCCCAAACTTCCATTTTTGATCGTGGCCCGGGAACTCGTCACCAATGTTCCCCTCATGGCCTGCTGGCTCGTGACCCTGGGCGCATGCACGGGAATGGGAACCTTTCTCACTTTTGTTCCCTTACACGCCAAAGAGCAAGGAGTCAACATCGGACAGATAGGGCTCATCTTTGCTGCGCAAGCTCTTTTCAATGCTCTTTCAAGGCTGCCTTTCGGTTATCTGAGCGACAGGATCACCAGGCGGAATCACCTGGTGGTGGCTGGGCTCACAAGTTTTGCCCTGTGCATGGCGGGCGTGGGTACCGCCTCCAGCTTCCACACCTTCATTCTCTTTGCAGCGGTAATGGGATTCAGCATGGGAACCGGGTTCACAGCCATAGGGACTCTCATGACGGAACTGGTCGGTCCGAGCTGCCGCGGCCTCGCCATGGGTGGCTACAATGGCGCCATATACCTGGGAATGATGCTGGGAGCCCTGGTCATGGGAGCCATCGCGGGGCACATTGGTTTCCGCAACAGTTTTTTCATGATTGCCTCCATGAATCTCACCGTGATCTTGCTTTTTCATGTGATATTCAAGAAAAGTCAAAAACCGGGAACAAAGCCTTGAGGGCACTGGAATATTCCCGTTTTTTTTCAACTGGTGCAGCCTTCCCGTCATTTTGACCCGCACGTCTCATTGGGCGACGGGCTGCGCCCATTTCGCAAAGGCCCCCCGATCAGCATCAACCAGCAAGGTTCTTTTCAATTTCCCTTCGCGCGAGTTGGTCGCAGCGCTCATTCTCCCGGTGCCCGCTGTGACCCCTGACCCAATGCCAATTTATGGAATGCTTTTGACTCAATCGATCCATTTCTCGCCAAAGGTCGGCATTTTTGACAGGTTCTCTGGCGGCATTTTTCCAGCCGTTGCGTTTCCAGTTCTTGATCCACTGGGTGATTCCCTTCTGCACGTACTGGGAGTCGGTGGTGAGGGCCACATGGCATCCTTCGGGCAATGCCTTCAGACCCTCTATGACGGCGGTCATTTCCATGCGGTTGTTGGTCGTGTGCGGCGCCCCTCCCGAAAGCTCCCGTTCCCGCCCTTGAACGCGCAAAATAACACCCCAGCCTCCCGGACCGGGGTTGCCCTGGCATGCGCCGTCGGTGAAAACTTCCGCTTTGACGCACCTTCCCAAGAAAGTCTTTTTAGGAGACGTCTCTTCTCCCTTCACTTGGCCTTCTTCCACTTGTCCTTCATCTTTTTCCTTGAGAGCCCAATCTTCCCGAAGCCTGCGCACCGAGTAGATGAGACGGTCCACATCATCCGGTTTCAATCTGCCCGCTCGATGCCGCTCCTCAATGGCGACCAGCTCTCTGAATGATAATAATCTCAGGGACATAACAAAATTCTTTTCCTTTCATGTGCTCATGACCAACTTTCACTCACCGGGAAGACTCTCCGCATTTCAAAAAACTCACAGACGCATAAAATTTTTATAAAATCGAGCTTTCACTTCGAATATGATCAATTTCATAGTAGTATACAGGAGAAGAGCAATTGTGCCATTCCACTGGATCTGAATTTCTGGTTTCAAAACAGCTGATCTGCTCCCGGCGAAACGAATCCTTTTACCGCTCCAAATTCTGAGAAGCAAGTCATGTGACGTACCCTCAACAGAACAGTTTTTTCTGTTTCCTCAAAAAGATTCAATAAACTGGTCATTCCAACGTTTCACTGACCGTCGAAACCTGCACTCACTGGAAAATTTTAGGAGGGAAAAGATGAAAGGCGAGAGAAACCTTAAGACACCCGTCGCGCTACTCCTTCTGGCCGCTTTTGCCATTCTGGCCTTTTGGGGCTGTGCTCAGCCAACACTGGACAGGATTCAGGTGTCCCCCGAAGAAACGACGCTTTTTGTGGGCGAGAGTGCAACCTTCCAGGCCACTCCCTTTTCCTCTCAGGACGAGGAAATGCCTGAAATCATCGTGCAGTGGAGTGTGGAAGGTGAAGCGGGCTCCATAGATCAGGATGGCCTTTTCATGGCCCAGGAGCCGGGCGAAGCCCTGGTCATGGCCACGGGTGATGGAATCACGGGAACTGCCCGGGTTCTGGTCAAGCCTCCTGCACCCGCGAGCTTTGAAACAGAACCTGAAGAGACCGCTGCGCTGCCCAATTCGCAAATCACGGTCAGGGTGAGAGCCTTGACAGCAGACAATGAACCGGCGGGGTACAATGAGGTCACCCTGTCAACCCCCACCGAAGGCGCCTCACTCAGTCATGAAACGATTGTCCTCAACCCTTCGGGAGAGGGTGAGTTTCTTGTGACCCTGTCCCCGGAGCCCGGCATCAACGTGATCCTGCTGCAAAGCGCTGAGGCCACTGGTGAGCTTCGCATCGAGGCCACAAGAATTGTGAGGCTCGAGATCCTGCCCAAAGACAGAGAATTTGAAGCAGGTCAGGAGATCACCTTTGAAGCCGTAGGGTATGACGAACATGGAAACCACACAACGGTCACCGCTGAATGGTCCATAAGCGGTGAGAATGCGGAAATCAAAGAAGAATCCACCGTCTTCATGCGGGAACCTGGGAGAGGCATCCTCCTGGCCAATTACGAAGACGTCACTCAGGGGCACCCATTCGTGGTCACGGCAGGGGAGGTCGCACGCCTTCAAATCGAACCTTCCGGCGCTGAACTGAAAGCAGGACAAAGTGTCGATTTTCACGCCAAGGGCTTCAACGCCCAGGACTATCCACTCCCCGTCCGGGTTCATTGGGAAGTGGTGGGAGATGTGGGGACCATCGCCCAGGATGGAGCCTTTCTCGCTCGAGTGGTTGGAGAGGGTTCGGTGAAAGCCTCCCTCGACGAGATCACCGCTGAAGTTCCAGTGCAGGTTCAGCATGGCCCTCTGACGGATATGGAACTGGACATCGCCCGGCTCCAGCTGACAGCGGGGGAAACCATCGAACTTC
>SLCH01000228.1 GCA_007125915.1 Syntrophobacteraceae bacterium
CAGCCTGAATAAAAGCCCCTTCAGGCCATTCCCGCAGAGGCGGAAATCCTTCCTTTTCAAGATCTTCCAGACCCCCCTTCACGTGGGGAAGGGCACGGAACAGAGCAACACCCAATCCCTGACAACAACAGCCCTGGGGGCCGGGCTCCAGCCCTCGAGCGTCGACCATGCTGCGAACACAAGAAAAAAACTCACGTTACGATCATGACAGAAAGGCGCTCACGGTCACCAGAAGGAACATGCAGAGAGGGTAATAGCTGGCCCGGTTGAACAGGGCGGCAGCGTGCTCTCTATTCAACGATTGATGGAGCTTCCAGGCGGGAAGGAGGAGCAGGACGCCTCCGATGATAAGAGCCCCCGGCAGGTAAATGAGGTGCAGGGAAGCGGGCGTGGCCGCGTACAACACCAAACTCAAGAGCACGCTTCCCACCAGGCTCCGGAGAATGATCCGGGCGGCCCTCTCCGTCCCCAGCCGTACGGGTATGGTCTGCGCCTTCATGTCTCTGTCCGCATCCATATCCGTCCAGTCATTGGGCACGTTCTGGCCTCCCACTTCCCAGCTGAAAAGCCAAAGGAAGAGCAGGACCAGAAAAATGGCGGAGGGATCGGACGTCACGGCAAAAACCGCGGCGAGGCCACCCGCTGTCTTCACTCCTCCGCTCACCGCCGTTCGAAAGTAGCTCACTCGAAGAAGCAGGCAGTAAATGGCTTCCAGCAGACACCCCGCCAAGAAGACCAGGGCGCAGAGGGGGTTGAGCATATAAGCACCCACAAGGGCCACGGTTCCCCAGCCGGCGGTCCAAAGAATCCCCTCCTTGAGTGTCAGCAGTCCCTGGGCGAGAGGGTGACGCACGAACACGGAATCCAGGTCATTTCCGGTGGTTTCCAGGCCGAGGGATTGAAATTTCTCCCGATCCACGCGGTAATCCACCACATCGTTGAGGGCATACACGGCCGTGTAACCGGCAAAGGCGGTGATCAAACCCAAGATGACCACGGGGGCTGCGGGCACGTGTCCCAGCCAGAGCATGGCGGCCATGGCGGGGGTGGCCATGTCGAGCAGTCCATGGGGAGTTCTGGAAAGGGCCATGAAGAGCTTGATGCGTGATAGCCCCGTAGGACTGGCCATGGATGCGGTGCTCAAATCATTCCTCCTTCGCGCGAAAGACTTGCCCTGCAGCGGGAAAACATTGGGAAAACTTTTCATTTTTCCCCGTAGATGCGCTCGTAAATGGTGTCCAGTTCTTCTTCCGTAAGGATCTTCTCTTCCAGGGCCACTTCCCTGATGGTCTTCCCTTCCGCCCAGGCCTTTCTGGAAATGTCCGCAGCCCTGTCGTATCCAAGGAGGGGGGCCAGGTAGGTGGCAAGGGCCAGGCTGCGCTCCACAGCGGCCCGGCACCTCTCTTCATTGGCCGTCATGCCCTCGATGCACCGGGTGTGAAAGAGCCGGGATGCGGAAGCCAGGAGCGTGATGGACTGCAAAAGGTTGTGGGCCATGAGGGGAAGCATGGTGTTCAGTTCCAGTGTGCCCCCCTGGCCACCCAGGGTGATGGCCGCATCGTTGCCCACAACCTGGGCGGCAACCTGAATCACCACTTCCGGAATCACGGGATTGACCTTGCCGGGCATGATGGAAGAACCGGGCTGAAGAGAGGGCAGGTTGATTTCCCCCAGCCCGCACCGGGGCCCCGAGGCGAGCCAGCGCAGGTCATTGGCGACCTTGTGGAGGCCCAGGGCGGCGGCCTTGAGGGCTCCGCTCAAAAACACCACGCTGTCCTGAGCGCCCTGGGCTTCAAAATGGTTCATGGCCTCCCGGAAGGCGCATCCCGTTTCCCGGGCCAGGGATGCAATGACCCTTTGTGCAAATTCAGGGTGCGCGTTGAGTCCCGTTCCCACGGCAGTGCCTCCCAGGGCCAGCTCCAGAAGACCCCTGGAAGCTTCCTGGATACGCTCCCTTCCCAGCTGCACCTGGCGTGCGTGGCCGCCCAGTTCCTGGCCCAGGAAAAGGGGAACGGCGTCCTGAAGATGGGTCCGGCCGATCTTGAGAACGCGGGCAAATTCCTCGGACTTTTCCACGAGAACGCCATGAAGGCCGCGCAGGGCGGGCACGAGGTTTTCCTCCACCTGCAGGTGCGCCGCCACGTGAAGCACGGTGGGAATGACGTCGTTGCTGGACTGGCCCAGGTTCACATGGTCGTTGGGATGCACGGGGAACTTTCCCCCCCGTTTGCCCGTCAGCATTTCATTGGCCCGTCCCGCGATGACCTCGTTGGCATTCATGTTGGTGGATGTGCCCGATCCCGTCTGAAAAACATCCACCACAAACTGGTTGTCCAGCAGGCCGTCCACCACTTCCTGCGCGGCCTCTTCCACCGCCTCGGCAATTCTATCCTCCAGGAGCCCCAGTTCCCTGTTCACGGCGGCGGCATGCCTCTTCACAAGCCCCAGGGCCATGATGAAGGGCCGGCTGAAGGTGAGGCCGCTCACGGGAAAGTTTTCCACGGCCCGCTGAGTGGAAGCTCCGTAGTAGGCATCCCGGGGCACAAACACGTCACCCAGCCCATCTTCCTCTTTTCTGACACTCATGATGACTGGACCACCACTGTCTTGGGGTTGGTGAACTCCTCCATGCCGAAATGGGAGAGCTCCCTGCCGATTCCCGATCTTTTGATGCCCCCGAAAGGCAGGCGGGGATCTGATTTGACCATGTCATTGATGGCCGTGAAGCCTGCGCGAATCTTCCGGGCCATGGCCTCCCCCCGCTCAATGTTCCGGGTCCATATGGAAGCGCCCAGCCCGAATTCCGTGTCGTTGGCCAGCCGGACCATTTCCTCTTCCGTTTCCACGGCGAGGATGGGAGCGATGGGGCCGAATACCTCCTCCTGAAAAATCCTCATGGAAGGTGTGACCCCCGTGACGGCAACGGGACTGAAAAAATAGCCCCTTCCTTCAGGGGCGGAAGGGCCCGCAA
Organism: Syntrophobacteraceae bacterium; assembly: GCA_007125915.1. Lineage (GTDB taxonomy): Bacteria > Desulfobacterota > Syntrophobacteria > Syntrophobacterales > Syntrophobacteraceae > SLCH01. The sequence continues at coordinate 2,972 of SLCH01000228.1, forward strand.
TGATCTGAGCTCCCTTTTCCCGGGCATCGGCCAGCTGGTCTTCAAGCTCCCCTATGAACTCCCCTCGGGCCAGGGGACCCATATCCGTCCCTTCGTGGAGCGGGTCTCCCAGCTTGAGGGTCCTCATCTCCTTTACGAATTTTTCCAGGAATGCTTCGTACACGGATTTCATGACCAAAAAACGCTTGGCGGCGATGCAGCTTTGCCCCGCGTTCATGAACCGGGCCTGCACCCCCACCCTGGCCGCCTTGTCCAGGTCCGCATCTTCCAGGATCATGAAAGGATCCGATCCCCCCA
>SLCH01000175.1 GCA_007125915.1 Syntrophobacteraceae bacterium
CGGCCGTCTCCCAGGAGATCGTGCACCTGGTAGACCTCCTGGACGCCGATGTTCAGCTCCTCCAGGGGAACATAGACCCAGCCGTCGTGTCTCTGGTAAGGGTCCAGGTTCACCACCACCAGGATGATGTTGGAAAGGTCCTCGGTGGTCTTCCCGTAAAAAAGCAGGTGCTCGTTTTCCACCAGGTAAAAGCGCAGGCGCTCGTTGCTGTGCAGGGCTGGATTTTCCCTTCGTATGCGATTCACGCGCGTGATGTAGTCCCGAATGTTTCCGGGACGGTCCCAGTCCCACTGACGAATCTGGTACTTCTCCGAATCCAGGTACTCCTCCGTTCCGGGAACGGCCCGGCCCTCGCACAGTTCAAAACTGCTGTAGATGCCGTAGTTGGAACTGAGAGTGGCCGCCAGGACCGTGCGCACCATGAAGGCGGCCCTGCCCCCGAACTGCAGGTACTCGGGCAGGATGTCGGGCGTGTTGGTGAAAAAATTGGGGCGGAAAAACTCCTGCTGGTCGGTGCGGGTCAGTTCCGTCAGGTACTGGGTGAGTTCCTGCTTGGTGTTTCTCCAGGTGAAGTAGGTGTAGGACTGGTTGAAGCCGGCCTTGGCCAGGGCATTCATGACCTTGGGCCGCGTGAAGGCTTCCGACAGGAATATGATGTCGGGATGCTTCTCATGAATTTCCGTGATGAGCCACTGCCAGAACCGCAGGGGCTTGGTGTGAGGATTGTCCACGCGGAAAATGCGCACCCCCCGCTCGATCCAGAAATCCACCACGCTCTTGAGTTCCTCCCACAACTCCACCCAGTTCTCATTGTCAAAGTTGATGGGGTAGACGTCCTGGTATTTTTTGGGTGGGTTTTCCGCATACTTGATGCTTCCGTCGGGCCGGTGCAAAAACCACTCGGGATGTTCGGAAACGTAGGGGTGATCGGGGGCGCACTGGTAAGCCAGGTCGATGGCCACGTCCAGGCCATGACGCTCTGCCGCTTTCACAAAGTTCTCGAAATCTTCCAGGGTTCCCAGATCGGGATGCACGGCCTTGTGCCCCCCCTCCGCGGCACCGATGGCCCAGGGACTTCCCGGATCCTCGGGGCCCGCCGTGAGAGTGTTGTTGGGCCCTTTGCGCTTCACCCTTCCGATGGGATGAATGGGGGGCAGATACAGAACATCGAACCCCATGGCCGCGACCATGGGCAAGAGGGCCTCCACGTCCTTGAAGGTGCCGTGCTTTGAAGGTTCGCTGGCGGCCGAACGGGGGAACAGCTCATACCAGGCGCTGAAGCGCGCCCGCTCACGATCCGCTTTCACGCGCAGGACGGGCTCATGGATCACCGTCCTGGAACGGTCGGGATAGCGGCCCATGATGGCCTGGAGCTCCTCGCTGAGGGCAGCGGCCACCCTCTCCCCCTGCGATCCTTCTCCCCCCAGAAAATCCGCCTTCTCATGCAGCCATCGCCGGTCCGCGTCAGAAGCCCTTTCCGAGGCATCCTTCAAAAGCTTCATGCCCTCCAGCAGTTCGCTCTGCACGTCCTGGCCCGCCTCGAACTTCTTGCGCAGCCCATCTTTCCAGGTGGTGAAGGGGTCCAGCCAGGCCTCCACGGAATATTCATAGGGCTCCAGGGACGTGACGGTGAAGGTGGCCGCGTAGCGGTCGTTTCCCTGAAAGGCCATGGGAACCTCCCGCCAGTGTTCCGATGCGCAAGGGCGATAGAGCATCACCGCCTGAAGGGCGTCGTGGCCGTCTGTGAAAATGTCCGCCGAAACGCGCACCTTTTCACCCACCACCCTTTTCACGGGGAACCGTCCGCAGTCGATCTGCGGCTTGACATTTTCAATCCACACCCGATGTGTGTATTCCTGAGAAATCGCGGCCGCACCCTTGGGAGAGAAAGTCATCGTCGCTCCTTGCACTGAGTCTGTTGAGGGCATTGGACCCTTAAAACAGGTCCAGAATGCTCCATTTGAATTCCATGATGTTCAATGGGAAGGCATTGGCGCCCCTTCACCCGGTGAACCGTGAAAAAGAAGCTCCCGAAGACCCTGAAAAGACAGGATTCCCTCCAGGGCCATGCTTAAAAGGCGCTCAGGACCCTTACCCCGGATAAGAACCCCCGGGCAGGGGCATGGCCATTCCCATGTGACGGGACATTGATCGTGTGAAGGGTCGAAATCACCTGCTCCTCAAGGGAAGCCCTCTGGGAGCCGCCGCAAGAGAGTCCAGGTGCAGCTCGTCCGCGCCGGCAAGAGCGCCGCCCCTTCCCGTCACATGCCCGTAGACTTCCATGACCCTCCCTGCAACCCGGTCCCAGCCGAAATGCTCCACGACCCGGGCCCTGCCCTTTTGTCCCATGACGGCACTGAGGGCGGAATCGGCCAGCAGGCGGTTCATGGCCCGAGCCAGGTCATCCGCAAAGGATTCAGCGTCTGCCGGTTCGGGATCTTCCGGGGACCGCCGCTCAAAGGGCACCAGGAAGCCCGTTTCCCCATGGATCACCACATCCTTGATGCCCCCCACCTGGCTCGCCACCACGGGTGTTTCGCACGCCATGGCCTCCAGATTGATGATCCCGAAAGGCTCGTAAACGGATGGGCAGCAGAACACGGCGGCATGAGAATAGAGCTCGATGGCCGCATCCCTTGGAATCATCTCCCGAATCCACAGGGAATGGGGACGCTCCTGAACCAGCCGGCTCCAGGCCTCCTCCACTTCCCGAGCCAGCTCAGGAGTTTCAGGACTCCCGGCGCACATGACCACCTGAACGCGGGGATCAAGCTTCCGGGCGGCCCTGAGAAAGTGGCCAATGCCTTTCTGGCGGCTGACGCGGCCCAGGAAAAGCACATAAGGGCTGTCTTCTCCGATGCCCCGGGATTGGAGAAACTCTCTTCCCGCAGCGGGGCGGTACTGTTCCACGTCGATGCCGTTGGGAATGACCCAGGCTTTCTCCCGGTCCACTGAAAAACGGGACAGGATTTCTTTCAGGTCTTCCCGGGAAACGGCGATGACCGCATCGGCCATTTCCAGGGCACATTTTTCCACCCAGGAAGACACGTCGTAGCCGCGGCCCAGCTGTTCCCGCTTCCACGGGCGCAGAGGCTCCAGGGAATGGACCGTGACCACCAGAGGCAGTCCGTAAGCCAGTTTGGCCACAATGCCTCCCCAGGCCGCATACCACGTGTGCGTGTGGACCACGTCTCCCTCCATGGGCTGGCCGTTGAATTCCATGCA
>SLCH01000102.1 GCA_007125915.1 Syntrophobacteraceae bacterium
TCTTTGTCGAGGAGGTTCTCGCTCTTGTTAAGGAGCTTTTCAGGACACTGAGCCTGTCTGGCCATTTCGCAGCTTTGAGGGATTGAGGGTGACGATCCCGGGGCAGTTCCAATTTCGGCAATCGCCGGACCAGCGTTCCCGCCACCACCATGGTCCATCCATCGTGGATGGGGGAAAACCTGGGCAAGCACGTCACAGTTTTTTTCTCGGGAAGAGGTGAAAGGGCCTGTTTTTCTCGGTCATGGGAGTCATTTCATAAGGTGCTTTTTCGATTTTGCTCTTTCACCGGAAGGGCACTCTGCAACCATGTAGAACCACGGACCCCACTGGGAGTCTTCAAAGGAGTGGAACAGGGGGAAACCGGCCTTGCGATACGCGCGCACGGCCCTCTCATTGGAAGCCGATGTTCCAACCCCCAGGTGTGAAACCAATGGATCTGCACAAAGGCGCTCCCTGAGGAGAAGCAGGGCTCTGGGTCCAATTCCCTGGCCCAGGAGCGAGGATTCTCCAATGAGGAGATCCACATCCACGAGGTTTGCCGGAAGATCTCCCAGGCTCACCGCCGCGAGTTCCTCTCTGGAAGGACGCTGCCAGCACATAAAGCCCACAGGAATCCCATTGGCCATGATGATGGCGGCGTTTTCCGGTGACTGGTGAGCGAGAGCCGGCAGTTCCCTCCCCGCATCGCCCCACCACCGGACGACATGCGACTGTTTCAGACACCCCCAAAGTCGAGGAGAATCCGACTCCCCATGAAAGCCCCGCAGTTTCACCTGGCAGACCGGCATTTCATCCATATCCCGTGAAGATGAATTTCCTCCCCAGCCCTTTTTATTCAAATAACTGACGATTCATGAGACTGACGAAAAGAAATCATCGCCCTGTTAAATATCCTCAAAATGCTCATGCCGCAGAACAGGAGTCCGCATCAGTGAATGGAGAGGATGGAATAGAAAGGGGACTCAAACAAAGGGATTGAATCTGACCCGCTCTCAAACTTTAGTTCATGAGAAGTCCTCATTGCTTTTCGGATGAAATTCAAATTTTTGGGTTTGGCCTCACTGTGTTCATGCCCCATGGAGGCTCACGAGCAACCTCCATGGGAAACTCAGTCATTCGCTGATGCATGGGACACGCTGCAACTTCAAAATCAGCTCCCTTTCACCCCCTTGGCGATGCGGTCACCAACTTCTTTGTCGATGCTGCGCCAGTAGTCGAGAGCACGCTGCAGCACCGGTTCTGAAACGCCTTTTTTGAGGTGTCCCACAACGTTTGACACCAAACGGTCGCGCTGCGCATCGTCCATGACCTTCCGCACCAGGGTGCCGGCCTGGCCGAAATCGTCGTCCTCCTTGCGCAGGGTGTAGGCGGACCGGACGAAATCACCGCTGGCGCTCCATACGGCCTCTTCGGGATAGCGCTCGCCGTCCGCCTTTGGTCCGCCCTTGGAGTTGGGCGCGTACACGGGATCGGAGACATTTTCGACCCGCATGGTCCCCCCTTTGCTGTAGCTGTGGACCGGGCATTTGGGGCGGTTAACGGGAATCTGCTTGTAGTTGACCCCCAGGCGTGCACGGTGGGCGTCGGCGTAGGAAAGAAGCCGGGCCAGCAGCATTCTGTCCGGGCTCGGACCGATTCCGGGGACAAAGTTGTTGGGCTCGAATGCCGCCTGCTCGATTTCCGTGTGGAAGTCGGTGGGATTGCGATTGAGCGTCAGCCGCCCCACTTCGTGCAAAGGATAATCACCGTGGGGCCACACCTTGGTCAGGTCAAAGGGATTGAACCGGTAGGCTTTTGCTTCCTCGAAGGGCATGATCTGAACCTTCAGAGTCCAGCTCGGATGCTCTCCCCGCTGGATAGCCTCGAACAGGTCGCGCCGGTGGTAGTCGGCGTCCTGGCCGGCGATGCGGTCGGCCTCCTCATCGGTGAGAAAATCGATGCCCTGGTCGGTCTTGAAGTGGTATTTCACCCAGAAACGCTCGCCCTTGGCATTGACCCACATGTAGGTGTGGCTTGTGTAGCCGTTCATGTGCCTGTAGCTTTTGGGAACCCCACGATCGCTCATCAGAATGGTGACCTGATGAGCCGATTCGGGCGAGAGGGTCCAGAAGTCCCACTGCATGTCGTGGTCACGCAGGCCGCTGTCCGCACGGCGCTTCTGGGAATGTATGAAATGCTGAAACTTCATGGGATCGCGCACAAAAAACACCGGAGTGTTGTTGCCCACCATGTCGTAATTGCCCTCGGGGGTGTAGAACTTCAGGGCGAAACCGCGCACGTCCCTCCAGGTGTCGGGGCTGCCGGCCTCGCCGGCCACCGTGGAAAACCGTGCCAGGACTTCGGTCTTCTTTCCCGGCTGGAACAGTGCCGCCTTGGTGTAGGCGCTCACATCCGCAGTGACCTCGAAGTGCCCAAAAGCCCCGGAACCCTTGGCATGGGGCTGGCGGTCCGGAATCATCTCCCGGTTGAAATTGGCCATCTGCTCCATGAGGTAATGGTCCTGCAGCAAAACAGGCCCGTCAGGACCTACCGTGAGCGAAAACTCATCGCTGGAAACAGGAGCCCCGGCATCGGTGGTTGTGGGTTTGCGATCGTCTTTTGTCATGGAAAAACCTCCTTTGGATCAGGTGTTGTGGAGAATGCCTCCTTTTTACGATCTGGCTGATGAGGCTATTCATTGTGGATAATGAACTCACAACCCTTCTCTTCACATTCTCCCGGCCATACGACTGATTCATCATTTTGGTTTCGCAGAGATCATCCTGATGATGCGTGTTCCGGGCAACTCAAGGGTTTTGAATACACCGTTTTGGCTGTTTTTATTCAATTATTTGATCACAAAATACAGTTCCAAGCAACCTCTTCAGACCTCCGTGATCCAGCAGAACATGCTCCCTTTCCAGTTGTTTCAGCTTTTGGGGGTCGAAAAAATCCATGTCCATGAATCCATCGAGAAAAAATGCATCGACAGCAAAGGTCTGTGAAAACCTGCCTTCAAAAAACTCTCCCTTTGAGCTGAAGTTACGATGAATAAGATTCTCAAATTATTAATATAGCTATAGAATATTAGCTTTTTTCCTGGTTTGACTGTCTACACCACGAGTTTGATTCTCAGAAAATCCAGTGGCAGCTGTTGCAAGGGAGTAGCGGTTGTGATTTTTTCAAAACTTGCCGGCGTGTTGGTCACTTTGACTTCGATGGTGTTGCGGGTCAGGGTGACAA
>SLCH01000197.1 GCA_007125915.1 Syntrophobacteraceae bacterium
AGTCTCGGGGAGAATGCGAAAAGGCAATCGGTGAGCATCATTTCCACTGTGGCCCGGGACGTTTTGGAACTCACGGCCCATGAGACGGGCACTTTCGATCGCGTGCTCCTGGACGCCCCCTGCAGCGGTTTCGGGGCACTTCGAAGAAAGCCGGACATCAAATGGCGCCGTCACCCCAAGGACCCGTACCGGTTTTCACGGATGCAGAAGCAACTCCTTCAGAGAGCATCCACCTTTGTCAAAGAAGGGGGGGTGCTGGTTTACGCCACGTGCACCGTCTTTCGTGAGGAGAATGAAGGAGTGGTCGAAGAATTCACCAGCGAAAACAGCCAATTTCACCTGGAAAACGCCGCCCCTTTCCTGGCTTGCTGCCGTGGGGATTTCACTCAGGGTGCCTTCCTGAGAACTTGGCCCCATCGCCATGGTGTGGATGGTTTTTTTGGAGCCCGCTGGCGAAGAGAGGTGTGAGGGGCGGCGGTTAATGCTGTTGATTTAAGGATTTGTGTGTCGTTCTAGCAAGTCATCCCCGCGAAGGCGGGGTTCCTGAAGGTCTTGAAAAAGCTGGATTCCCGCCTTCGCGGGAATGACGTAAAGGTGTTGTTGCACTGGTTGAGACAGCTTAAGTCAACAGCATTGGGGGCGGCGGTGGGGTCAGGTGACTTTGAGCCCGGGAGAAACGGGGCTTTCGGTGGTGACCAGTTTCAGGGTGTCTCCATCCTTGACGGCGAGGACCATGCCGTGGGATTCCACGCCCATGATTTTCGCCCGTTGGAGATTGGCCACCACAATGACCTGCCTTCCCACCAGTTCCTCGGGGCTGTGGGTTTGGGCGATTCCCGCCACCACCTGTCTTTCTTCTCCTATGTCCACAATGAGGCGCAAGAGCCTGTCCGACTTGGGCACTTTCTCGGCCTGTTTCACGATGCCCGCACGCAGGTCCACCTGTTTGAAAAGGTCAAAGGAAATGCTTTCATCCTTTTCCGCGGGTGCAGGTTTCGGGGCCGCATCCCGGGAGGATCCGGGTTTGCCTGCTCCCTTGGGAGGCTTGCCTCCCTTCGGCTCTTCTCTTTGAATCCTCGGAAAAAGGGGTTCCCCCTTGTGCACGGGCATACCTGCCTTCAAAGTGCCCCATTTCCCGTCTTCTTCCAGGCGCAGGTCCAAAGCCCCTTTTTCGATCCCCAGCCTCTGCAGCATTTTTTCGCTGGTATCGGGCATGAAAGGACTGATGAGCACCGCCACCACCTTGTTGATTTCCAGGAGCGTGCGCAGGACCGTCTGCAGCTTTGGGAGCTGCCCTGGGTCTTTGGCGAGGTTCCAGGGTGCTGCATGGTCCACGTACTTATTGGCTGCGTTGATGCATTCCCACACGGCCATGAGGGTTTTGTGAAAGGCGAGCCTCGGCATTTCCGTGCGCCATTGATCCAGGGTGGCTTCCATCTGGGTCTCGAGCGACCGGTCCAGTTCATCGGGTTCGGAGCCGAAGGGGGGAATCTTCCCCTGAAAGTAGCGGTCCGTCATGCCCGTGGTGCGGCTGAAAAGATTGCCCAGGTCGTTGGCCAGATCGGAGTTGAGGCGCTGGACCAGGGCCTCCTCGCTGAAATTGGCATCGAGGCCGAAAACCATTTCCCGGAGGAGGAAATACCGAAAGGCGTCCACTCCGTAGAGAGGTGCGAGATCCAAGGGACGCACCACGGTCCCGTGGCTCTTGCTCATCTTGCCCCCTTCCGTTCTCCAGTATCCGTGCACATTGAGATGCTGGAAGGGGGGAAATCCCGCAGCCCTGGCCATGGTGGGCCAGTAGATGCCGTGAGGCTTGAGAATGTCCTTGGCAATGGTGTGCTGGGCCACGGGCCAGAACTCATGAAACAAAGGGCCGTCGGGGTAGCCGATGGCCGAGACGTAATTGATGAGGGCATCGAACCAAACGTAGGTCACATACCGGTCGTCAAAGGGAAGGGGAATGCCCCAGCTCAGTCGTTCTTTGGGCCTTGAGATGCAGAGGTCTTCCAGGGGTTCTTTGAGAAAAGAGAGGACTTCGTTGCGGTAGCGTTCGGGGCGGATGAAGCCCTCGTTGGATTGAATGTGCTCCAGGAGCCAGTCCTGGTATTTGCTCATGCGGAAAAAGTAGTTGGCTTCTTCTCGTTCGACGGGTTCCTTCTCGTGGTCGGGACATTTCCCCTCCACCAGTTCCTTTTCCGTGTAGAACCTTTCGCACCCGACACAGTAGAGCCCTTTGTAGGTGCTGAAATAGATGTCTCCCGAGTCGTGGACCTTCTGAAGAATGTATTGGACCGTCTTCATGTGTTCGGGATCGGTGGTGCGGATGAAGTGGTCGTTGCTCACGTTGAGCTGGGGCCACGTTTGCCGGAACATGGCGCTGATCCTGTCCGCATAGGATTTGGGGTCCACGCCGGCGTCTTCGGCAGCCTGGACGATCTTGTCCCCATGTTCGTCCGTTCCCGTGAGAAAAAAAGTCTTTCTGCCCATGAGTTTCTGAAAACGATTCATGACATCCGCAACGATCGTGGTGTACGCGTGTCCGATGTGGGGTTCCGCATTGACATAGTAGATGGGCGTGGTGACATAGAATCGGTCCATGGGCATCCTTTGCTTGTGCTGATTCATGTGGAGACTTAAGGGCGGCAGCGGTGTGGCCCCTCATTCCTTGGGCCTGGGTTCCAGCTGCTTCTCCAGTTCCTTGCCGTCTTCCAGCAGCACGGTGATGGTTCGGTCGAAAATGTTCTGACGAATGACTTTGCCCCGTCCCTCGGCCAATTCAATCTTCTTGCCGAGCTTGGGCATGTCTTTCTTCAGTTCTCTATAGGTTTCGTATTCGTATTGAAGGCAGCACATGAGCCGACCGCAGGCACCTGAAATCTTGGTGGGGTTGAGGCTGAGGTTCTGCTCCTTGGCCATTTTGATGGAGACGGCGTGAAAATTGCGCAGAAAACTGGAGCAGCAGAGGGCTCGGCCGCAGCTGCCCAATCCCCCCACCATTTTCGCCTGGTTGCGAATGCCGATCTGCCTCAGCTCCACTCGAGTCCTCAGCCTTCTAACGAGGTCCTTGAGGAGTTCCCGAAAGTCTACCCGGCCGTCTGAAGTGAAGTAAAAGATGATGCGGCTTCCATCGTAGAAGTACTCCACGTCCACCAGGTTCATGTCCAGTTTGTGCCCCATGATTCTTTCCAGGCAGTAATTTTTCGCTTCCTGCTCAACGGAAAGGTTGCGCAGGTGTTTCTGTATCTCGTCATTGGTGGCAAGGCGCTCGATTTTTTTGATTTCCGAAGGGTGCACCCGCTGGTCCCTGGGATAAGGGCCCTCGGCCACTTCTCCCAGGCCTGCTCCCTGCTCCGTTTTGACCATCACAAAATCGCCCCGCTTCACGGACACGTTTCCGGGATCAAAGTGGTAGATCTTGCCGCACTTGCGAAATCGAATTCCTATGACCTTTTCCATATAGAATATTCCTTATGCTGAGGCACAGACCTTCCACAATCAACTGCTTGTTTGCATTGAGAGTGAGGTGGTGCGCCGCTGATTCCACATCGTCGTAGAATTCAAAAAGAGCCTCCACGGGCGATTGGTCCAGTGCCCGAAGGGTCTCCGCGTCCAGTTCAAAGACGGGATCGTGTCCTGCAAGGAGGATGGAGAAGACCATATCCCGCATCCAGAATTTAATGCACTGAAGGTCCTCTTCCAAGTCTTCCGTATTTTTGAGCCAGTGGGAGACGAACTGGAAAGTCTCGGAAACGGAGAGGGCGGGGAGTTTTATCAGGCCGGCGGTCAATTCCTGCCAGCGGGAAAGGGTTCCCCGGGAAAGCCCTTGCGCGCGGTCCCTGCTTCCCAGGGAGAGGCGGGCCGCTTTTTGAGCTGATGAGGGCTCCAGGCCCTCTCCTTCGACCAGCTCTTGAAGGATCAACCTGCTTTCCAAGGGTTGAAAACGCACGTGACAGCAGCGGGAAAGAAGGGTGGGCAGCAGCATCTGGGGATTTGGTGTTATGAGGATGAAAACGTGGTTTCTGGGAGGTTCTTCAAGGATTTTCAGGAGGGCATTGGAGGCTTCCTCATTGAGTCTGTGAGCGTCTTCCAAGATGATCACCCGGCGGATTCCTTCAAAGGGGGCGAATTTCAAATGACTCCGAAGTTCACGAATCTGGCTGATTTTGATGAAGGCCCCTTCGCGCTGGATGAGGATCACGTCGGGATGGACGTTCGCATCCGTCTTCCTGCAGGCGTCGCAGTGGTCGCAGCAGTCGTTTTCCTGGGGGTTTCGGCAGTTCAGGAGCTTGGCGAATTGGTGTGCCAGCGCTTTCTTGCCCACTCCCGCGAGACCGCTGAAAAGGAGGGCGTGAGGAATGAGTTCCCTTCGATATAGCTGCAGTAAAAATCTCTTGGCCCGGTGCTGCCCGGGCAGACTGTTCATGGACATGAGCCACGCAGCATTGCTGATGTTGACCTCTCAGTTGTCTTGCAAGTTTTTCCACAGGCAGAGCTGGACTGCCCTATCCCCGTCTTTGTCCTTGTTTTTGTTTGAGTCCTCGGGTGCGGAAGGGCTCCATTGGGCAGGCAGGCCCTTCAGAAAAAACCGTTCAAAGAGGGGTTGATAGTTTGTCCAGTGTTCATTGCCCCCTTTGTCATCGTCCAGAATGCGGGAGATGCTGTTCATTTTGGCATCCAGGTCGTCGGCGAAGTGAAGGGCCACGGCTTCCCGGGTCATGGGGAGTCTCACGGCTCCGAGGGCCGTTTCCCCGTGATGGCTGAGCACCAGGTGCTTGAGAACCAGCCCTTCCTGTTCGGGAAAGTTTTTGATGGTCCTGATTTTTTCTTCCAGAATCTGAATGCCGAGCACCATATGTCCCACGAGGCGGCCCGCATGAGAATAATCGATGAACAGGTCGTAGGAAAATTCGTCCACCTTGCCAAGATCATGGAGGAATGCCCCCGCCAGAAGCATGTCCCGGTCCAGGAACGGGTAGTGGCCGGCAAGTGTCTCAGCGACCCTGCAGACGCCAAGGGTGTGCTCGAGAAGGCCTCCCAGGTAGGCATGATGCATGGCTTTGGCTGCGGGGGCCCGCCTGAATTTTTCCATGAGCTCAAGGTCTGCGAGCATGTGCTTCATGAGCAGCTGCAGGGGCTTTCGCCTGATGGTTTTCAGAATTTTCTTGAGCTCCCGAAAAAGCATTCTCCCGTCCTGGGGAGAAGCGGGCATGAAATCCCCGGGTTCGACCTCGTGCAGGGATAGGGGGGTGATGCTTTGAATGTGCAGCTGCAACTCCTCCCGAAAGAGTTCCGCACGTCCCTGCACAGCCACGACTCCCTTGCAGGGAATGGACTCGGCCATGTCCTCCGCTCCACTCCATATGCGGCCCACCATGAAGCCGGACTTATCCGCCAGCTTCAGGGAAAGGAATGGTTTCCCATTCCTGGTCTTTCGAAGCTCCTTCTCCTGCACCACGAAGCTTGTGCTCACATCCTGGCCGGGTTTTATGTCTGAGATCAGAACTTTGGACACGTTCACATTTCCATGATAACTCATGATGCATTGGACTGGGGGAAGCGCAAGCACACAGCATGGAATATTCCATGCCTCTGAAGAACAGGGCAGGTCTGATGCTGTGAGAACAAACAATATCGTATATTACACGGAGATGAAATGTGTCAAACTGACATTTTGCCTGAGAAATGTGGCGTGTTGAGATCACTGAATGAAGGCCCCGACGGGTGCTTCCCTTGTAAAATGGAGGAAAATTCTCTAGTATATTAAGTTGGTCACCAAAATAAGGGTACTCCATGGAAATCATTGCGCAACTTGGATCAATACTGGGCTTGTCCTTCATATCGGGAATCAACCTTTATGCGACGGTTGCTGTCACGGGCCTCTGCACCAAGTACGGCCTCATTGAAGGGTTGCCTCCGGAGTTTCAGGTGCTGGGAAATGACCTGGTGATTCTCGTGGCCATTGCTCTTTACGGACTCGAATTCTTCATGGACAAGATTCCCGGTCTGGACACCCTGTGGGATTCCCTTCACACGTTCATCCGCCCTCTGGGTGGAGCCATGCTGGCCCTCATTCAGGTGGGTGAGGCCACACCGGTGATGGAGGTCATTGTTTTCATGCTGGGTGCAAGCATGGCCACGGTGGCTCATGTGGCCAAAGCGGGCACGAGACTGATCATCAACACCAGCCCGGAACCCTTCTCCAACATCCTGGTGAGTCTGCTGGAGGACGTGGGGGCAATCGGCTTTGTGTATCTGACCATGGCTCATCCCGTGGCAGCCTTTTTCATCACCCTCTTGTGCCTGGCCCTCATTTTCTGCTGCATGCCCCTCATTTTCAGGACCATCAGGATGCTTTTCGGGGCCATATGGTTTCGCATGCGCTGTCTTTTTGTGAGGGAGATGGCCTGGACCACATCGCGCCATCTCCCTTATGCCCTTGACCGCGTGTTCGATCAGGTGCGGGAGAAGGATGAGAGAATTCTCTGGGCAGGCCGTGCCCATGCAGTGCGGGTGAGAGGCATCCCCAAGTTCTGTGCCGTGCACGCGGTGGTCACAAATCACGGGGTTCATTTCCTTTTTAAGAGATGGTTTCGCATCCAGCGACAGTTTCTGCCCGTCCATGACATTGAACAACACAAAAGATATCCTGGATTCCTTATGGGCAAATGGCTCCTGAGGACATCCCGCGGAGATTTGCTGCTTTATGTTTACCAGCCGCTTTTCAAAACTTTGCCGTTTAATCTCACCGGTTCCAGCGAACTTGAAGAGGCAATGTACTGACCTCCCAAATGAGGAAAAGACGAATGGGGCAATGGAAAGAAAACCGTGATTCGGTTTGGCAGAAAGTGCAATGCCCCGGCCTTTCAAGTTTTGCGAGGGATGTTTTTCGCCTTGGACGCTCCATTCCTCAGAGGCTGGAGGCCTATGAATATAAGCAAAAGGCAGGGCTGCTGTGGCTCATGCTCATTGGAGGCACCGGCACGGGCAAGTCGACCATTTTCAACGCCCTGTGCGGTGACACGCTGAGCCAGGCGGGGATTGAAAGACCCAAAACCAGTGGCCCCATCCTTTTTGCTCACGAAAATGCACCCATAGAAGACGGCTTTCCCCTGGAGGACATTCGCATTGAACGTATTTCGAGGGGGACCCTTTTGCACCAGTCCATGACCGGCACCCTGGGCGGTGAAGGGCTTGTGGTGTTTGTGGAGCATGCAGAAAACTCCTTTGCCCACCTCGTCCTTGCGGACACTCCCGACCTGGACAGCCTGGAAGTGAAAAACCGGTGGATTGTGGAAGAACTCATGCACCTCTCTGACGTGGTGCTTTTCGTCACCAGCCAGGAGAAGTATGCGGACGAAGTGCCCTTCCGCTATTTCAGAAAGTATTATGCCGAGGGAAAGACATGCTTTCTCGTGTTGAACAAGGCTCAACCAGAATTCGATTGGAATGAGGCGGCCAATGCTTTCCAAAACGAGGGCATTTCCATCGGGAAAGACCAGGTGTTTTTGCTGCCTTATCTCACCAAAGATCCCGGTCATCGATTGAGAGATGCGCCCCAATTTGCTTTTTTTTATGACAAGCTGATAAAATTGCTTTCCGGCCGAAAGCTCCATGGGCTTCTTGATGAAGTGCGGAAGCGGGACAGGGAGGCCATAAAGGCCGAGATGCTACGCCTGCAGGAAGCCCTGCAGGCGGAAAAGGAGGCCTCCCATCAATGGAATGAGAGGCTCCACGCTTTCTTTCAGGCGGCCTGCGTGCGGCTGGTTCAGCAACAGCAGCAACAGGATCGCATGAGCCTGGAAAGCCGGCAGTACATACACAGGCAGATTCGAAAGCACTTCAGCCGTTACGACATACTGAGAAAACCGCGGCGCTTCATTGCAGACACGGTGAGAGCGCCCCTCATGTTTCTCGGACTGGTGGGAAAGAGGCACGAAGAGTCCCACGAAGAGGCGCTGGCGAGAATTCGTGATCAAATCGATCTGTCTCCCCTGGAAGCCGCCATCGAATCTTTCAACCGGGAAGTTTTGGAGAAGCTGTCACCTGAAGAACCCACTTCCCCTCTTTTTAAGGACCTTCGTCGAAAAGAACTGGTGCTCACGCGCGATGAAATCCGCGAATTGGTTCACAAGGAACAGGACAAGCTCGTCGCATGGCTTGAAGAAACCTTCCACAAGATGGCGGAAGGCATTCCCAAGAGCAAGCAAGTGGGCATCCATTCCGTATACATCGTCTGGGGTGCCATCATCATCACCCTGGAAACGATGGTCATGGGCGGCATAACCATTCTGGAAGCGGTCCTCAATTCAGCTCTGGCACCCTTTCTCACCAAAGGTGCCGTGGAGCTCTTTGTTCACCAGGAGCTGAAGAAGGTGGCACGAGAGCTCAAGCAGCGCTACCACGAAGGTCTGGTGTCGGTCATCAGCCATCAGCGGATGCGCTATGAGGAGTGTGTGCGGTCTCTCCTGGTGGATGAGGAGACCATGAAGGAAATGGAACGGGCACTTACCCATCTGGACGCATGATGCAGAATCCCCTGGAAAAATACCGTGGTGAGGTCAGCGCCATTCAGGCGCTGCTGGCTCATCGGGACTGGATCACCCTCTCAGACGAGGAGCGGCGTTCTTTTCTTGAGAGCGCTGAAAAGATTCAGGCTCGCATCGAAAGCCTCGAAATGAGCAGCCTCACGGTGGGATTGGTGGGGGGCACGGGAGTGGGAAAATCCACGGTTCTCAACGCCCTCACGGGGACCCCCATCGCCACCACAAGTCATCGGCGCCCTCAGACGGACAGAGTGCTCATCTACCGTTTCCGGGAGGCTTCCATTCCCGAGCGCCTGTTGAAGTCTTCCATGGAGTATCATGAGTTTTTGCATGACGTGGAACACGTCAAAAGCATTCTTCTTTGCGACCTGCCCGATTTTGACAGCATTCGGGACACCAATCGGCAGGAGGTGCTCAAGTTTCTGGAGCACCTCGATGTGCTGGTGTGGGTCGTGTCCCCGGAAAAATATGCCGATGGGCGGTTTTACAGTTTTTTGGAGGAGGTTCCCAAGTCTGAGCAAAATTTTTATTTTGTCTTCAACAAGGTGGACCTTTTCTTTGCGGAAAGTGAAGAAAATGAGCAGGGTGGGGGCCACGCCAGTCTCGGGAGGGTGCTCGGCATCTTTCAGCAGCACCTGAGGGGCAAGGGACTCACCAACCCCATGGTTTTTGCCGTTTCCGCTTCGGAAGCCATGGCTCAGGAGAGCCTTTCGCCCTGGAATCAATTTTTTCTCTTTCGCACCCAGATTTTCAAGCAGCGCGATATCAAGGAGATCGTCGCCATCAAGGCCGCCAATCTGGACAAGGAAATTGCCCACCTGGCGTCTGCCCTGAAAAAGGAAGTGGTTCTTTTACGAGATTATCTCAATTTGATCGTCCAATTGCGCACGGAACTGGAAGGAGAGCGATCCACCTGGACGGAAAACGGTCGCAAGGCCATGGATGTGTGGCTCGAAGGAGAATTCAGAATGGAAGCCTCCCGCCTCCTGGCCAATATATCTGCCCTCATGGGACCCGGCTACCTGCTGGCTTCCGTCATGAGGGAGGGGCGTCATTGGAGGTCCACTCCCGAGCGCGTCTGTTCTCTGTCTCAAATCACCTCGGATCCCGGTACCCTGTGCTCCATTCAGCATCAGCTGGAACGAATCGACAGCCGGTTCAAAAGGCGCATCCTTCAGGCGAATTTCCGCACCATTCCTTTCAGCGAGTCCCTGAGTTCCGTGGATGCCAGTGAGCGGTGGCGGCGCGTGACGGACACCATGAAGATTTTTCTCGAAGAGAGGGCCTCCCGATTCCGCAGCAAATCCTTCAGGACATTCCGGTTTTTGCAGTTTGTCGTGTATTCCAGCCTTTGGATTTTTTTTCTCCTGGCCCTGGGTGGGGTTGAGGGATGGATGGCTTTCGCCGAATCTCCCAATCGCGAGGATTTAACCGACGTTCTGCTGACCATTCTGAACCGCACATTCAGCCCTTTTGGCCTGGCTGCCCTTGGCAGCTTTTTGCTCCTGCAGCTCTTTGTGGGATTCAGGTTTTACGGAAAATACAAGAAAATGTTGCAGCGCCGTACTCAAAAGTTTATAGCTTCACTGAAATCGGAGATGTTTCAGCTCTGGGAACATGAATTTGACCTCCTTCTTGAACATCTGAACGAGCACGAGAAGGAAGTTCAATCCCGTCTGGATAACTTGAAAAATCTGAGGAACACGGAACAATGAGGGCGGATTCATGACATCGCAAATCATCATTTTGCTCATTCTTTTGGCCATTCCCATGATACCCACCTTCTGGGCCATTCTGGATATACCCAAAAGGCGCTTTGCCACGCCCAAAGGCAAGGTTCTCTGGTTTTTGACTGTTTCAACCTTGCCTTGCATCGGTGCTCTCCTTTACATTATGTTTGGGCGGCGGCACACGGAGCCCATGGAAATTCAAGGATAAGTCTTTCTACGGAGGCACTCGGAACACATGCTCAATCTTCTTCGACAACATGCCAGATCCTGGATCATCAAATTTTTGCTCCTCCTCATCGTCATCGTTTTCATTTTTTGGGGAGGCTACACCTACCACGACCGTGACCGAGACACCATTGCCACGGTGAATGATCGCGCCATCACCATTGGGGAATATAACCGCGCCTACGACCAGCTGGTGGAAATGTACCGCCGGCAATTGGGAGAGGCTTTTTCCGCGGACATGATTCGCCAGTTCAATGTTCGCCAGCAGGCCTTGGAAATGCTCATCGAACGGCATCTCCTGCTGATGGCGGCCCAAGAGCTGGGCCTTACGGCCACCGTTGATGAAATAAGGGACCAGATCCTTCAGTACCCTGTCTTTCAGACCAACGGAAGGTTTGACGAGCAGCAGTATCGGTTGGTTTTGCAGCAGAGCCGCATGACGCCCGAGTCCTTCGAGCAGCAGCTGGGGCAGGATTTGTCGTTGATGAAGGTGGAAGACTTCATCAGGCGCCGCGCGATGGTGACCGAAGAAGAAATTCTTGCGGAGCTCAAATTCAATCACTCTCCCATCGAGATCGCTTATGTGATTTTCGATCCTGCTTCCATGGAAGAAAAGGTTTCTGTGCAGGAGGAGGATTTAGAAGCTTTCTTCAATGAAAGCCAGATGCACTACAGAGAACCGGAAAAACGCCAGCTGTCTTATGTTCTTTTCCAACCGGAAGATTTTTTTCATGAGGTGGAACTGACGGAAGAGGAATTGCGTCGAAGCTTCGAGGAGCGCATCCTGGATTACCACCATCCCGCTCAGGTTCATGCGCGCCACATCCTCTTCAGAGTGGATGAAACGGCGTCGGAAGAGGATGTGGCTCGAGTCCGCGCTGAAGGGGAAAGGGTTTTGGCGGAGGCCAGACGAGGTGAGGATTTCGCCGAACTGGCACGAAAGCATTCGGAGGATCCTTCGGCAGTGGATAATGAAGGAGACCTGGGCTGGTTCAGCCGTGACCGTATGATCCCCCAGTTCGCTGACGTGGCTTTCTCCCTGGAGGAGGGTGAAATCAGTGATTTGGTGAGGACTCCTTTCGGTTTTCACATCATTCAGGTGCTGGGGGTTCGCCAGGAGAGAACCGAATCCTTCGAGGAGGTGAAAGAACGTCTTGAAGCTTCCATTAAGAAGGAAAGGGCCCGGGATGTGGCCTACAGAAGGGCCCTCACTTTCAGTGACATGGCCTACGGCCTGCAAGATCTGGAAAGGGCCGCCGAGATTCAGGGGCGCACGCTGGCTCAGAGGGGCATCTGGGTTTCCCAGAGAGACTCACTGCCTGGCATGGAAATGACTTCACCGGAAGTGATGCAAGAGATCTTCTCCATGAGTGAGCAGGAAGTGAGCCGAGTGCTGGAAACCCCTGAGGGATACCTGGTGGCCTCTGTGGACGCTGTGCGCCCGCCGCAGACCCCTGCCCTTGAAGACGTGAG
>SLCH01000171.1 GCA_007125915.1 Syntrophobacteraceae bacterium
AGACTGAAGGAACCCGTCAGCATGATGATGGGAACCAGGGAAAGCCCGATGGAGAGTTCATAGCTGATCATCTGGGCCGCCCCGCGTATGCCTCCCAGGAGGCCGTACTTGGAATTGGAAGCCCATCCACCCAGTGCCACCCCGTAAACCCCCAGGGATGACATGGCGAAGACAAAAAGGAGCCCTATGTTGAGGTCCGCCACCACCAGAGGAATGGGTTTCCCCCAAAGGGTGATGTCCCTGCCGAAGGGAATCACCGCAAACATCATGAAGGCCGTAACGGCCACCACCGCAGGAGCCAGGATAAAAATGGGCCTGTCAGCCCC
Organism: Syntrophobacteraceae bacterium; assembly: GCA_007125915.1. Lineage (GTDB taxonomy): Bacteria > Desulfobacterota > Syntrophobacteria > Syntrophobacterales > Syntrophobacteraceae > SLCH01. Next base: position 327 of record SLCH01000171.1, read on the forward strand.
TTCCGGTATGGTGTCTTCCTTGGTGAACATCTTGACAATGTCAGCCAGTGGCTGCAGGAGGCCATACCTGCCGGCGCGGTTGGGACCATATCGAATTTGCAGGCGGGCCAGAAATTTGCGCTCAACCCAAACCAGATACGCCGCCATGAAGAGCAGAAAGCTCAATACGAGGACGAGCTTTGTCATCAATATGAAAAATCCTGCCATCCAGCTCAGCATTTTCTTTCATCCCCTGGGGAAAAAAGAACAAAAATCATCGGTCGATATCGGGCAAAATGTAGTCCAGAGAACCGATGATGGCGATGAGGTCGGCCACGCTTTCCCCCCGGGCCATGAGGGGCATGGCCTGCACGTTGGCAAACCCGGGCCCCCTGATGCGCATGCGGTAGGCATGCCCCAACCCTTCGCTCACCACATAATATCCCTGTTCACCCCGCGGAACCTCCGTGGCCGCATAGGCCTCCCCCCTGGGAATCCTGGGACCCCGGGTCACGTTGATAAAGTGGTGAATGAGGCTCTCGATGGCGGTGAGCATGTCTTCCCGTGGGGGAATGGCATAGCGGTAATCATCGGTCACATAACGCCCTGAAGGCATGCTGGCCGCTGCCTGTTCAATGATCTTGAGGCTTTGGCGCATTTCTTCCACCCGCACCAGATAGCGCGCATAGCAATCTCCACCGGCCGCTGTGGGGACGTCGAACTGAAAATTCTCGTAACCCGAATAGGGAAACTTCTTGCGCAGATCCCATTCCAGTCCACAGGCCCTCAGGTTTGGACCCGTCACTCCCCAGTCTATGGCTTCCTCAAGGGACAAACGCCCGATGCCTTCTGTCCTGGCTTTGAAAATGGGGTTTTTGGTGATGAGGTTTTCATACTCACGAAGCCGCCGGGGAAATATCCTGACAAAGGCGTCCACGGCTTCCTTCCAACCGTCGGGAAGATCGGCGGCAACACCCCCCAGGCGGAACCAGGAGGGATGCAGCCTTCCCCCGGTGATGAGTTCCACCACATCGAGGATCATCTCCCGCTCGGCAAAGGTGTAAAAATTGGGAGTCATGGCCCCCACATCGTGGGCAAAAGTTGCAAAGTAAACCAAATGGTTGCTCAGGCGGAAAAGCTCCGAGAGGAGCACACGCATCACCTGGGCTCGTTCTGGCACCCGAATGTCCGCCAGTGCCTCCACGGCCAGCACATAGGAAAGATTGTTGGCGGCACCCGCCAGATAATCGACCCGGTCCGTATAGGGAATGAACTGGTGCCATGTTTGCCGTTCCCCTATTTTTTCCACTCCCCGGTGATGGTAACCGATGTCCAGTTCCAATCGGGTGATTTCCTCGCCATCGAGGGAGGCCATGCAGCGCAGCAGTCCGTGGGTGCTCACATGGTGAGGCCCGAGGTTGAGAATGAACGGATCCTTATCCTTTTCATTTCTTCGCCCCAACGACAGAAACTCAGCCGCATCGAGGGGCTGTTCCCGTTGCGCATCCTCAAGAGTATAAGGGGGCATCTCCGTCGCTCGACCCGGATATTTCTTCCTCAGGGGAAATCCCTGCCAGTTATGGGGCATGAGGATCCGCCTCAGATGAGGATGGCCATCGAATCGGATGCCAAACATGTCGTAGACTTCCCGCTCATACCAGTTGGCCGATGGCCACAGGTCGGTGATGGTCTTCGTCACGGGCTCTTCCCCCTCGAGCCTCACTTTAAGGCGGATCCGTGCGGGGCCATCCAGGGACAGGAGCTGGTAAATCATGGTGAAGGAGGCCTCATCACTCCGTGCCGATTCATCCACAGCCGTCAGGTCATCGAGGCGCCGATACCGTGGCTCGGCCTCGTGCTTCAAAAACCGCAGCACATCTTTGAGGGAGTTCTCCTGCACCGTGAAGGTCATCATGTCCGAAGTATGAGGCAGCTGGTTCACCGAACCCGGAAAACGCCCGCTCATGACCGCTGCCAAGGATTGATCCCCTTGTGTCAATTCAATGCGGCGGGCCGGGGGCGTCCACATCAGGTGGGAACGATTGTCGAAGAAATGGGGAGGCGTGGCGGAAGATCCTCTGAGAGGCATTCCCTGGTACCCCGTACCGCGGGAATCCCTCGTCTTGGTGTGTCCATCCACCAGAAGGGGCGCCACTGTTCCCTGTGTGCCCCCACCCAGGTGAAAAACCTTGCGCGCGGGCTTTTCCGTGGAAACGATCTTTTCCTGCAATTGAACGAGACCCTGAAGGACCGCTTCAGGTCGGGGGGGACAGCCGGGAATGTAGACATCCACCGGCAAAATCTGGTTCACCCCCTGCACCACACTGTAAACATCATACATGCCGCCGCTGTTGGAACACGATCCCATGGAGATGACCCACTTGGGCTCGGGCATCTGTTCATAAAGGCGCAGCACAACGGGCGCTATCTTTTTAAAGACCGTGCCGGAGACAATCAGAAGATCTGCCTGCCGGGGAGACGGCCGCAGCACCTCCGCACCAAAACGGGCCATGTCGTAGCGGGAGGTCAGAGCCGTGGCTTTTTCCACAAAACAGCAGGAGAGCCCGAAAAACATGGGCCAGAGACTGTACTTGCGAGCCCAATTGATCACCACATCCCCGGCATCCAGGAGGCGGTTCTTCATTTCGACCTGTGGCTTTCCCTCCAATCAAGTCCTCCCTTCACCCATATATAGGCCAACCCGACGAGCAATACGATGATGAAAAAAGCCATCTGAAGCCATCCCGTCCATCCGAGTTCCCTGAACACAACGGCCCAGGCGAAAATAAAAACACCCTCCACGTCGAACAACAGAAAGAAGATGGCAACCATGTAAAAAGGAACGGGAAGGGGAAGGCGAGCCGTTCCCGTGGGGATGACACCGCTTTCATAGACTCTTGATTTTTCTCGACTTTCCTTTTTTTCACCCACCCAGTGGGCAATGAAAAGCTGAAAGCCGATGAAAGCGAGGACCAGAAGGCCAAAAAGAACCAGGGAAAAAATCCCCGGTTCCCAGGGCGAGAGCATCGCTCCATCAGAGATTGGCTGCATGTATTCTCCCTGGTTGTGCAAGGGGCATCATGATTTTCTCATGCGATCATGAGGCACGCGCACGGAAATGTCCCTGAACTTCTGCCATTGAAGACGATGGTGGCGCGGCAGCACAAGTACTCCCCGTGCCATGGAAGGGGACACTTTCAGCCGCACTTCCACAACTCCCCCTTCCAGGTCCATGGCAATGACATCATCTTGGGAAAAACCCAGCATGGAAGCGTCTTGCTCGTGCATCCACATGTGAGGCTTCGGTTCCACTTTTTCAAGGGCCGGCGAGTGCGCAGAAAGTTCTTCCGTGCCAAAGAGAGCCTCCACCAGGAGAAGCTCCAGAGAATCCCCGGCATCTTCCCCAAAGGTGAAGTATTCTTCACGGGCAGAAAACGGTTCCCGGGAACTTTCACGGGGGATGAGCCTCATGCCATCGCCGGGACGATCTCCCGGGGCGCCCTCCAGCGGGGATGCGCCTTTCCCCGGACGAAACCGCGGGTCCGAAAGGGAAACCTCTCCTGAAGCACCCATGTTCCTTGCTATCTCCTCCAGAACCTTTCCGGCGGCCTTGAAGTCTTGTCCGGGAATGATGGCGCCGTGGGCGCGAGGAGGATGGTTTCCTTCCGTCCACTGCTCCATGGGAATTCCCCCCTCATGAACAGCCCGGGACCATTGAACCCTCCCCTCCTGGTTGATGAATGTCGAATCCACTTCAAAAAGGGTGGAGGTGGGCAGAAAGACGTGTGACATTTCAGCCGACAGAGAAGGCAAGTGATCGAGAACGATCAGCAATTCCAGCTTCTCCATGGCTCTTTTGAGGCGATCCTTATGGGGAAACTGCAAAAAAGGATCACTTTCCACAAGCACGAGAGCCTTGGTGCATCCCTGCTCCATGGATTCGACAACCTCCATGAAAGACGATTCTTCCGAGCCCGAGAGAAGGGCTCCTCCGAACGCGTTGGCTCCCGGCAGCACGTAGAACAGTCCGCACTGCCCCTTGGCCGATCTCATAAGCAGGGCCAGGTCGGCGCACAGGGAAGGGGTGTTTTCACGGACAATCTCCGATCCACAGACAAGCACGGGTCTTCGGCTTTTCTGCAAGGCTGAAAGCACCACATCCAATTCTTCCCCGTGGTTCACAGGGGCCTTGAAAAGGGACTCCAGGGGAAGGCTCTTGAGGAAGTCTTCGTGCAAGGGAGGCAGCTTTCCCTCATCACCGGTCTCCAGGGCTTTTCCAACCAGACTCCCCAGAACTCCGTTCAGTTCTCCCGGAGCAAACCCAAGATGCACATGGGGCGCAGGGAGGAACGAGGGGCGAGGGTCCAGGATCACCAGGAGAGCCCCCCTGCGATGAGCCTGACGCATGGCCAGCGCAAGCATGGGCGCTTCATTGAGGGGATCGACACCCACCGCCACAATAAAGTCTCCATGGGCGACGCCATTGAGGGAGACAGCCACCCGTTCATCCAGGCTTGCAACTGCTCTTTTCACCGCTTTTTCTGTCTGAGAATTCACAAAAAAACAGGGTGCGGGGAGACCCAGCCCGTCGCAAAGACTCTTGAGCATGGTTTGAGTTTCCAGGCTGTTGCGGGCTGAACCCACACACGCGATGGCCCGGGGTCCACTGGCCGCATGAATGCGGCTGAGTTTCTCCGCAGCCGATTTGAGGGCATCGCTGAGGGCAACGGATCTGGAATCCACCCTTGCCTGACGGGGCCGGGACGGCTGGTTGGTGTAGCCAAACCCGAAGCGGCCTCGATCGCAAATGAATTCACTGCCTAAAGCTTCATTGTAGCGGCCTTCCACCCGCCAGACCGTTCGGTACCGCGCATTGGCCACGGTGTTGCACCCCAGAGAGCAGTGGATGCACACCGAGGGTGATCTGTCCAAATCCCATGAGCGCACTTTGTAGCGGGCGGGAATGTCCGTGTAGACCCCCGTGGGGCAAAGATCCACCAGATTCCCCGAAAAGGGGCTTTCCAGCTGTCCGTTCTGAAAACGCCCAAAATAAACGCGATCGGCGATCTGCATGACCCCGAGATCTCTATAACCGCAGTATTCCTGGTAAAACCTGGAACACCGGTAACAATGGATGCAGCGATTCATTTCATGGGCGATGAACTCTCCCAGGTACTGGTTACGGTAGGTTCGCTTGCTTCCCTTGTAACGGCGGATGCCATGTCCTCCCGACACGGTTTCGTCCTGCAGGAGGCACTGCCCCCCCTCATCGCAAACGGGGCAATCGTGGGGGTGGTTGAGCATGAGCCATTCGATCACCTGCCTTCGAAACGCAACGGCTTCGTCATCGGTCGTGGACACCACCATGCCGTCCTGCACGTCGACCATGCAGCTCATCTGGACACCTTTGAAGGGTCCCTGCAAAAACTTCACGGCACAAACTCGGCAAGCACCCACAGCGCCCAGAGATTTGAGATAACAAAACCTCGGAATCATGATGCCCAGCCGCTCCGCTGCATCGATGACTTTGGTCTCTTGAGGCACTTCTATTTCCAGACCATCAATGACGATTCGAGGCATTTCATTTCTCTTCAGGGACGGATTGATCGCTCGTTGTGCTCAAAAAAAAGACGGACACCACAACTTCAAAGGCCCTCAGCGCACTGCTCCCCCATCTCCTCACCTTCCATCCATGACCCATTCATGTCTTGAAGGGACACCTTTTCTGCCGAATGTGCTCCCGCACTTCATCTTCGAAATAAGTGAGCAGACTTTCCACGGGACTGGCTGCTCCAGGGGCAAGAGCGCAGTAGGCGTTCCAGAGCTGATCGCACATGGCACGCATCATCGGGATGAACTCCTCTTCCCCCTCCCCTTTTTCAATGCGCCAGAGGAGGTCGCGAAGATAAGGCAGCCCTTCACGGCAGGGAGTGCACCAGCCACAGGACTCCCTGGCAAAAAACTGGGTGAGATTGAGGGTCGCTCCCACGAGGCAGGTGTTTTGGTCGAACACGATGATGGCCGCCGTGCCCATGCGGTGCCCGATGGCCGCCACCGACTCGAAGTCCATGGGCACATCGAGATGTTCCGAGGTCAGATACCTTGTGGATGCGCCTCCCGGAAGGCAAGCCTTGTAGTGGCAGCCAGGCTGAAGGCCCCCCGCATGCTCTTCGATGATTTCTCTCAGGGTTATGCCCATGGGCAGTTCAAAACACCCGGGCCCATTCACCCTTCCACTCACGCAAAAAAGCTTGGTGCCGGGAGAAGTGCTGCTTCGTGACAATCCCTGGTACCATTCGGCCCCATTTCGCAAGATGTGAGGCACATTGGCCATGGTTTCAATGTTGTTGACCACTGTAGGACGGCCCCAAAGCCCCTTCACCGTAGGGTATGGAGGGGGCTTTACAGGATTGGGACGCTTGCCCTGCAGGGCATTGAGAAGGGCCGTGGCCTCTCCGCAAATGTATCTGCCCCCGCTGCGGTGCACCACAATTTCAAAGGAAAAGTCCGTTCCCAGGATATTCTTTCCCAGGTAACCCGCATCTCGAGCTTTCTGAATTTCCCTTTCCAGAATTCTGGCACTGCTTTCATAGGAGGGGCGAACAAAGATGAATCCTTTCTCCGCTCCCGTTGCGTACCCCGTGAGCGCCATGCCCTCCAGGATCATGTGTGGGTCCGCATGGACCAGAACACGGTCCTTGAATGTTCCCGGTTCCATTTCATCGCAATTGGCCACAACGTAGCGGGGATAATCCGCCTCCTCGGGCACTCCCAGCCACTTGATGGCCGCGGGGAAACCAGCGCCGCCCCTTCCTCTCAGGTTGGCCCGCTGAACTTCCGCGCAAACATCCTTTCCCGTCCACTTTCCGACCACGAGAGAGAGGGCTTCGTAACCGCCGCTTCGGCAGTATTCCTCCATGGTGGCAATGCGGCTTGCCTTGCGGTTGGCAAAAAGGACCTGGGGGTACATAGACCGCCTCATTTCATGCCTGTGGGCAGGTGGGGTTCTTCGGCCAGCCTGGTGAGAATACGGTCAATCTTTTCCCGTGTCAGTTCACCATGAATGTGGCGATTGACGAGCATGGCCGGAGCATGATCGCAGTAGCCGAGACAGCATACGGGGAGCACGGTGAAGAGACCGTCTTCGGTCGTTTCTCCCAGGCGGATCTTCAAACGGGAAAGAAGGTGATCCATCAGGGACTCGTGTCCGTGCATCCAGCAGACGGCACTGTCGCACACATGAATGACATATTTGCCCACGGGTTGACGATAAATGAAGTTGTAAAAAGTGGCCAGTTCTTCCAATTCCAGGGGAGTCATGGCCAGCAATTCGGACGCAACCAGCATGGCTTGGTCACTCATGTGGCCAAAGTGATTCTGAAGAGCGGTCATCACATCGATAGCCTGCTCCCGGGCAGTCTCCCCCTCGGCTATTCGCTGGATGAGCTGCTTCCTCATTTCCTCGGGCAAAAGGTCCGCGTATGCCATGTTCACAGATACCTCTCAGCGGCCAGGAAGAATGTCCCCATCAAGACCACATGCACCAGGTTGATTCACAAGCGATGTTCAAAATGTCTCTTCCCAAGCCATGGAAGCAAAATACATCATACACAATGGAAGATCAACTGATCACCAGAGGATGAAGAGCCGCCACGGATTTCGTTCACATTTTCTTTTTCACGTTCTCCCTCTTAAAAGAGCAACTGGGAATTTTGCCATTCCCGGCCGTCACCTTTCCATTACAAAAGATTTCCCGCAAAGGTTAATATAAGAGCACCGGATCAGGATACGACACGAGCGCTCTGCTTTTTTTGTGAATGGATTCGGATGATCCCTGCCCATTAAAAGGGAAGGAGATGTTTTGATTTCCATCGATGGCTCAAAACACTCGGGTAGCGGAACCATACTCAGGTATTCAGCCGCGCTGGCCTGCGTGACGGGAGAACCCCTGCACGTGTACAACATCAGGGAGAAGAGACCCAGGCCGGGACTGAGGCCGCAGCACCTCAAAGCTCTCGAAGCCTGTTGCCACATGACTTCGGGGGAGCTTGAGGGGGCGGAAACGGGATCGCGCGAGATTTTTTTTCGCCCAGGCAGTGGTCCTCGAGGGGGAACCTTCCACTGGGACATCGGCACGGCGGGTTCCACGACCATGCTGGCTTTCGCGCTCATCCCACCCGCTTTGTTCGCCGATGCACCAAGCACTTTTTCACTCAAGGGAGGCCTGTTTCAGGATTTCGCTCCCAGCGCGCACCACATGGGGAAAGTCCTTCTGCCCCTTCTCCATGCAATGGGAGGTGAAGTCCAGGTGGAAGTGCTGAAACCCGGGTATGTTCCTCTGGGGGGCGGCCACCTGAAGCTCCGCGTGAGCCCCTTGCGGGAACCGCTGCAACCCCTTAACCTGGTTGATCAGGGAAAAGAGTGGCGCTTTCGGGGCATTTCCCTCGCTTCTCATCTGAAAGGGGAAAAGGTCAGCCGGCGCATGGCCGCCGCCGCAGACAGAATCCTCGAAAAGGAAGGTTTTGGAGCCCAGTGGGAGATTCATGACGACTCCAGCGCTTCTCAGAAAGGGGCCGCCCTTCTTGTTTATGTGCACACGGACACGGGATGTTTGCTGGGCGCAGACCAGGCGGGAAAGCCGGGCAGGCAATCGGAAAAGATCGCTCGTTTCGTGGTCCGCTCCCTTTTGGAAGACCTTCGTTCGCCCGCCACCGTGGACCGCCACCTGGCCGACCAGATCATCATTTTTGCTGCTCTGGCGGAAGGGAAAACCCAGTACATTCTTCCTTGCATCACAGACCACGTGGAATCAAATCTATGGCTCGTGAAAAAGATCCTTGGCGCCGATTTTCATTGGAAAGGAAATCTTCTGAGTATCAATGGAATTGGATTGTTGAGAAATTCTTAACTTTCTTGGGGAGGTTGCGGCCATGTCTTCTCGCATCAAGATTCGAGGCATCTACAGCACGGCCCTCACCCGGCTCCTCCTGGATGCTGGCTATCCCATCGTGGATCCCTCGGCACGTATTCTCCACAGATTCGCCATGGACAGAGACGAAGGCCATTGCGACATTTGCATTCAGGATCGCCAGGATCTTCAAGGTGTGATCCTGTGTGGCCCGCCCGAAAATCTGTGCCAATTTCTGACTTTTCTCCAAGAGACCCTGCTGGATGCCGTTCTGGTCGGCTTTGAGCCGCAGCAGGGTTCCGACACGCAGGTGAAGGCTCTTGTGGAATTTCCAGGCATGGCCAAGTCCTCACTGGACCAGTTGCGCCAGCAGGTCACCCCCACCGTGAAAAGGCATCACCAACTGCGAATCGTCAACAGCAAAGCCCTCGAAAAAGCCGAACTGCAGCTGGCCAGGTCCCCTCACGCAAAAGAAGAATTGGAGAAACACCTCTTCCTGGAAAACATTCTGCTGCCCATGGAAAAGAGCGGTGTGGTGAAACTGGAACACATGAGGCCCTCAGGCAAAGCCATGCGTCCCCGTGAAGGCATGCTTCTGAAAATGGATGAAACCCTCTTGACTTTCAAGCGCTTTTTCATGAAAGGCAGGTACGATGGTCTCGACCTGCCCATCGCCTCAGGGGATTATGGGATCACCGAGATTGTGGAAGGACAATGGACCGTGAAGCATTCCTATTTTAAAAAGTCGGGAACGCTGATAGGAGAATATTACAACATCAACACTCCCGTTGAATTCTACCCCTATGGTGCCCGTTATCTGGACCTGGAAATCGATGTGGTGAAGAGGGCCGGAGAACTGCCCTTCATCATTGACCAAAACAAACTGAGCCTTTTGGGCCAGAAGGGAACCATAGGCCATTCCCTGGAACTCAAAGCCATGGAAATTGCCGAAACCCTGATGAAAAACATCAATGGCCACAAGGGGTGAAATGCCAACATGACCATTCTCGACTCCGTTCCCGCTCTGGTGAGGGTCTTTTTTATTTTTGCCTTGATCGTCCTGGCCATTCGGAAAAAATTCTCACTGGGAAACGCCTTTTTCTTCGGATCCGTGGGAATGGGTCTTCTCTTCGGGCTGGCTCCGGACGGCATGGCCCAATCCATGTTTCGTTCTCTCACCGACCCCCAAACGGTCTCTCTTGCCGTCATCGTCTCTCTCATCCTGGTTTTGAGCCACAGCATGGAAGCAGCGGGCCAGATGGAAAGGCTTCTCAGCCGCTTTCAAGGACTCATCAAAAAGCCAAAATTAAACATCGTGGTTTTTCCTGCTCTCATCGGGCTCCTCCCCATGCCCGGTGGCGCTATTTTTTCCGCGCCCATGGTGAAAACCCTCGGAAAAACACTGTTGTTGAAAAACTCTCAACTCAGCTACATCAACTACTGGTACCGTCACATATGGGAATACTGGTGGCCTCTCTACCCCGGGGTACTCCTCACCACCACCCTGGCCAACCTGAACCTCTGGCTTTTCGTGGTCTTTCTTTCACCCCTGACCGCAGTGGCCATGATCATCGGTTACTGGCCTGTGCGGGCTCTGAACGGCAATGGAGATGAAACCTCCCCGCAAAAGAACCTCAGACCCCCCTTTCTTCCCTTTCTCAAGGAACTCCTGCCCATACTCATCGTCATCGTGGTGGGCATTGTGGCGGGCAATGTCTTCAGCCTTTTCCTGCTCCCTGCGGGCATCACCGTGTCCAAAGAACTGGGACTGATTTTCGCTCTTTTCATCGCCATTCACTGGGTCTGGCAGGCCAACGGGATAAGCGGTGCCCAGAAGAAGAGAATCCTGTTCCAAAAACAACTCCTCAATCTTTTCTACATGGTGGCAGCCATCCTTGTTTTCAAAGGGATACTCGAAGACAGCCATGCGGTGGAAGCCATCAGCAGGGAATTGCTCGCATGGCAAATCCCTCTCGTGCCCATCACGATCCTTCTTCCCTTTCTGGTGGGAGGCGTCGCGGGAATCACCATCGCCTTCGTGGGAACCACCACCCCCATCCTCATTCAACTCATCCATGCGGCGGGAGAAGGTCATCACATGCTCGCCTACATGATGCTGGCTCTCGCCAGTGGTTTTGCAGGCGTCCTGCTCTCCCCGCTGCACCTGTGCCTGCTCCTGTCCAATGAATATTTCGCCACACCCCTTTCCCACGTTTACCGCCACTTGTACTTGCCATCCGCCGCCCTGGTTCTGGCATCCTGTGCCTACTTTTTTGTCCTGTATCATTTTTTGTAGCCCCCTGAGGAACGACCCTCATCTTGTCCGATGATCTTTTTTGGTTTAATTTGATTTTTTGTGCCTTTTTGAAAGCACCATGATCCGATCGCGAAACTATTCAGCGGAGCATGATGCCCCATGGGGTCTTTTGAAGCGGGTTTGCCTTTGGAGGAGGGGAAATGAGAGCGAAAAAACTGTGGACCATCAAATCCTTTTTATCTTGTTTTTTCTGGAACGGAGCGATGATCGCATTCCTTTTCATCATCGCCTCGCAGATGCTTCAGGGTTATCAGCTCTGGGTCAGTGCGCTCATGGCTTCCGCTGACGCAACGGCTGCGGAAAATCTCAGTTCAGGCTTCCTGGAGCTGAAAAGACTCCTCAACCAGACCGAACAGTACCTTGCTCCCGTGATCATCGGTTCGGGAGCCCTTTTCACATTCATCCTCTGGCTTTTCATTCTTTTTCAGGGTCGCCGCCTCGCTGCGAGGGTTGCATCTGAAACCACTGCAGAGCAGAAGGAAATGCTCACGGACTCGCCCCCGGCCAGGTTGAGAAAAGACAAGGATGAGAAGCCTCTTGCCCGCCCATCCGCCGAAGAAGCCCCCAGCCCCCAGTCTGCGGTACAGATCCTTTCCATTTTGCAAAGGGAAGGAAGATTGATCGACTTCCTTCAGGAAGACCTCAGTGCCTATGACGATGCACAAATAGGCGCCGCCGTTCGAAGCATCCACGAAGGCTGCAAACAGGGGCTTGCCGATCACATGGAACTGAAGCCCATTTTCAAAGAGGAAGAAGGCAGTCAAGTGACCGTACCCGCCAACTTTGATCCCGGAACAGTTCGTCTCACGGGAAATGTGTCGGGCGATCCCCCTTTCACGGGGCAGCTGAGACATCGGGGATGGGAAACAACCAAAGTGGATCTGCCCATGACCCCCAAAAAAGACAAAGATCGTTGGATCATTGCACCGGCTGAAGTGGAAATCGGCAGCTGAATCCTCGACGGAACCAGCAGACAAGGAAGTGCATTTTGAGCGACCCCAAATACATCATCGGATTGGACCTGGGCACCACCCATTGTGTGATGGCCTACACGGAATTGCCCTTGGAGGAAAAGGGTGAACCAGTCATCAAGATCTTTCCCGTGCCTCAGGTCATTGCGCCCAGCGAAATTCAGCGCCAGCCGCTGCTGCCATCCTTCATCTATTTACCCGGCGCCCATGAGGTCCCCAAAGGGAGCCTCGCATTGCCCTGGGATGCCGAATGCAGCTCGGCCGTGGGCGAATTCGCCCGCAAGCGGGGAGCCGAGATTCCCAACAGGCTCATCTCTTCCGCCAAGTCCTGGTTGAGCCACACGGGCGTGGACCGTACGGAAGCCATTCTTCCCTGGGACAGTCCCCATGACGTTCAACGCATGTCCCCCGTGGATGCGTCGTCCCGTTTTCTCCTGCACCTTCGGGACGCATGGAATCACAGCCTGCCCCACTCCGATTCGAAGGCGCTCTTTGAGAGGCAGGAGATTTATCTCACCGTTCCCGCATCCTTCGATGCGGTGGCACGCGAACTCACCGTCAAAGCAGCCAATGGAGCGGGTCTTGAGAATTTCACCCTGCTTGAGGAACCTCAGGCAGCCTTTTACGCGTGGCTGGAAGCCATGCGTGACCAGTGGCGCAAAGCAGTGCGTGTGAATGACTCCATCCTGGTCTGCGACGTGGGGGGTGGAACCACGGACTTCAGCCTCATTCAAGTGAGCGAAGAAGACGGGGAACTGTCCTTGAGGCGGGCAGCGGTGGGCGACCACATCCTTCTGGGCGGAGACAACATGGACCTCTCTCTCGCCTACGTGGTTCAGGCAAAGCTGGCCCAGAAGGGGACCAAGCTCGACGCCTGGCAGTTCCGTGGCCTCTGGCACAATTGCCGCCTGGCCAAGGAGCGCCTTCTGGGAAACCCCGGCCAAGAGTCGGAACCCGTGGTCATCCTGGGACGGGGATCTTCCCTCATCGGCTCCACCATTCGCACGGAACTGACTCAGGAGGAAGTGGCAAAAACCCTTGTGGAGGGGTTCTTTCCCTTGACGGAAAAAACCGAACAACCTCGAAGCAAGGCAAGGGTAGGCGTTCGGGAAATGGGATTGCCCTATGAGCACGATCCTGCTGTCACAAGGCATCTGGCCCAGTTTTTGACAAGGCAGGCACCCGAACCAGAATCAACGGAACAGGAAGTCCCTGGGACATATCCCACCGCCGTTCTTTTCAATGGGGGGGTCATGAAAGCTCCTCCCCTTCGCCAGAGAATTCTCGAGGCTCTGGGCCATTGGGGCAGAGGGGCATCCATGCGGGAATTGACCTCTCCCGACCTGGACTTCGCTGTGGCCAGAGGCGCCGCGTACTACGGTTTGGCCCGAAAGGGCAGAGGCATTCGCATTCGCGGCGGCGCTGCCAGAACCTATTACATTGGCATCGAAAGCTCCATGCCCACCGTTCCCGGAATTCCCACCCCCATGAAAGCCCTCTGTGTGGTTCCTTTTGGCATGGAGGAGGGCACGGGAGCTGAGATCAGGCAGCGGGACTTTGGACTGGTCGTGGGAGAACCGGCGGTTTTTCACCTTCTCGCCTCCAACGTGCGCAAAAAAGATGCGGCGGGAGAAATCGTGGAAGACTGGAGTGGAGAAATTGAGGAGGTCACCACCATGGAGGCCGAACTTTCAGGAATGGAGGATCAGGGGGGGCAGGTCATCCCTGTGTGGCTTGAAAGCAGAATGACCGAACTGGGAACCCTGGAATTATGGTGTGTCGCCCGCGATGAAGAGCGCAAGTGGAAACTGGAGTTCAACATTCGGGAAAGAGAAGAAGTGTGAATGAATCATCCTCAGGACTTTGAAGACCTTTCTTACCGTTACATCGTGGGCATCGATCTGGGCACCACCAATTCGGCCCTCGCCTATGTGGACCTCTCCCGAAAGGACCCCCGGGAAAGAGGGATTCGGTTTTTTGAAATACCCCAGTTGACCGGTCCTGGAGAGCTGGGAAAATTGCCCGTTCTCCCTTCTTTCATGTACCTTCCGGGCCCCTATGAACTGCCTCCCGAAAGCACCGCCCTCCCTTGGGACCGGGAACGAGACTATGCCGTGGGGGAGTTTGCCAGAGAACAGGGGTCGCTGGTTCCCGGAAGAATGGTTTCCTCCGCCAAATCCTGGCTCTGCCATGGGGGAGTGGATCGAACGGGCAATATCCTTCCATGGGGCGCCGACGATTCCGTTGCCAAAGTCTCCCCGGTCACCACGGCCAGCCGCTTTCTCCTTCACCTGCGGGAAGCGTGGAATCACAACATGGCTCAGGGGAGAGAGGGACACCTTCTGGAAGAGCAACTCATCGTCATCGCCGTCCCCGCGTCCTTTGATGAAGTGGCGCGTGAACTGACCGTCCAGGCTGCCCATCAGGCAGGCCTGCCTCAGCTCGTCCTCCTGGAAGAACCCCTTGCGGCCTTCTACGCCTGGCTGTCCCGCCATGAGTCCCATTGGCAGGACATCATGGATCCTGGGCAAATCATCCTCATCTGCGACGTGGGAGGGGGCACAACAGACTTTTCCATCGTGGCCATCCGTGAGGGGGAACAGGGATTGCGCTTCGACCGCCTGGCAGTGGGGGATCATCTCATGCTGGGCGGCGACAACATGGATCTTTCTCTGGCACGGCACATTGAAATGGAATTATTGGGAAAACCCGGGCAGCTCGACTCCAGGAGATGGCACCAGTTGTGGCACCAATGCCGGCAAGCCAAAGAAAAGCTTCTGCATTCGCTGGAAAATCCCCCTTCGGCCCGCTCGGACGAAAACGCATCAAAATGGCCTTCAACTGTGGACATCACCCTCGTGGGCTCGGGAAGCAAGCTCATCTCCGGCACTCTCAAAACAAGTCTTGAAAAAACCCTGGTGGAAGAGATCATCGTGGAAGGCTTTTTCCCCATGGTTTCTCGTGAAGCATCGCCCGTCGCTCAGCGCAGAAGAGGGATTTCCGAGTGGGGCCTTCCCTTCGTTCAGGATCCCTCCGTGACCCGGCACCTGGCCGCTTTCTGGAATCAGCACCGCGTCCTCATGTCCCGGGAAACGGGCCGGTCTCAACTTTACCCAGACTTTCTCCTTTTCAACGGAGGGGCCCTGGCTCCTCAAAGCATTCGAAAGCGCATTGGGGAAGTGGTGGCAAGCTGGTTTCAGGAGGAGGGAGGTGCCGGGTGGGCCCCCCAGGAACTGGAAAACTCCAGGCCCGAACTGGCCGTGGCCATAGGAGCCGCCTACTACGGCCTCGTGCGCATGGGTGCGGGCGTGCGGGTTGGAGCCGGAAGCGCAAGGTCTTATTACGTAGAAGTGAGCGGTGTTCAAGATGACCAGGTGGCTCAGGCTCAGGGCGACCACATGGCCGTGTGCCTTGTTCCCCGAGGCACGGAGGAGGGGACTGAACTGCGCTTGCACGAGCCCTCTTTCAAGGTCCTGGCAAACCAGCCCGTTTCTTTTCGCCTCTTCAGTTCCAGCACCAGGCTGGGCGATCAGCAGGGAGACCTGGTCACTCTTCCCCAGGAAGAAATCACCGTGCTTCCTCCCATCAAAACCGTTCTGCGCTACGGTAAGAAAAGCGCAGCTCAGGAGCTGCCCATTGGGCTCACTGTGCGCTTGACGGAGGTGGGAACCCTTGAACTCTGGTGTCGCTCGCAGCAGAGCCCCCACCGCTGGCAGCTGCAATTTGATGTGAGGCAGGAACAGGAAGAATTGCAGGACACTCACCTGCAAGGGGAGACCCTGGACTCCGATCTCATTGAAAAGGCCCAGGGGGCAATCAGGAGGGTTTTCAGCAAAGACTTTCAGGATCAAGGACTTTCCCCTGAAAGGCTCGTGAAAGAGCTGACGGCCGTCCTCGATCTGAGCAAAGACAGGTGGTCGACGCCCCTGCTGCGAAGGCTTGCGGACACATTGCTCCCTTTGCAAAGTGGCAGAGCTTTTTCACCACAGCATGAGGGAAGATGGTTCAACCTTTTGGGCTATTGCATGAGGCCCGGCTTTGGAGACCCTCTCGACAGCTGGAGAGTCAAAGAAGCCTGGAAGCTTTTTCCCGGTGGCCTCCAATTCAGCCGGCAGGCGCAGTGCCGGAACGAATGGTGGGTTTTCTGGAGAAGAATTGCGGGTGGGCTGAAGGCAGGCCAGCAGTGGTACATCTATCAGCAGGTTCTCCCCGTTTTCCAGTCCTCTCACAAGAAGAAATCTTCCCGCAAAGGGGTTAAGTCTCTCAGTCCCCAGGAAAACCTGGAAATCTGGATGGCCCTGGCCAACTTCGAGAGGCTGCCCGCAGCCACCAAAGTTGAACTGGGCCGTTGGATGCTCGAGCATGCGAGGAAAGGGGGCTTGAAAAACCAGCAATTATGGGCTTTGAGCCGCTTTGGAGCGAGGGTGCCCTTCTATGGCCCCCTGGACCAGGTCATTCCAGCCGAAGAAGCAGCCGCATGGGTGGACGCGCTGGTGCACTGGAAACTGGAACCCACCGATTCCCTGGCACAAACCGTGGTCCAGCTTTCCCGCTGCACAGGAGATCGTCACAGAGACCTGAAGGAAGAAGTGCGGGAGAAAGTCCGTCAGTGGCTCGTCCAGATGCCTCTCAACCAGCGCTACCTTGAGATTCTCGATAATCCGCACACCACCTTGGGGGAGAAAGAGCAGGACTGGATCTTCGGAGAGTCACTGCCCGCAGGACTGCTCCTGTCGACCTGAGCCTCTGCACCAGGGAAACTGCTTCTTCAATTTGGCCCCGGAAGATCTTCCCCACTCGAAAAAAACGGTGGGACACATGGGCAGCGATGGGCTCTCGACCCGATTTTGGAAGGAAATCCATTGAAAAAAAGTGACTGGGACCAATACTTCTTGAAAATAACCCGAGCCGTGGGAGAGAACAGCAAGTGCCTGTCACGGCAGATCGGCGCCTTACTCGTGCGAGACAAATCAATCATTTCAACGGGTTACAACGGGCCACCGCGGGGTGTTCCCCACTGCTCAGAACGATACACCTGCGATGAACACCTGATCGCCCATCTCCAGGCCCTTCATGGCGAAAGGACTCACGATGAGGGGGTCTGCCCCAGAAGACTCATGGGGTATGGCAGCGGTGAGGGCCTCAATTTCTGCATTGCAAGCCATGCAGAAGTGAACTGCATCAACAACGCGGCCCGTCAGGGCATTTGCACCCGGGGCAGCACCATGTATCTTTCGTGCAATATCCTCCCCTGCAAAAACTGCCTCTGTGAAATCATCAACGCGGGCATCGAGGAAGTGGTCGTCCTCGAACACCAGCCTTATGACCAGACCAGCCTCTTCCTCATCAAGCACAGCGGTCTGCGGATCAGAACTTACGAAATCGGGGACGTCAGCTGTCCTTCATGATCTTGATGCGGATTTTTCTTGTTCTTGGCCCATCATACTCGCAAAGAAAGATTCGCTCCCAAGTTCCGAGGATCAACCTTCCGCCGTCAATGATGACCTGACAACTTCCTCCCGTGAGCATTGCCTTGATGTGAGCAGCGGCATTCCCTTCGGTGTGCTTATAGCCGGCTCTCCATGGAATCAATTTGTCCAGCGTGGCCAGGATGTCTTCGTTCACGGCGGGGTCGATCCCCTCATTGATGGTCAATCCTGCGGTGGTGTGGGGCACATAAACGATGCAAAGGCCTTTCTCCACCCCGCTTTCCTTGACTCGGCGGGAGACGAGATCGGTGATGTCCACCATGGCGCTGTGATCCGGAGTATTGACCTGAAAGGTTTCAAGCATTGCAAGCCTCCCGTTAGAGCTTTGAATTTCCTGGAAAACCTATTAGAAATTTCTGTGAATGGAGCTGCCGTCTTCGAAGCCATTTTTGAAAGGTCCCTAAAGCCCACTTGCCTTATGGCATGAACGGGGATCCCCTGTAAAAATCACAGGAGAAGACTCCACACAGCCAGGGAACACTTCACTCCTCACCGGGGAAGGAGCAGGCCCGATTCCGACGGGGCGTACAACTCGCCCTCGTCATTTTCTTCCTCATTGGATTCAGGCCAGTGCTCACCCATGGACAGGACCACCATCTGAATGACCAGGGGATTATCGCCGGGATTCCCTTCCGATGCAAGGTGCTGCGCCACAATCCATGCGTCGGAGGCCAGTTCTTTCTCACCGGTCAGCTGATGCACGAGGGCCTCCTCCTCGAAAAAGCGTATGTACCGTTCTCTTTTCCTGCCCGCGCACAACTCCTGGGCAGCCTGCTTCAGAAGAGACTGAAAGCGCTCTGCCTCCGTTTCCGGAGGGAGAACAAGGGGGGATTTCCTCATGCCTTCCAACTCTTCGTAGTAACGTGCCAGCTCTTCTTTTGGGAAAACAAGCCATGACGGGTCAGAGACCTCCAGAAGGCGGTCCACATGCACATGGCGCACCGCTGATCCCGGGTCTTCAACCCTCTCCAGCAATTCATGAATATGAGGCGGCCGCCGCGCATCATGGTAAGGTTTCAGAAGTCTCTTGGCCCTTTCCAGGTCAGTGGAGGAGTCCTGGCGATCACAAAGTTCCGGCAACTCATAGACCAGGCGCGCGGCATGGGTGACAGGCACCTCAACGATCTTTGTGCCCGGGGCATCAGCGGCGATCGCTTGAAGGTATTCACGGTACACACTGTAGGAACTCTCCGTCACCTTGGCGTAGAGTGTCCGAAAATCATCCTCGGCGAAAACGGTCAGCGCCATGGGATAAGGATATCCCTCTGCAGGGATGATGGCTGCCACGAACCCGAATGTCCCCTTCAACGGAATGAGATGTGCCATGGGCTTTCGCTCCTCCTTGCGCACGAGAACCACCTTTTCCTGTGGCCGGGATTCCTCCTCGGGAGCAAAGCCCTTCTGCTGAAACCTGTAGCAAGCCTGCTTCAATGCTCTCCTGCTGGAACTTTCGCCAAGCACGCCCCTCAGCTTCTGAAGCACTTTGAAGCCAACGGCTGTGGGGCGTTTGCTCAAATGCTCCAGAAGAGCAAGTATGAAACCTTCCCGACGGGCAAGTGTTCTGGTCAGTGACTCCAGATAATTCTGGAAGCTTTCCCCTTCAGGGCTCTGAACGGAGAGACGGTCCAGAATCATTTGCAGTTCCTCCTGCTCCCCTGGAGAGAGGGCCCTTCCATCGACTTTAGCTTTTTTCGAATCTCGCTTCTTTTTCATTTCAATCTCTTCGAATCGTCATCAGACAAAAGGAACTCTCTCTCCGGCAGGGCGGGTTCAGGGCATGACACGCCAAATCGGGGACAACCATGACAAAAAAAAGCCCCATGCACACGCCGAGGGCGCGATTCTGGGGCTCGATCGTCATGGAGTCAACCAAATTCTACTCTTCGGCTTCCTCGCGGGGCTCAATGATCAGTGAATCAGCCACCAGTTCCCAGAGATATTTCACTTCCACATCCTCAAAGTCATACTCCTTGCGGAGACTCTTCATGATCTGGTCCCGACAGTTGTGGCAAGGAGCGATGAGCAGCTTGGCTCCTGTATCCTTGATCTGTTTGGCCTTGGTCCTTCCGTAGAAGATTCTCTCTTCAGAGTAAGGAGCGGCCCACGCACCACCGCCCGCGCCACAGCAGAAGTTGTTGGCCCGGTTGGGATACATTTCCACATAATTTTCGCAGCACTGTTGAGTCACCCAGCGGGGCTCCTCATAGTAGCCGTGCCCGAACGCCCTTTCGCTCTTGCGTGCATAATTGCACGGATCATGATAGGTGGCCAAATGGTGATGAATGGACTTGTCCAGCTTGATTCGGCCCTCTTTCACATATGAGGTGAGAAGATCGTGAATGCTGACGAACTTCACATTTTCATTGGCAAACCATTTTTGCAGACCAAGCCTGGTCGCATAGTAGGCGTGGCCTCATTCGGGTAAGACAAGGTACTCGCATTCGAGATCCTTGTAATTCTTGACCAGGCGGGCCAGAATTTCTTTCATGGCTTCATCGTCGCCAGTGAACAATCCCCAGTTGACGCCTTCCCAGTTTTCCGAAGGAACGGTCCAGGACTCATTGGCGGCGTAGAGGATGCGCCACCAGTAAAACATGTCTTCCGGTTCCGCAAAGGGCTCCTTGGAGTTGATGGTGAAGAGGTACTTGGCTCCCTTTTTGTCAACAGGGACCTCAAATCCCGGCAGTTCCTCGCCGAGCTCCAATCCCAGGTCCTCCAGCAGGAAGATAAAATCATCCTTGGGAATGCCCACATTGTTTCCCGACTTCAAACACATCTCAACACCCTTGTGCAAAACACCGGGCACCTTGTCCCTGGCTCTGTTGGCACGGGCGGACCGCAACAGGGTCATGAGATCGATGTTCATGGGACATGCGTGTTCGCACCGGGCGCACAGGGTGCAGACCCAGGGAAACTTTGAGTCGATCACTTCCTGATCCAACCCCAGCAAAGCGAGACGCACGACCTTCCGTACGTCAAGCCCATCCACCCCTGTGACGGGGCAGCCGCCCGAGCAGGTGCCACAGGTGAGGCACAGGTCGGCGTATGTACTCGCCAATTTGCGCTTTTCGCGCTTTGTCAACAACAACGGCTCCATAAATTCTCTCCCCTGAAGTGTTTCTAATAGAAGCTCTTCGCTATGAACCTATAACACATGGCCATGTCCATTTGAAGCTTTTTTTCCCGTGGCCCCATGGGCTTTCACGGCCACCTTTCAAAAAACATCAAGTACTTGGAAACGGTCTTCCCGATCAATACTCGTTGGGCAGCTGAGAGAGCTCTTCCAATGTGAAGACGGGACCGTCCTTGCAAACGTATTCTGTTCCCAGGTTGCACCGGCCACAGATTCCGATGCCGCATTTCATTCTCATTTCCAGGCTGGAAATGATCCTTTCCGGTGGAAAACCCAACTCCGTGAGCACGGGAAGGGTGAACTTGATCATGATGGGGGGCCCGCAGATGATGGCGTATGAATTCTCAGCGCTGGGCGCTTTCTCTTTGGTCACCGCAGGCACGAAACCCACATTGTATTTCCAGTTGGGGTCATCGGTGGAATCGACGGTGATGTGCATGCCGATGTCATCGCGCTGTTCCCAGGCGGCCAGCTCCTCTTTGTAGAGCAGGAGCCCCGGCATTCTGGCACCGTAAACCACGTCGATCTTGCCGAATCGTGAACGGTTACCGGGATGCAGCATGTAGGCAATGGACGATCTCAGGGTAGTGAAAGCGAAGCCACCCCCAATGATGACGATATTTTTCCCTTCCAGCGTCTCCCATGGATACCAGTTTCCCATGGGTCCGCGCACTCCCATGATGTCCCCCTCCTCCATGTTGTGCATATAACTGGAAACCCTTCCCACTTTGTTCACGGTGAACTTGATGAATCCTTTTTCCGTGGGAGAGGAGGCGATGCCAATGGGAATTTCACCCTGTCCCGGCACCGACAGTTCAGCAAACTGACCGGGGATGTATTCGAAAGCTTCTTCGTCTTCTTTGTTGAGGAAAACAAACTTGAATGTCTTGAGATTGCGGTCTTCCGTTTCCGTCACGATGGACTCAATGCGGACGGGATAAGGCAAATAGGGGTTCCTCACCTTTGTTCCTCCATTTCATGGACTCGAAGGCCTCAAGCAGGGCAACTGCAGCTTGTGGACATGAGTCGAGCCACATGTCGAATGTCGATGTTAACGGGGCAAGCCTTCACGCAACGGCCGCATCCCACACAAGCCGGTCCATTCCCATACTTTTCAGGATAGTATTTGAGCTTATGCATGAAGCGCTGCCGAACCCTCTGAATCTTTTGAGACCGTGGATTGTGCCCCGAACCGTGAAAAGTGAAGAGGGGAAACATGCAGGAATCCCACAGCCGCAGGCGGTCCCCCGAGTCACCCTGCACCTCATCCTGAATGTCGAAACACCAGCAGGTGGGACATGCAAAGGTGCAGGTGCCGCAATTGATGCAGGAAAAATGCACCTCCTCCCAGAGAGGATCGTGAAAAAGCTCGAGAGTTTTCTTCTCGTAAATGGGTTTCATGTCCAGCACTTTGCCCATGCTCTCTTCCGCTGTCTTCTTGAGTTGACCTTCCTTTTCAGCGGCCTGGGCCGGAACCGTTTGAACACCCTTGATGCTGGAAATGCATTCCCGGCCTTTTTCCGTCACAGAGCGCGCCACATACCCATCGCCCACGTCCACCATGAGCACATCCAGTCCCGATGCATCGAAAGGCCCCGTGTCCATGGACGTGCAGAAGCAGGTGCTGCAGGGACTGTTGCAGGCCAGGCCCACAAGGATGGTTGACTTTCTTCTCTGCACCCACCAGGGATCCTTGATGGTTTCCGTGTCGAAGTTTCGGTCATCCAGCTGAAAGGCCTTGGCATCACAGGGACGAATTCCCAGGACAACTTTTGTGGAATAGTCCTTGGGCGCTTCCTTAAGAATGCAACGCTCCGGATCGTCCTTGGCCAGCGAATAAGTGAACATTCTTTCGCTGTGAGGGTGAAAGAAGTCTTTGGGAGAAAGCCGCGTGTTCTGAAAACTGAGGTCTATGTCCTCCGGTTTATCCAACCGGGCAAACTCATGATACTGCCCTTGAAACACCGGTCCATAAACGCGGCCGTGGCTCATGAGTTGTCCGACGACTTCTGGAAATTTTTCTTTGGAGATGTAAATTTCCGACATGTATTCATTCCTTTTTAAGCAGAGTTCTTCTACCCGCGATCACAATGTGGGACAAGCATTCCCGTCGCAAGGCCCAAAAGGGCCCGCCTCCCACGCACCCCCCTCAGAGTGCCGGGGGGGACAAACCGCAATGCATCCTATCCCGATCACTTGATGAATCCCTGGGGATCGTCAGGTCTATGGAAGTCGAGAGCCGGCCGCATATCCGGATTGATACCAGCTTCGTAGTCAAAAAGCTCTTTCACGTCTTTTTCCAGCTTCTTGGTGAACTGACGCACCTTTATGCCCACGGGACAGGATCTCTCACAGGCTCCGCAGTCGGTGCACCGCCCCGCGAGATGGTAGGCCCTCAGAAAATGAAAGGTCCGCGTGTCCGTGGGATCAATGGTCTTCCCCACCCACTGAGGCCTCGACTCATCCACGAAACAGGTGGGACAGTAGCAGGCAGGGCAAGCATTGCGGCAGGCATAGCAGCGAATGCAGGTAGAGATGAGGTCATCAAAATACTGCCACTTGTCCTCTGAGCTCATGGCCTCGACCTTGCGCACGTCTGCGTAGCGGTCCACATCTTTCTGTTCCTCCACCAGATCACCCACGAGATCATCATAGATCACGGGATTGCGGTGAATGCAGATGGCACAGTTTTCCTGAAGAAACTCCGATCGGCTCAGGGTCAAATCCAGATCCTGACCTTTGATTTTGATCTCGCTCCCCGTCTCCTCCACACTGGAGGGTTCCCTGCCCTTGAGTTCGGCATTGATGCGGCGTTTGTCCATCATCCCTTTGCAGGGCGCCCCAAGGATGTGCAACTGTTCGCGCTTGATCTGATTTTCAACAATGTGTTCCACAATGTTTCTTGAATCGCACCCCTTGGCCACCACGGCGATGCGGTCCGTTCTCCGTGGAAGGTAATTGGCAAGATTCACACCGCAATTGCCGTCCCAGACGAGCTGATCCACCTGCTCGGGGGTTTTGGCAAGGTAAGGCTCATTCATGAAGGGAATGGTGCCCTTGCGAAACCCGATCACCACATCCACTTTTTCGTCGCTCAACAAGCGTTTTGCCGCTTCTCGAATCCGTTCCGTATATGCTTGCATCTACGCCACCTCAGCTTGCTTTTTGATGAAATGTCGGGCCGGACCTGCTTCCTTGACGGTGCGAATCACCTCTCGGGCCACATCGGCAAACTTGGTGGCTTCCGCGGAGGAAATCCAGGAGAAATGAAGCCGCTTGGGCTCAATGCCCGTGTGCTCCAGAAGGTTTTTCAGGAGAGCAAATTTGCGGCGAGCATAGAGATTTCCCTCGATGTAGTGGCAGTCTCCGGGGTGGCAGCCGGACACCCAGACTCCATCCGCTCCATGGCGCAAAGCGGAAAGGATGAACTTGGGATTGATTCGACCCGTGCAGGGCACTCTGATCACACGAAAATTCGGCGGATATTGCATTCGGCTGACGCCCGCAAGATCCGCTGCTCCGTATGAACACCAGTTGCACAGGAAAGCGATGATTTTCGGTTCCCAATTGGACATGTAAGTTCTCCTATTCAAACTGCAGCTGAGGCATCCCTCGCCTTGAAACGATTTCTTCGGGGCCGAACAGCTTCAGTCCGTTTCAAACATATCTTTCAAAAAATCGAGCTTCGAGGAAAGAGAAGCGTGCGCTGCCCTCTCCCCATGAGCCCAACGCAAAAATTTACACACTGTCGATCATGGCAAAAATTTGGGAGTCATCGAACCCTCTGAGTCCAATGGCGCCTGATCGGCAAGAAGCCACGCAGAGTCCACACCCCTTGCACAGAGCGGGATTGATTTCCGCTTTGCCCGCATCCCTTCCCGTTTCAATGAATCTTGGTGCATTGTAAGGACAGATGCTCACACAGACACCGCAGCTGCTGCAATCCATGGTTCTGGTGAACGCCACCATGCCGCTGAAGAAAATGGAGTCACGGGCAAGGAGCGTGGCGGCTCGGGCCGCCGCAGCCCTGGCTTGTGCGATGCTCTCATCGATGGCCTTGGGATAATGAGCCAATCCGCAGAGAAAAACACCATCCGTGGCGAAGTCCACGGGGCGCAGCTTGGCGTGGGCCTCGATGAAAAACCCTTCCGCATTCACGGGCACCTTGAAAAACTGGGAAAGAGCATCCGATTCATTGGGAAGGATGGCCGTGGCCAATGTCACCAGGTCAGGCTGCATGCGAATGGGTCGCTGCAAAATGGGGTCGAAAACGGTCACCTGCACCTTGCCATCCAGCAACTCCACCTGGGGTTTGTTCGCCAGGGAGTAACGGATGAAGATGACACCCTTTCTACGGGCTTCCTGATAGATCAACTCCCGTTCCCCGTAGGTCCTCATGTCTCTGTAAAGCACGTACACATCGCTCTCGGGATTGATCTTCTTCAGCTCAAGAGCACTCTCCACAGAGTGAGTGCAGCATACGCGGCTGCAATAGGGACGATCGGGCTCCCTGGATCCCACGCACTGGATGAACACCGCATTGTTGATGCCCTTGAGGCTGGGATCCTTTTCAGCGAAACGCTGATCCAGTTCCTGATGAGTCACGATACGGGGGTGTTTCTTGTAGCTATACTCTTCGGGCAGGAATTCCTTCCCTCCCGTGGCGATGATGGTGATTCCGTGCTCCACCAGTTCCGGCTCACCGCCGTTTTGAATGGTGGATTTGAAGTTCCCCACAAATCCATCCACGTGTTTCAGTTCACTGTTGAGAAAAAGTTTAACATTGGGATGGCTTTCAATTTCCTTTGCCAAGCTTTCCGCATAGGCTGGAATGTTCTCACCCCTCCAGGTCTGAAACAGCTTCCTCGCCTGCCCTCCCAACCGGGAGGACTTTTCCACCAGAAAGACGGGATAGCCCTGATCTGCAAGGTCCTTTGCCGCCACCATGCCGGCCACACCGCCACCCACCACCATGGCCTTGCGTGTCACCCCCAGCTCCGATTCCTTGAGAGGTTCCAGCAGTGCCACCTTGGATATGGCCATACGGACCAGGTCTTTTGCTTTCTCCGTGGCCTGGGTGGGATCCCCCGAATGCACCCAGGAGTCCTGGTTGCGAATGTTGGCCATTTCGAAAAGGTACTTGTTCAGTTCCGCACTGGACATGGTTTCCTGAAAGAGAGGTTCATGAGTACGCGGTGTGCAGGCTGCCACCACCACCCGGTTGATGCCCTGCTCCTTGATCACCTGAGCCATCTTCACCTGGGTGTCCTGAGAGCAGGTGTAGAGGTTGTCTTCCACGTAGACCACATAGGGCAGAGTCCTTGCATATTCCCTCACCTCAGGGATGTTCACAACTCCGCCGATATTGATGCCGCACTGGCACACAAAGACACCGATTCGCGGACGCTCACCGATGATGTTGCGTTCCGTGGGCTTTTCCTTGACTTTGGCCTCAGTCCAGCGAACATCACTGAGAAGGAGGCTGGATGCCGATGCCGCCGCCGAAGCTTCCATGACGGACTGGGGAATGTCTTTAGGCCCCTGAAAAGCGCCGCAAACATAAATTCCCTCCCGCGACGTGGCCACGGGCGTGAAACTGTCCGTTTTCACGAAGCGGTTCTCATTGAGATCTACCCCCAGCATTTTGGCCAGTTCCATGCCTTCCTGGCCCACCTGGAATCCCACGGAGAGGATGACCAGGTTGAAAATTTCCTGCTGCATCTGACCGTTTTCATCGGCATAGGTGATTTCCAGGTCTCCATCACCCACCGACTCCACTGAATGGACGCGGGAGCGCACAAACCTCACGCCCTCCTCTTTGGCCTTGTCATAATAGGCCTCAAAGTCTTTTCCATGGGTGCGCATGTCCATGTAGAAAATGGCCGCCTCCATGCCACTGTGCGAATGCTCCTTGGCAATGACGGCTTCCTTGATGGCATACATGCAGCAGACCCCTGAGCAGTAAGGATTGTCGCAATGGTGCGTGTCACGGGAACCCACACACTGCAACCACGCCACCTTTTTGGGCTCCTCGCGGTCGTAGGGCCGCATGAGGTGCCCGCGGTAGGGACCGGAAGCGCTCAGAATACGCTCAAACTCCATGCTGGTGATCACATTGGGGAGCCGTGCGTAGTTGTACGTGTCAAAATCCGACGGGTTGAACACTTCGTTCCCCGTGGCCAGAATAACGGATCCGACCTTCAAGTCCGTGTATCGGGGCTGGTCGTCGTATTTGACGGCCTCAGCCAGACACACTTTCTCACAAAGACCGCAGCCGATACAGATTTCCGGATCGATGGCAAAAACCAGGGGCACAGCCTGAGCATACCGAATGTAGGTGGCTGCCCGACGGTCCAATCCACAGTTGTGCTCACTGACACAGGTCACCGGGCACACCTTGGCACAGTCTCCGCAGCCAGTGCAGCGCAAGGGATCGATGAACCGCGGTTCACTCTTGAGTTTCGCCGTGAAATTTCCTGCCTCCCCCTCCAAAGAATCCACGGAAGAGTTGGTGATGATACTGATATTGTGATGCCGGCCGACCTCGACCAGTTTGGGTGAGATGACTCACATGGCGCAGTCGTTGGTCGGAAACGTTTTGTCCAGCTGGGCCATGATTCCGCCCACGGTTGGGGTCCGGTCCACGAGGTGGACGTAATACCCTGAATCTGCCAGGTCCAGGGCCGCCTGCATACCGGCGATGCCGGCCCCGACGACCATCACAGAGCCAATTTTATTGTTTGTGCTTGTGTTCATCATCATTATCCTGCTGTCGCTTCCTCTGCTACTTTAACGTTTAACGGGGCATGAGCTGACGGGTGTGGCCAAAAGCGGCCGGTGATCCTCCCCGTCAACCATCCACATCCATAAAGCCATACCGACTTAGGCCGCCAGCCTGATGAACTTCGGTGTGGTCCCTTCGTAGCCGTGGAGATCAACCAGACCGGCCCTTTCGATGTCACTGAGAAGCTGGGATACCGCGTAAATCTCCAGCCCACTTTTTTCTGCGATTTCGCGCACGGACTGTGGTCCATCCCTGAGAACCTCGAGAATCAGGGATTTCTGATACTCTTCTTGGGTCGCCTCATCGAGAAGCTGCCTGTAAAGCTTATCATCAACCTTTTGGTGGTACACATTCTCACGCTCGGTGAGCTGACGGTCCATGCCCAGAAGCCATCGAAGCCGTGGTGAATTCAGCGCCCCTTCCACAGCAGCAAGTTTCAATTTGTATTCATCGGGATCAAAGGCACCCATTTCACCCATGAGTGCGCTCAATTCTTTCACAAAATCCGCAAAAATCTGACCTTCCGCTGCGCTCACCCAGCGCAGCTGCATCCTGTCCCGGCCGATTCCGGACATTTCCAGCAGTTGAGACACCACGTGCATGCGCTGTTGCGTGTATACATTACCTTCCAGGTAATGGCAGTCTCCAAGGTGTCAGCCAAAGACGAAAACACCATCGAAACCGCTCTTGAGGCCCTCCACCACGTGAGACGGATCCACACGTCCCGAGCACATGGTTCGAATGACTCGAATGGTCGGAGGATACTGAAAACGGGACACACCCGCCAGATCGGCCCCCGCGTATGCACACCAGTTGCATAGGAAAGCCAGGATTTTGGGCTCAAAAGTTTGACTCATTCCACATCTCCTGTTGCATTGAGCTTCGGAGCGTGAGCTCCGAAGGCAAAATTAGAAGTTCGACGATCACTGATGATTCTCGAAATCTTGAAATATCTATTGACGTGCACCACCTGCACGAATCGCAGCACAGATCTGACGATCACGGAAATGCATCATGTCGATGGCCTTTTTGGGACATGCCGCCGAACAAACACCGCAGCCCTTGCAGGACGCGGCGATGGTTTCAGCCCTGTAACCCCTGCCGACCACCTTGTGGAGACGAATGGCTCCAAAGGGGCACGATGCCTCACAAAGACCGCAACCGATGCAAAGGTCCTGATCCACCAAAGAAACCACCGGTTCCACTTCCACATAGGGTTTGGCCAGGACGCTGGCTGCTCGGGCAGCAGCGGCCTGAGCCTGAGCGATGGATTCTTCGATGGGTTTGGGGTAGTGGGCCAAACCGGCAATGAAGACACCATCGGTGGCAAAGTCCACAGGCCGCAGTTTCATATGAGCTTCCAGGAAGAAACCGTCATCGCTGAGCGGAACCTTGAAGAACTTGGCAATCTCTTCCTGCCCTTTGGGAATGAGCGCCGTGGCAAGATTGAGATAGTCCACATTGATCTTGATGGGCCGGCCCAGGATGTGGTCCCTGACAGTGATTTGGAGCTTTTCCCTGGTGCCCTCTTTCACTGCCTCCACCTGCGGCTTTTCCTCCTGCGCAAACCTTATGAAGAGCACGCCCTGCTCGCGAGCCTTTTTGTACAAATCCTCCCGGCCGCCGTAGGTGCGCATGTCCCTGTAGAGAACGTAGACATCCAGGTCCGGCTTGCGCGCCTTGAGCTCCAGGGCCTGCTGCACCGATGACGTACAGCAGATCTTGGAGCAATAGGGGCGTTCGGGTTCACGGGATCCCACACACTGGATGAAGGCCACAGCTTCGGCTTCGTCCAGCTTCTTGGGATCCTCTTCAAACATCTTTTCCAGGTCATGCCAGCGGCTCACCCGGTCATTTTGGCCATAGAGGTACAGGTCGGGTGCCAGGGAGTGAGCGCCCGTGGCAATGATCGCGACCCCATGGTCCAGTTCACGCGAGGCGCCGTTGCTTTGCAGGGAGGTTTTGAACTGGCCCACAAAACCACTCACATCTTTCACCTTGGTGTTTTTGATCACCTCAATGCGGGGATGGTTTTCAACCCTTTCAACCATCCCTTTCACAAAGGCGGATACGTCTTCCCCCTTCCAGCTCTTGTGAACCTTGAGAGCATGTCCGCCCAGATGAGGCTTTTCCTCCACGAGGTAGATTTTGAATCCCTGATCCGCCAGGTTGAGAGCGGCGCTCATGCCGGCCATACCTCCACCGATAACCAGCCCATCCTGGTTCAGATCCACTCTCAGCCGCTCGATGGGCTCCAGGAGAGCCACCTTGGCCACCGCCATGCGCACCAGGTCCTTGGCCTTGGCCGTGGCCTTTTCCGGTTCGGCCTGGTGGACCCAGGAATCCTGATCGCGAATATTGGCCAGCTCGAAAAGGTAGCGGTTGAGGCCTGCCTCGCGAATGGTCTCCTGGAAAAGGGGCTCGTGGGTTCGCGGTGTGCAGGCGGCCACAACCACCCTGTTGAGCCGATGCTCCTTGATGGCATCACGAATCACCTGCTGAGTGTCCTGGGAACAGGAGAAAAGATTCTCGGCAACAAATGCCACGTTGGGAAGGGACCGTGCGTATTCCTTGACACTGGGAACATCCACCACGCTTCCGATGTTGATTCCGCAGTGACAGACAAAAACCCCCACACGCGGTTCCTCTTTTTCCACGTCCTCTTCCGCGGGATAGGTTTTTTCCTGGGTGAGACTGCCTCGAGCTGAGGAAAGCAAGACGGCGGAGGCGGCGGCGGCGGCAGAGGCTTCCATGACCGAGTAGGGAATATCTTTGGGTCCCGAGAAAGCACCGCAAACGTAGACTCCGTCTCTCGAAGTGGCGACGGGTTGAAAGGCGCTGGTTTCGGCAAAGCCGTCCATATCAAGCTTCACGCCGATCTTCTCAGCCATTTTTTTCATCTCATCGCTGATTTCCAGGCCGATGGAGAGGACCACCATGTCGAAGACTTCACTTTGAATCTGCCCACTCTCATCCACGTATTCCAATGTGAGGTCATTGGTTTGGGGATCATTGGCGACGCTGTGAATCCGGGAGCGGATGAAGCGCACTCCCGTTTCATCTTTGGCACGGTTGTAGTACCGCTCAAAATCCTTCCCGTAGGTCCGCATATCCATGAAAAAGATGGCCGTGTCGAGACCCTTCTTGGAGTGCTCCTTGGCAATGACCGCTTCCTTGATGGCATACATGCAGCAAACGCCCGAGCAATAGCCGTGAGCGCCGTGGTGAATGTCACGGGAGCCCACGCACTGGAGCCAGGCGATCTTTTTGGGTTCCGTCTTGTCGGAAGGACGCACCAAATGCCCCTCGTAGGGGCCCGAAGCACTCAAAATGCGTTCAAACTGCATGCTGGTGATGACGTTGGGATACTTTCCAAACCCGTAGGTGTCGTATACCTCGGGGCTGAAGGCTTTGAAACCCGGGGCGAGAATGACGGAACCCACCTGAATGGTGTGCGTCTGAGGTTTCTGATCGAACTCCACGGCTCCCGCAGGACAGAATTTCTCACAGGCCCGGCACTTGCCATTCTTGAAGTAAATGCAGCTTTCAGCCTCGATGGCATACTTGAGAGGAACAGCCTGAGGGTACTTCACGTACGCAGACTTACGCGGCCCCAGCCTTTCGTCAAAGGTGTCCTCCACTTTCTTGGGGCATTTTTCCGCACAAACCCCGCAGGCGATGCACTTTTCCATGCTGATGTACCTTGGGCGCTCATTCACCGTCACGGT
Organism: Syntrophobacteraceae bacterium; assembly: GCA_007125915.1. Classification (GTDB taxonomy): domain Bacteria; phylum Desulfobacterota; class Syntrophobacteria; order Syntrophobacterales; family Syntrophobacteraceae; genus SLCH01. The sequence continues at coordinate 31,636 of SLCH01000171.1, forward strand.
GAAATTGCCCGCTTCGCCCTCCAGCGACTCCACATCGCAAAGGGTCATGAGCCGCACATTGAGATGGCGGCCACCCTCCACCAGTTTGGGCGAAAGGATACACATGGAACAATCGTTGGTCGGGAAGGTTTTGTCCAGTTGCGCCATCACCCCGCCTATGGCGGAGCTGTTTTCCACCAGATAGACGAAATAGCCGGACTCTGCCAGATCCAGAGCCGACTGCACACCGGCAATACCGCCTCCAACCACCATTACTGCGCCAGTTACTGGCTGAGATGCTTTTTTTTCATTCATGAACATCCACTCCGTAAGGAAACTTTTGAGAAGACCCAGCTGTTACCTCGAGTTGAAACCGATCCTTGCTCCTTGTTATCGAAAAAACATGCGAGAGTTCACATGAATTGTTTCATGTGATTACTATCACAAACCATGAACGCAATATATCCTCTACCTTTCTCCCTGAGGGGTTTGTCAGAGGAAAGGGGTTGCCACCCCACAAATTTCATTATACAGGAACCTGCATTTGATGGCCAAATCTAAAATCTCACGGGGGAAAAAGGAAAGATTTGCACTCGATATCACCCTCAGGAGCTCACCAAAAAATCGAATGGCACGTGTGAAAATGAATTTGCGCGAAGAACAGGTTCATGTCATCGTAGAAGTCAATTCGTTTCTTAAACCAGTGCACAAATCAAGTCAAGTTAGTTGACAGGAAAATTCCCCGAACTTACCCCATCGGAGATATTGAACTTCCTGGAAATCCTTGGAGAGGCCTGCCCCCTCAGGCGGGAAAGGGTTGCGTTGAAAGGTCACAGCAGTCAGAGTGCCATGGGATGCTCGAAATGTTTTAAAAAACTGGAAACAAAGACCCTTGAGCCCCAAAACCTTCCCGAATCAGCCTTTCCGGATCCAGTCCGCCCCCTTAAGTTTTTCCATGAAAATACCGAGTACGGGGAACAGGAACTCAGTTGCGTTGCACCAATCACCTTGAGGAGTCTTTAAGCATGCTCAAAACCTTGGCAGTGATGACCAGCGGGGGAGATTCCCCGGGCATGAACGCAGCCGTGAGATCAGTGGTGCGCAGAGCCATTCACCGGGGCCAGACCATCTACGGCATCTACGACGGGTATGAGGGCATGGTGAAAGGGGGTGACTCCATCAAGCCCCTTCAGTGGAATGATGTGGGAGGCATCCTTCAAAGGGGAGGAACCTTTCTTGGAACGGCTCGATCCGAAAGCTTTCGAACCCGTGAAGGACGCAGGCAGGCTGTGCTCAACATGCTCAATCTGAACGTCGAGGCCCTCATTGTGGTGGGAGGCGATGGCTCCCTCATGGGCGCTCACGTTCTTGCCACTGAGTGGCAAGAGCACCTTGAAAACTTGAGAAAGGATCATCCGGACGCTCAGTGGGCATCCTCCCATGCCCCTCTGAAAGTCATCGGGCTGCCGGGCTCCATCGACAATGACCTGCATGGAACAGACATGTCCATAGGGGCCGACACAGCTCTCAACCACATCGTTCGCGCCCTGGACAACCTGAGCTCCACAGCGGCGTCCCACCAGAGAACTTTCGTGGTGGAAACCATGGGAAGACACTGCGGCTACCTTGCCCTGTCCGCCACCGTGGCGGGGGGAGCTTCATGGGTCCTGGTGCCCGAAGAAGAACTGGAACTGAGGTGGCACCACAAAATGGTCCATTCCATTGAAAAAGCCAGGGAAATCGGTCGTCCTCACCACATGGTGATCGTGGCGGAAGGGGCAAGACACCCTGATGGGCTCATCATCAGTTCTGACGATGTGAAACGGATCCTCACAGAACGGCTCAAGCTGGACGTGCGCGTCACCGTCTTGGGCCATGTGCAACGGGGAGGGTCCCCCACAGCCTTTGACCGCATCATGGCCACAAGATTGGGATCCGCTGCCGTCGACATTCTCCTTGATGAATGGGATCAAGAACATCGCCACATGCTGGGCCTCATAAAAAACAGGGTGGTGGCAACACCCCTCGTGGAGGTTGTGGAAAAGAGCCAGGCCGTGCGTGTGGAGGTGGAAAACGGAAACTATGCCAAGGCCCAGGAATTGCGAGGTGGCTCCTTCATAAGAACCCTGGAACTGGTGAAGACCCTGACGCGCATCGCCCCCGCTCAGGAAACGGTCCAGGACGGGGCAGTGGCCATTCTCACCGGAGGAGCCGATGCACCCGGCATGAACACGGCCGTGAGCGTGGCCGCCCGTTGCCTGCTCAACCAGGGCACCCCCGTTTACGGAGTGCGAGACGGATTCGTGGGGCTCATCGAAGGTCGTTTCGATGAACTGGACTGGGACGAACTGGTGAACTGGGTCAACCGGCCCGGCTCAGAAATCGGAACGGCTCGCGTGGACTTTCAGGAAGGCGACTATGCAGAAATTGCGGCCACCATTCGTCGCCACAACATCCGCGGGCTCATCGCCATCGGCGGGTGGGGAACCTACCGAAAAGTGGCCCAGCTTGCCTCTCGACGGGATGAATTCGATGCTTTCTCTATCCCCATGATCCTCATTCCAGCAACCGTTGACAACAACCTGCCCTGCACTCAATTCACCATAGGTGTTGACACGGCCCTGAACAACATCGTCGAGGCCACAGACAAGATACGCCACACTGCCGGTGCCACACGGCGAGCATTCATTGTGGAAGTCATGGGCCGCAGGTGCGGTTTCCTGGCCCTCATGAGCGCCCTTGCCACGGGGGCTGAAAAAGCCTTTCTGCCAGAGAAGGGCGTGAGCCTTTCTGAACTCAACGAGGATGTCAACATTCTGAAAAAGAGTTTTGAAAGTGGAAAACGCCTGGTCATTTTCATACGCAATGAACATTCTTCCCAAAGCTACACCACTGACTTCATAAAAAGACTCCTCGAAGAGGAAAGCAAAGGTTTCTACGAAGTGAGAACAGCCATCCTCGGACATGTTCAGCGCGGCGGCCTTCCCACAGCCTTTGATCGTATTCTCGCCAGTCGCCTGGGAGCCAATGCCGCCTTTCACATGCTGGAATCTCTCAAAAACGGATGGGATGACGTTCACGTCCTCGGTCTGCGGGAAAAGGGCATTGAAAAGGTGCCCATCGAGGAGGCTTTCAAAGAAATGGATGTCAAAAATGGAAGGCCCAAGGAACAATGGTTTCTGGATCTCCTCGAAACCGCCGATGCACTGGCCAAGCCCCCCATGCTTCACGAAAACCCTCGGCCGCAAATCACGGAAGAATAATGGAGAGCCGGCCTTCACATATGCCAATTGAACCCCTAAATTAAGGAAGAATTTTGACTTGTCTGACATGGGCTGGGATGGGGAACTGTCTCAGGGCCGGTTTTGAAGAAGGGGTGTGACCGTGATCGATCTCCACAATCACATGCTCCCCTTTCTGGACGATGGAGCGTCCGATTGGGAGAGTTCCATTCAGATGGCACACATTGCCGTGGACGACGGCATCAGGGCGGTTGTCTGTACTCCTCACTGGGTGCAAGGGTGTTACGAGAACTCTCGAGCCGTCATCCTTGATGCGGTTGAGCGGCTGCAAAAAAGGCTCGATGAAAGAAGCATTCCCCTGAAAGTCTACCCCGGCGCGGAACTGCACCTGGACTTTGATCTGCCCCAGCGCCTCGCGGACGGCCAACTGGCCACCCTGAACGATACGGGGCGCTATGCTCTTATCGAGCTGCCCGTTGACATTGTGCCCTTCAACCTCAAGACCCTGTTCTGGGAACTGATCGCCTTGAACATCACCCCCATCCTGAGCCACCCCGAGAGAAACCTGGCGCTGACACGCAACCCCATGCGGCTGTTCCACTGGGTCGAAATGGGGGTGCTCACGCAGGTGACCGGTGCGAGCCTGATGGGTCGATTTGGCCCCCAGATTCAAAAATTCACCATCGATCTCCTTGAGCACGACCTGGTGCACGTCATCGCTTCCGATGCTCACAGCCCCAAAATGCGAGCTCCGCGACTTGCCTCAGCGCGGAAGGAAGTTTCCAGGCTCATGGGCGCCAGCACCGCCAAGGAACTCTTCATAACGAACCCTCGAGCAATTCTTTCAGGAAATTCCATCACCACAAGGCCACCACGGCCCCTGGAGCCGGGGCGCGAAAGTTCAACCATCAGGAAAATCTTCTCCATTTTTGGGCTGGATTCCAGGTGAACCCCATGGAGCGAGGCACCATGCAAAGGCTTGACTCCAGGAATCAATTGCCTTAAAGCTTTTCTGGATTCAGTTCATTCGGATTTTGATCACTCAATGAGTTATGTCAGGCAAAGCCATCCCGACTCATGTGTCGGGATGGCTTTTTCCGTGGCAGGGCCATCCCATGCCACGGCTGACGGAGAGCTTCCATGCGTTTGCTCATGATTGACAACTACGATTCTTTCACCCACAACCTGGTTCAGCTTTTTTTCCAATTCAACATCGAAGTCCTGGTTCATCGGCACGACCGCATCACCATAGGGCAGATACAGGAACTCCTTCCCCACTGGATCTGCATCTCACCGGGTCCGGGAAATCCTGAGCAGTCGGGAATCAGCAAAACCGTGATTGCTGTTTTTGGCAGACACATTCCCACACTGGGAGTGTGCCTGGGAATGCAGGCCATCAACGAAGTCTTTGGAGGAATCACTCTTCAAGCTCCTCTGCCCGTTCACGGAAAACGATTCATGATCCACCACGGAGGGGCAAGCATCTTCTCGGGCATACCTTCTCCTTTCCGCGCTGCACGCTACCACTCCCTGCAGGTCCAGTTGAAGGAGCCGCAATTGAGGGTCACGGCGTGGTGTGAGCAGGACGGCGTCATCATGGGAATCGCCCATGAAACACTGCCCATCGTGGGGGTCCAGTTCCATCCCGAATCTTTTATGAGCGAGTATGGACGGGAATTGATCTGTAATTTTCTTTCCCTGCACCCCATGTGGAAAAATGATCACAGGAATTCGGGGGGTCAGGATGATTTCCTGCGGCCGCAACCAAGAGAAAAGCAGTCCCCAGAACACTTCATTGGGAAGAGGAGACGAGGGGCATGAGAGGAAAGGAGTCCCGTGAACCGCTGATCCATCGCATGGAATGGAGTCTGCTTCAAGAGGACGCACAAGACAGCCATTTCATGGAAAGCGCTCGTTCCATCGCTCCCCAGGCTCACTGTGTCTTCCTCCTGAGCGGGGGCGACCCAAGCGGCGACGAAGTCAGGAGATATTCCCTGGCGGCCTGGAACCCCTATCAAGTTCTTTTGACGCGGGGAGAGAGGTGTCAGTTATGGAGAGGCCTTGAAACCCTTTCCACACAGGAAAATCCTTTGAAATTTCTGGACAGTGCGATCAGAGAAAGGGGAGCGGCTTTCCCCCTGCGACTCTCTCCCTTCTGCGGGGGCGCACTTGGCTATTTTTCCTACGACCTGAAAAACTCCATAGAAAAACTGCCCGCTTCGGCGATGGACCACCTGAAACTGCCCGACATTTACCTCATATGGCCCCGTCAAATGCTCATTTTGGATCGTCTTCAGGGCCATCTGCATGAAATCCGGCTGCATTACAGGGAGGACAAAAACCAGAGGGCTTCACCAGAAAGTTCCCCACTCCTCCCGCCGTGGAGTGGGGACTTTCGGGTGGGACCTATCCAGAGCAACTTCACACGCCGCCACTACCTCCAGGCTGTGGCAAAAGTCCGCAATCACATTCGTGCAGGAGATGTTTACCAGGTCAACCTCTCCCAGCAGTTCCAGTGTGACTTCGCCGGCAACCCCTTTGACCTGTGGATTTCCCTGTTCAAGAAGAACCCTGCTCCTTTCTATGCCTTCATCAACGCCGGCGACCATCAGATCGTCAGCACCTCCATGGAGCGCTTTCTTTTCATGAAAGACGGAAGCATTGAAACGCGTCCCATCAAAGGCACACGGCCTCGAGGCAAAACTCCGGCGGAAGACCAGTTTCTGGCCGCAGAACTGCAGAATGACTCCAAGGAGGATGCGGAGCTTTCCATGATCGTGGATCTGCTCAGGAATGATCTGGGCAAGATCTGCGCACCGCGCAGCATCCATGTTATTGAACACAAAAGGCTGGAATCCTATCAGAATGTCCACCACCTCATTTCCATCGTCAGAGGGCGCTTGAGGCTTGGGACCACCTATGGAGATATCCTCAGAGCCGCCTTCCCCGGGGGCTCCATCACGGGATGCCCCAAGATCAGGGCCATGGAAATCATCGATGAGCTGGAACCCTGCGTGCGCCACATTTACACGGGCTCCATAGGTTACCTGGGCTGCCATGACAACATGGATCTGAGCATCGCCATCCGCACCGCTGTCCTGCATGGCGGGAAACTTCACTTTTCTGTGGGGGGAGGGATTGTGTACGATTCAGATCCTCAGGCAGAGTATGAAGAAACGCTTCACAAAGGACTCACCTTCTTTCAAACCCTGCAATCTCTCAGTTCGAGGAGCACATGAAGGCTCAAAGCTCCATGCCGCACGCATGGCTGTGGCTCAATGGCCGATTTGTCAGGGAGGAAGACGCGAGAATATCGCCCCTGGACCGGGGAGTTCAATACGGGGACGGAGTGTTCGAAACGCTTCGCGTGGAGAGGGGCCAGCCCCTCTATCTCAAATGCCACCTTGAAAGGATCTCCCAATCCCTCCATTGGCTGCGCATTTCAACAGAAAACTTTCCCCACTGGCGTGGCGTGCTTCAGCACCTTGTGCAACTGAACGAACTGGAAGGAAAAACCGCGGCTGCCAAAATACTGGTGACCAGGGGAGTGAGCCCGCAAATGGGCACCCCTCTCTCCCATCGCCCCACTCTCTCCTGTTTTCTGAGGCCTTTCAGCACCCCGGAAGATTCCGCCTACCATCAGGGTTTGCGGCTGCATGTCTATTCGCATGAAGCCGCACCTTCCCTCGCCCGACACAAGACCCTCAATTACCTTTTTTTTCAAATAGCGAGGCAGGCCGCTCTCGATCAAGGAAAAGATGAATCCATCCTCCTGGACTTTCAGGGACGGATCACAGAAACTTCCACCGGCGCCCTCCTCATAAGACTCAACGGTCAGTGGCGGACTCCCGCAAGCCCCCATCGCCTGCCGAGCACCACTCTGAAAGCTGTGGCCGCCCTGCTCCATGGGATGGGCGAAGACGTCCGCGAAGAGACCATCCTTCCCTCCCATCTGCACGAAGCTGAAGCCATCTGGACCCTCAATTCCCTCATGGGAATCATGCCCGCAAAGGAAGTGGATGGAAAACCCATGCCCCGCAAGTTCAGGGACACGGCCCATCGATTGCGAACCCTTTGGTTGAAGGAGGGAATGAAAGATTCCAACGGAGATTGAATGGGAAATGATTTCGGCCAGATTGGAGGGACTGGAGAAGAACTCTTGACCAGTGCGTTATATTTCAGTCGGGAGCAGTGAGGTCAAACCGGCAACGGATGCCTTGCACCCCCTCCCCGAGAGAGTCAGGTTTTACCCCTCCTTTCCTGACTCTCTCTTCGAGGAGGTTATGGTTTCAGGAGGGGAATTCTGGTTGGTTTCTCCTGAGGAATTCCAAGGCTTCCAAAGCTGCCCCTCTGGCATCTTCCGCGTAGGTATAGAGTTCCACCGTCACGAATCCATCGTAGCCCACCTCATGGATTGCCCTCAAAACCCCCGGTATGTCTATGGCCCCATGGCCCAGCATGAGATGGTGGTGTTCCCTTGACGCAGCAATGTCCTCGAGATGATAGTGATGAGTCACATCTCTGAGACTTTTCACCAGAGCAGCGGGATCTTCCCCCACACAAAAGAAATGACCGATGTCAAAGTTGATGCCAAAGACTTCAGGGTCCAGGTCCTCAAAAAAGTCCTTGAATTGACGGCTGTTTTCAATGAGAAGCCCCGGTTCCGGCTCAATGAGAACCCTGACGCCCTGAGACCTGGCTTTTTGCTCCACCGCCGCGAGGCCCTCACGGAAGAGGCGAATGCCTTCCCTGGAGGACATCCCGTTTTCAAGGGGTCCACCGGGTTCGGTGGAGATGGTTTTGACTCCCCATCGAGCGGCAAGGTCGATGCAGGCCAACGTGTATTGGATGCGCTTTCGGCGCAGGTTCTCATCCTGTTCAATCCACGAAGGATGGTAGGTGTCGCCGTCCGCATGGTGCATGAATGCGTTGATGTTGGAAACCTTGAGACCCTTCGAACTCAAGTGGCGGGCGGTTCGATCTATGGCTTCATCATCCAGGTGGAGAGGATAGGCATGGGGCACGTCAGCCATGATTTCGATGCCTTCGTAGCCAAGGTCAGCCAATATGGTGATGGTTTCCATCAGGTCGTGATGAAGAAACGCATTGGAACTGAAAGCAAACTTCATGATGGCTCCTTTAAGATGAAACCGCGAACACCCGCTGAAGGTGGGTCAATGAACGCCGTGCCGCTTCCACGGGATGATGCGAGCAGGTGTAGAGTTCCACGGTGACGAAACCCTCGTACTCGATGCTTTCAAGGCACCGGCGAAGGGCCGTAAAGTCCATGTCTCCCTGGCCGGGAATGAGGTGATGGTGCTTGCGGGATTTGATGTCTTCCAGGTGGACATGAAAAATCCTGGGTCCAAGCCCGGGAACAACGGTCCACGGATCTTCTCCCAAAACGTGGCTGTGCCCCAAATCCAGATTGGCCCCCAGATAGGGTGAAGCCACTTGGTCAATGAATGCAACCAGTTCCTCATACCGCTCGATGAGCAGTCCCGGTTCGTACTCCATTCCCAGCAGGACTCCGTATTTGCGGGCATCCCCCAAAAGCTGCTCAATGGAATCTCTCAGAAAAATCAGGGATTCTTCTGGCTCAACGCCGGAAATCATACGCCCTGACGTGATGGAAACGGACGGGGCTTCCAGAGCGGAGGCGATTTCCAGACATTTTCTGGTGTAAGCCACTCGCCATTTCCTCAAGTCCTCCTGAGGATGGGCGAGGGATGGCTCAAAAAGGGGCTCCCAGAACTGACGGCCATAAAACCCCATGGCCGTGTTGGCATTGATGTTCGCCACCGCAATGCGGGAACTCCTGAGCACATCCTTCAGGCGGCGCAGGTCATCCGGACTGAAGTGGTCGGCGTACAAATGAGGCACATCCGCCAGGATCTCCACGGCTTCGTAGCCAATTCGAGCGATGTGCTCTATGGCATCCTTCAGGCTGTGCCTGACAAAAGCGTTGGTGCTGAAAGAGAGCTTCATCCCTGATCCCCCAAGAATCATGAAGGAGTGTCATCCCTTTTTGAGACTACCCGCTTCACTCACCACGTTCCGTGCATAGGCCACAAGGGACTCGTACTGACGATAAAGCCCATGCTCGTCGACGCCCAGGGGCGTTTTGAAATAGGACGCCAAATGAGTCATGAGTCCACCTTCCCCTCTTCTCAAGGCCAGATCAGCAAATCGAACCAGATCCAAAACGAGAGGCGCCGCCAAAAGGGAATCATATCCCTGCCAGATGAACTGGAGGGACATTTTGGATCCCAAGAAACCTTCAAAGTGAATGAAATCCCAAGCCGTTTTCTGGTCTTCCAGGGAAGGCATGTAATCGATTTGCACTCGGGAGTGAGGGGAATAGCCCAAAATATGGGCGAGAGCCTGGTCTTTGGATCTGATTTTGGATTGACGATTGTCAGGGTGCTCCAGAATAGACCCGTCCATGTTCCCGAGAATGTTGAAACCGACCCAGCTCAGCACATTGAGATTGCGGCAGGCAAACATGGGAGCCAGTGCGGACTTGACCAGAGTTTCACCTGTTTTACCGTCATTCCCCATGATGGGAACACGCTTTTCAACGGCCAGTTGGACCACCGCATCCACCAGGGCTCCGTTGGAAGGAGTGAAGTTGATGTAAGGGCACCCCTCACTGACCGCCGCATAGGCATAAAGAGAACTGGCCCGCACCGCATGCCCATTGTCCGCCCTCAACTGTTCTCGAAAGGATTCAAGATCACCGTGGAAATCCTGAAGGGGAAGATGAGGTTCGGTCGAAGCCAGGTTGACCACAACCACACAATCCAGGTCACCTTCTTCTTTAAATCCCCGAAGCCAACTCCGCACCTCCTCCACCTGCTCCTCCAGGGAAAGCTGTTTCCCCTGGTGCACGGGTGCCATGCCCTGAATGGCTTCGCCACAGTTGACCGCCGTGCCGCGCTTCAGACCCCTGCCTATGGAGACCAGCAGAGGGGAGAGTTCATCATAGCTTGCCGAGTCGACGACCCGGCTTTCCTGCACGAGGTGGCGGCCTGCTTTTTCCAGGCACCCTTCTCTGATGTCACAGCCACCAAAGGTGAGAGCTTCCATTGGAACGAGATTCAGTTGGCGGAAAGGCTGCACCTGGGTGACCATTCCCACGGGCGCCATTTTGCCCCGCTGCAACAGGAGAGCCCCCACCATCACTGTGGTGGCGATGGAACCCAGAGCACCGATAAACCAGACTCCCACCCTTCTTTCTTTCATAACCTGGAAGCTTTCTGCACTTTAAAAGGGGCGACGTTTGCTGACAAAGGACACAAAAAGAGGGAACCAGAAGTGTTCAAAAGTTCCTTTTCGCACCTGTTCAACTTGTGCGACCCCCCTGTAAATCATTCCCTTCCGGCACGGTAGGCCGTCTTACCCAGGGATAGAGGATGACAACCCGAAGGGAGAGTCCCCGACTCCACCGCAACATCGATGGGGATTCCCCCTCTGGGGTTCCAAAAACCGACAACCCTCAAATACTTGGGATTCATGGCCTCCTTCAGCCTCTTGTGCACATAAACGGTGCAATCCTCATGAAAGCTGCCGTGATTTCGAAAGCTTCCGAGGAAGAGCTTGAAGGATTTGCTTTCCACCAGGACGTCACCCGGCACATAGTCGATGACGATCGTTGCAAAATCGGGCTGACCCGTGATGGGGCAGAGGGTGGTGAACTCGGGAGAGGTCAGACGCACCACATAGTCCTGATCCTTGTGGGGATTGGAAAATGTCTCCAGAACTGCCCCATGCGGTGACCCTGGAAGCTCCGCCTTTTTGCCCAATTGAGTCAGTGGTCTTTCTTCATGGCGCATCATCGCGCATCACTCCATTTGATGGGCTGTGTTCGTGCTGCCCCTCAAACCCTGCCATCGGAAACGTATCGGGTGGGATCAGGCACACCCGCCTCCTCGAAGCCTTTTCTGCGGAGCACACAGCTGTCACACCTTCCACAGGCCCTCCCCGCCCTATCGGGATCATAGCAGGAATGGGTGAGACCATAATCCAAACCCAATCCACAGCCCTTGAGAATGATCTCTCCCTTGGTGAGGGCCATGAGGGGGGTGTGTATTTTGATGCGGCTCTCTCCCTGAACTGCAGCCCGAAGGCCAAGGTTGGCCATCTTTTCATAGGCCGCGATAAATTGAGGACGGCAGTCGGGGTAGCCGGAATAATCCAAGGCATTGACACCAATGAAAATGTCCTGCGACCCAAGGACCTCCGCCCAGGCCAGGGCAAAGGAGAGAAAAATGATGTTTCGAGCCGGCACATAGGTGACAGGGATGCGATTCCCCATTTCTTCCAAAGGCACATCTTTGGGCACTTCCATTCCCGTCGTGAGGGCAGATCCTCCCATGGCATTCAGGGGCAGTTCCAGGACAAGGTGATCCTTCACGCCCAGTTGCGCCGCCACACGACGGGACGCCACCAACTCCACCCCGTGCCGCTGGTGGTAAAAAAAACTGAGTGCGTAAAGTTCAAAACCTTCTTCCCTGGCAATGGCCAGGCAGGTGGTGGAGTCCACGCCACCCGAAAAGAGCACCACAGCCGCCTTCGATCTCCCCACTTCTTTGTTACGTGAGTTGGCCACCCTTTGAATGCCTTCCTTTTCCTCACTGGAAACCGGTCAAACCCCCCGCAGGTGAGGGTCCCAAATGACCTTGTGCAGCTGCACGTTGAGCCGCACTCTGAGTCCATCCTCCAGAACCCACTGGGCGAGCTGATTCCAGTTCAACTGGTCAAAAACGACGGAAAACAGGATGGTGACCTGCTTCCCCATCTCCTCGATGCGCGCCGAAAGCTGCCTGGCATACTCGTAGTCCCCACGGTCTCCAATGACAAATTTCACCTCATCGTGCGCCTGGAGACGGCGAATGTTCTCAAGATCATTGGCTTCACACTGGCCACTGGAGGGACATTTGAAATCCACTATGCTGATGCAGGAGGAAGGAACTCGAGAAATGTCCTGGCTTCCATTGGTTTCCAGCAGGACCTTATAGCCTGATTTCAGCAATCGTTCAATGAGGAGGGGAGTGTCTTGCTGAATCAGGGGCTCCCCCCCCGTCACTTCCACCAGAGAACACGGGTACTGCCTCACTCGGGAAAGAATCTCCTCCAGGGTCATCTCCTGGCCCTCGTCATGAGCATAGAAGGTGTCACAGTAGGTGCAGCGAAGATTGCATCCCGTCAGCCGCACAAAGACACAGGGCCATCCCGCATGGCTTGATTCTCCCTGAATGCTGTGAAATATCTCATTGACGCGCAGCAACCCTCATTCCTCCCAGTAAAAGGCTCCCGCTCCCGGTGTTTCGGCGACCTTCACCCTGGAAACTTTTATTCCAGGGGAATTGATGAGGCGGGACAATTCCCCGTGAAGGTATCGAGCGATGTTCTCTGAAGTGGGGTTCGCTTTTTGAAAGAATGCCAGCTCATTGAGATCGCAATGATCCAGTTTTGCAAGAACCTCCCGGACAGCGCTTTTGATGTCGCCGAAGTCGATTCCGATTCCCAGTTCGTTGAGTTCACTGCACCTGACGAAAACCTCCACAATCCAGTTATGGCCGTGTATCCTGGAGCAGTTGCCCGGATATCCGTGGAGGCAGTGGGCTGCTGAAAAATGGCTTTTCACATAGACTTCATATACACCCGGCATGCATGTCTCCTGCAGGCTTCCTCAGGAAACCTCGCGTTAAGGACAAAACTTGATTTCAACACGTGTGGATCACATCCTGGAAAAGAATTTGTTTATCTTATTTTGTCAAGTTTATCCAGACACAGGAGAGGACGCTGCACGGTAAAAGCGAGAATGAAAAAATGTTTTTAAAACCATCCGCAAACACAGGGGCAATACAATTTTGGTCTGTGCGAATGCCCCGCAGACTTTTCCCCACGGATCTGTGGCCCCTCTCACGGAGGAGGGTTATATTGAAAAGAAAAAGTCAAGAAAGGGGAAAGGTTCTTGATTTTCAGCGGGTGCCAAAAGTTCCAATCTCGGATTCTTTTGAGCATTGACATTTTCTTCAGACGGGCAAAAACCACCCTGTCAGAGGCCAATGTGGTTGACTTAAACTTATCAACCCAAGCAAAAGCCCCTTTGCGTCATTCCCGCGAAGGCGGGAATCCAGTCTTGCCAAGATCTTCTGTCCCCAGCCTTTGCGGAAGTGACGGGACAGGACAACCCTCAACCCGTTGAATCAGCAGTATTGCTGTCAGAGGGAGCCCAGAAATCATGAAAAGATTGTCTTTTGTCATTCTCCTGGTGGGTTTTCTGGGTCTTTTGGCCTACAAAAACCCCACTTTGGACGATTACAATCATTACCTTCGAGTGTCCATCAGCCAGGAGCTGCAAAAAGACTCAAAGGAAGGCTTCGACCAGATTTTCAGCAGTTTCCTGGGAGGCATCGCCAGTGGAGTGGTCACGAGCCAGACGGTTCGACGAGATTTCATATTCTTCAGTCTCTACGACGCCCGTATCGCTGACGAAGAACTGAGGGTGCTTGGGGTGCTCAGTAATTTCATTGTGCTGAAAAAACCCTCTTTTGCAGAAGAGAGCAACCAGTGAATCCCCTTTTCTTCTCCCCAGACCATGAAGTTAAAACATCATGACCCGTTTCTTTAAGAAGTTCTCTCTTCTCGGTTTTATGTTGCTGGGACTGCCCTTTCTGGGAGTGATTTACGCAGGTAAAGACATTGCCCTTTACCTGGAGTTTCCCCCCTCCACTCAGCACGTGGAGCATGCCCCTTTTTCCTGGACGGCTTTCATCCTCTACAGCAGTGTCATCATTGTCTTCACACTGCCCTTCATCGTGAGGCTTCTCGGAACAAAACGGAGACTCCCCTCCCCTTTCCCCAAGGGACAAACATCCTCCTTGCACCATTTCCCCTGGTGGGGATGGCTGGCGGCAGTTTGTGGGATCGGCTTCTGGATACTGGCCTGGTCTCGCTTCTCCTGGTTTCAACCTCTTCAGCCCTTCACCTTTTTGCCCCTCTGGCTCTCCTTCATCGTGGTGATCAATGCCTTCACCCACCGCCGAAAAGGAAGCTGCCTCCTCACTGAGAAACCCCTGCAGCTTTTAGCCCTGTTTCCTTTCAGCGCACTTTTCTGGTGGTTCTTTGAATATCTGAACCGCTTCGTTCAAAACTGGCACTATGTGAACGTCCAGCATTTCACCCCTTTTGAATATGCTCTCCACGCCACCCTTGCCTTTTCCACGGTGTTGCCTTCCGTGTTGAGCGTTCGGGAGTGGTTTCTCACTTTTCCCACCATTCAGAAAGGGTTCGAACATTTTGTTCCCCTGTCCGTTCCTCGACCCAGGGTGGCAGCCTGGCTCCTGATGTCGGCCTCGTGTTTAGGACTTTTCCTCATCGGCATTTATCCCAATCATCTTTTTGCCCTTTTGTGGGTGGCACCTCTCATGGTTCTCCTATCAATACAAAGTCTATCCGGGGAAAAGCATCTCTTTCAAAGCATTGCCCGCGGCGACTGGCGCTTGTTTGTGACATCCGCTCTTGCCGCCCTTTTCTGCGGGTGGTTCTGGGAAATGTGGAATATGTACAGCGAGGCAAGATGGATTTACACCATTCCCCATGTGGAACGATTCAGGCTTTTTGAGATGCCCCTCCTGGGCTATGCAGGCTATCTTCCATTCGGTCTTCAATGCGCGGCTGTGGGGGAGCTTGTCTTTTCCCCTCCTTGCGCGAAACGAGGGTAAAATCTCTGCTGTGCTCCAAAATGTGCCCCTCGAGATTGTCAATGTCACGATAACACGTCCGTGCGAGCCTTGCCTGATCCTTCACACATTCATTGAGAGCATCGAATGACGGGGCCAAAGGTGATGTGGCTGGCACTGGGTCCGGCATTGCCCTTCGCTGCCATTCCTCAATGGACCGCAGCCAGCCTTCTTATAATTCCATAGAGTGAGGAATGGGTATGGAGCGAAAAGTCATGATTCAGAAGATCAATGCTCGGATGTTGCATTGGGCGGAAGCCTATATGGACAGGATTTACGGCCCCAGGAAGAGATCGGTTTTCAGGGAGCTGCCTTCAGTCATTGTGGAAATCGGAGCGGGTACCGGTGCCAATTTTCCCTATTATGCCCCCGGCACCCGGGTGATCGCAGTGGAGCCCAGCGTTCCCATGCATGCCCCCCTCAAAGCCAATGCGCACCAATGGAAGATCGACCTGGATATCAGGACCATGATGGGCGAGGAAATGGACCTGGAAACGGGGAGCATTGAAGCAGTGGTGGGGACACTGGTATTGTGCAGTGTGGAGGACCCCCGGCGTGTGCTCTCCGAGGTGTTGAGAATTCTCCAGAGGGGAGGAAGCTACATTTTTCTGGAGCACATCGCCGCACCCCCTGGCTCAAGGCTGAGAGGCATGCAGAATTTATTGCAAAGACCCTGGAGCTGGATCACGGAAGGGTGTCAATTGAACCGAAACACCCACGCCCTTCTCCAGAATGCGGGCTTTCATAAGGTTGACATGGACTGCTTCATGCTCCAGTCTTCCCTGCTTCCCGTCACACCTCACATTTTCGGCCGGGCGGTCAAGTAGATGGGTGAATAAGGTAGGAGTTGGTGATGTCCAAAAAGGGCCCGGAATACGATGCACGCTGGCTTTGGAAGTTTTTTCCTCTCACGGGCTATTGCCAGCGGGCAATAAAGTGAAAATGATCGTATCTCGATTTTGACCTCCAAAATCGGCCTTTAGGTGTTTTCTGGAGGTGATTTTGAGACAATCCAGAGTTGTTTCAAGCTGTTAACCTGGTCCGACCCCGACCCCTCCGACCCCGACCCCGCGACCAATGCCGAGGCCCAGGGGCTGCAAGAATAATTTGTCCACCTGGCTGTGGACCCAGTCTCTTCCTTTGTGCAGCCCTTCAAGGTGCAGTTCCACCAGTTTTTGTGCCAGTTTTTTAGCCCGCAGAAATCCAGCATGGCGCATATCTTCCAGCAGGTTCCATTCCTGGCCTGCCTTGATCCGGTCAAAGGCGGGCTTGATTTCCGGAAACAGTCTTTTGGCCAGGGGTTCGGTCAGGCAGAGGTATAGGCCGAGGGATGATTTTTTCCTGTGCTCAATAATGTGAGCCAGCATTCCATGCTCATGGGTGTCGGCCAGCAGGTCCTTGGCGGCCCTGGCTACTTTTTCAACTAAAGTGTTGGCGTGGGCGGCAACCATTTCCTGCCAGACTTCCAGATCGAACTCCTCCTGCATGGCTTCTCCCACTTCATGATAGACGCAGGTTTCCGACTCATCCCTGGCTATTCTCCAGAGAGTGGCGGAATATTTCCCTGGTGATCGTTGAAGCCCTTCCAGGTCGAGGCTGTACTGGGCCAGCGCGTAGCTCAGGGCGGACAGGGTGGAAGGCTTCTTTTCCAGGATCAGATCCCAGAGCATGGCCGCCATGGTTCTGGGCCTGGCAATGATATGGCCGCCCTGGCGCATGGCCGGAGAGGTGAACAGGTCCCTGGCCAGTTCATGGTCCAGAATGTGGACCTGCATATTATTGAGGATTTTCCTGCTGGAGGCGGTGGCCAGAAAGAAAGTGGGCTTCATGCCGGTGGCGTAACCCGCCCCATAGAAGAGGCCTGCATCGATGATCCTTGCGTTGATGGCGTCCACATCAAAGGGATCAAATACACTCGGGCCGATGGTCAGAGGGATGAGATCCCGGGAGGCGGTTTCCCCCCACAGATCCTCCTTGTGCTCCACCCATTGCAGAAGTTCCTGGGAATCAGGTTCTTCCCAGGGATCGAGATTCGTTTCCCACTTATAGTAGTCCCGCATCCTGAGCAGAAATCCGCACAGGGAAAAAACTCCACCGTACCTGCCGTCGGAGATGCGGCAATTATACATTATCTGCTCTTGCAGACTTTCAAGTTCAGCATTCATGGGATTGAAGTCCGGGATTTGCAGATCTGTGATCTGCAGAAAAATGGTTTTAGTATGGCTGTGCAACCGCTCTTTCGTGGCATGGGTGAAAATTGCCGGGCATAGGTGGGTCTAGGATCGGACCACGCCAACACTGCTCAGGGCTGTTCTTCCATTCGCCTCTGCAACAACAGCTCGATGGCATCTCCAGGGTCGCGCGGCAGCCTTTGAAATTCCTGGCTGGCTGGTTGCGACGAAGCCTTCTCTTCCGCACTCTCGCTCTTGTCTTCTTCAACAGAAGTCGTCAGGCCCCTTGTCACTTGCGGCCCTTCCCCGGCAATCAATCCTTCCGCGGAACTGGATTCTTCCAATTCAAGACCCCCAGGAAAGGAAGGCTCTTCCCTTTGGTGCGCAGGGGGAAAAGATTCTGGAGACAGGGCACTTCCGTCGATGTTGAAATCACCCTGCAAAGGAGATTCTTCAACGGTGTCACTCCCTGGGTCAACAGTCGTTGAAGAACCGGAGTCCGCACCCTTTGCACTCACGGGAAATTTTCTGACCAGCCCTCCACTCTCTTGCACACTCTGCAGAGATTGAGGCAAAGGAGGCTCCTGCTGAGAACTCCTTTTCATCGGGGAAATGGACGCTCCAGAATTGGGATCAGGGGCCTTGCCCGCCGTTTTCATGAAATCCCCCAGAGCGCCGGACCCCATCCAGAGGAGTGTCGCCAGGAAACCCGCGATGACCACCAGGAGTGCCGCCCATTTAAACCTCCGCCGTAAATCACCTCCCCTGCCCTCCAGGTCGCCAATGACCTCCAAAACAATTTTTTTGGTAACGGGTTTCTCATTGTATCCAAAGCCCGTGACGAGAGCATTGTCACAAATGATGTTGATACGCCTTGGCACCCCCTTGGCCTCATGCACAATGGTCTGCAGGGCTCCTTTGGTGAAAATCTCCCCGGATTCGCCTCCCGCCTTTCGCAAGCGCTGCTCAATATACTTGAGACTGTCGTCGGCGGTGAGCGGCTCGAGCCTGGCTCGAACGGCCAGCCTCTGTTTGAGCTGCCTCAGTTCGGGGCGGTCCAGGATGGCTTCCAGTTCCGGTTGTCCGATGAGCAGAATCTGGAGCAACTTATCCTTGGAAGTCTCCAGGTTGGAGAGCATTCGAAGGTTTTCCAAGGTTTCCACCGGCATGTTTTGAGCTTCATCGATGATCAGAACCACGTTGCGGTCAGCTTTGTACTCCTCAATGAGCGCCTCGTGCAATCCATTGACCATTTCAAAAACATCATCGTTGGAGAGCTCCAGTCCCAGATCCCGGTAGATAGTCTTGAGCAGCCCCTTGTAGCTGACATTGGCGTTGAAAACGATGACCGTCTTCACATGGGCTTCATCAAGGTTTTCGATGAAAGCACGAAGGACCGTGGTCTTTCCAAGCCCCACTTCTCCCGTGACAGCCAAGAATCCCTTGCGTTGCTGCACACCATAAATCATGGCCCCGAGGGCTTCTTTGTGGCTTGTGCTGAGAAAGAGAAATTCCGGGTCGGGCGTGATGTGAAAAGGTTCTTTGTCAATGCCGTAATAGTCCAGGTACATGAGATTTCGCCTTGTGGGTTGTGTTTTTTCCAGGCTCCTGATTCCAATGGAACATCACATGGCGTGAAGAAAACTCCACTCAGGGCACACGCTTTGTTTCACTGCAGAATTTCTTTGATGGCCTCAAGAACTGGGTTGACTTCCACAGCCCTTTGGGGTGGAGCTTTCTGCACCCTCCGCAATGCCTGTTCAACGCAACCATACTGCTCCCAGCCTCTCAACTCGTAGTCAAGGTCCACAGATTTCCACTTGGGATGCCCTTCTCGTTTCAACCAATCAAGATTCTGGTAGAGAATGGCGGCAACGTTTCCCACATGGCCACAATTATCACCTTTAAAATCGTACGAAACCAAGACCGCCTTGACTGTCACCGTGGGCACAGGATCAGCAACCCAGGGATAAGCTCCACCAGGAATCGTTGATGCAGGATAAAATTCCATGACATCCTGGTTGGTGATGGGAATGAGATTCAAGCCATCTTCCCTCGAAACTCCCTCCTGAAAAAGCCTCACCGGATATCCTGCCACATAAAACATGGCGTCCACCTCCCCAGTCTTGAGCTGAGAAAGCGCCTCATCCGTTCCCACCGTCACCATTTCTTCGGGCTTCAAACCTGAAATCTCGAACAGGAGCCTTGCCGTGAGGAATGTGCCGCTTCCTTCTTGTCCGATAGCCACCCGTCGGCCGGCCAAATCGTCGAAATCTTTGACACCCTCTCTTGCGACTAAGTGTATCTCTTCGTTGTATAGAGGAAACACCAACTTAATTTTCTCGGCCACATCGCGGAGGGTTGGGTTGGATTGCACTCTAGCCACAAAGGCCAAAACGTCCGACTGCACAATTCCCAGCTGAGTCCGGGGTCTTTTATAAACCGCATGAATATTTTCAATGGAACCGCTGGAAGGATAAACACTGAGCATGATGCCACGCGGCCCCACCAGCTGCTGCAAGTTCAAACCAAACTGGAAGTAAGTGCCCTGCTCACTTCCTGTGATGATTCCCATTTGTGGGACAGCAAAAGCTTTTCCCGAAAACAGACAGACAAAAGAAAAAACGATGAGTAAAACCCTGGCGCTCTTTTCCATACCCTTCCTCCCCTTTCAACGGAAATCAGCATGAAACTCACCCTTGACAGTGGAACCTCATACCGGAAGACAACAGGGCCCGGAAATATTGAGAGCCCTTAAGATCTCCAATGAAAGCTTCCAAAAATCAATGAGTCAACCCTCGCGTCAAAAACGGAATGCCGGAAAAACGTACTTTGCAAACAATCAGGGTAGGGACTGCCTTCCGAAGATTGATCTGCAAAAATCCTCATTGACTGTCTTTTACCCAATATAGCGAAAGTGCCGTTCAATCACCACACGAAACGGGCTGTGGAAAGACCCTTGCGTGTGATGCTCTTCCATATTATTCAGAACAAAGGGCATGAACAAGGTCACTTTCCAAAAGGAGATTTGGGATGCCCAGCATCCATTCAAGAGGTGCTTTGTTCCTTATCAATCCATGTGACCTTTCATGATTGCTTGACCAGGATTTCAAGCCAAAATGCTGAGGGCATCTTTCATGAGCACCCCTATGGGCATCTTTTGAGGACATCTTTGTTCAGCGGGAGAATAATCCAGCCGGCCCATTCGGCTGCGAACCATTTCGGGAATGGCCGCAAAAAGCCTTCTGGCCTCACCAGAATCCCCGTAACTGCGGTAATACATGAGGCACCTCATCACATCCTGCACCGGAACTTCATGATTCATCGCCCCCTCACAGATTCGCGAACACCCGGCACAGTAGCCCGAAGCGGTTTCAGAAGCGAAGTGCTTGAGGCTTTCTTTGTCATCGCGGGTCAGCCCGGTGCGATTGAGGGCAGCGGCCACGTTTGACATGAGAATGGTCAGGTTGGGCATTTGAGAGCAGATGTTGGCGATCCGGGGTTCCTCCCACACGGCCATGAGCCTGGCCTGCCTGTCCGTGAAACCCGCCTGGAGGAATCTTCCCGCCATGCGCATCTCCCCTTCGGTTTCCATGCTCACGGAACCACCGCCTTGCGTCTTCATGGCTGTCAGTCCGATGCCCGCCCCGGCACAGGCATCCACCGCTCTTTTCATCCTGTCTTCATGCATCAGCCGGAAATTATAAGTCATCATGATGCCGTCGATCCAGCCAAGCCTGGCCGCATCCAGCATGCATTCTTCCATGTTGCTGTGGGTGCTGAAGCCAAAGAAGCGAATCTTGCCCTGGGACTTGGCTTTTTCCGCCCAGGCCTTCATTTCTGCATCCATGCCCCGGAGATTTCTCACACCATGGACGAAGTAGAGATCCACGTAATCTGTTTTCATGCGGTTCAGGGAGCGGTTGAGGCGATCGGTCATGCCCTGAGGGCGGTGAATTTCGGACTTGGTCACAAGAAATATTTCCTTGCGAGTTTCGGGATGCCTCTCAAAAAACTGCCCGATTCCTTCCTCACTCCTTCCCCCGCCATAAGTGGAGGCCGTGTCCCAGTGGGTCACTCCCCAGCGCACAGCCTGCCTGAGAAGCAGCTGGTTGGATGGAATGTCAAACATGCCTCCCAGGGAGAGACAGGACACATGAGCGCCCGTTCTCCCGAAGGGTCTGGTCGGAACCACGTGGGAATCCAGCGAATCCCGGGCGGACGGCTGTGACCCTGATTGCCCATGAACCCACCGGGGCCAGACCAGGGACCCGGTTCCCAAAACACTGGCGGCTTTCAGAAATCTCCGCCTCGAAAGACTTTTGTCGTCGGACATAATGCGTCTCCTCAACTTCTATGGTGAAGGCAGCTTTCTCAGCGAAGTTCCGGGCTGAGCCCTCATGATCCACGAAGGACCATCGCATGGCGTTTCTCCCGGCTTTCGTTCTCCGCGGTCACACGAATCGCCCTTTTGCCGCTCACGGGACATTCGTGTTCGCACACACCGCATCCGATGCATCGGTGGGGATCTACCTGAGGCAGATGCAGCTTGACCAGAATCTCTATTTCTGCTCCCTCTTGGGTGGAAATGTTGCGTCCAGCTTGGGGGACCAGTTCGATTTCTCTTTCCGTATTGCGCTGGATTCTCCAGCGCGCTTCATCTCCCACCCACCGCACATAATAGTCCCCCGTGGCCAGAGTTCCCGGTTGCAGAGCGAGCCTTTCCAGGGTGACAACGATGAAATCATTTTTCATGATTGAGTGGACCCGGTGGATCGAATCACGAATGGGTCTGAAAACCTCGTGCACCACAATGGCTTTGGGGCTCACGGGACAGTTCTCCTGGCAGACGATGCAGGGCAGATCCATGGTCCAGGGCAGGCAGCGTCCCAGATCCACAAAAGCCATTCCCATTCTGATGGGCCCCACATCGGCGAATGCCCCTTCTCCGATTTTTTCCTCGAGAGTGATGGGCCTTATGGCCGCCGTGGGACAAATGTGCCCGCAGGCAATGCAGTTGAGCTGACAGCCGCTTGTCCCCACGCGGAAATTGAGCACGGGGGTCCACAAGCTTTCAATGCCGTGGGAAAGGTCGGCAGGGTGGATGATGTTGGTGGGACAAATGCGCATACACTGACCACACTTGATACAACGCTGCAGAAACTCCTTCTCCCTCAAGGCCCCCGGCGGGCGCACCAGGTGGGGATCCCAGTTGGAACCCAGCAGGCCGCTTAACCTCATGGAAGGAATGCTCACCACTCCAGCGGCAACCGTTAAAACCACCCCCCTTCTTGACATATCGGGCGCATCCCTCTCTCCTCCAAAAGACCTTTCCGTCCTGTAACCCATCACTCCGTGCTGACAATCATTCAGGCAGTTCATACACAAGACGCACTCATGCTGACGGATGGTGCCCATGGGTTCACAGGCCCCCTCGCAGTGGGCTTCACACAACGAACAGTCCTGACAGCTCTCGCGGCTCTTTCCCACACGCCACAACGCCCACTTCCCCAGGATTCCCATGAGAGCACCCAGGGGACAAATGAAGCGGCAATAGAATCTTGGCACTTTGATGCAAAAAAGAAGAACGGCCACAAAGATCAGGGCGATGAACCAGGCGCCTTCGTAGAGCCTCGGCTCCATCACTCCCCGGCGGAACGGCTCTCCCACCACGGGAAAAAGAAAAAGGTTGAAGGAGCGATGCATGAGTGGAATGGGATCCAGAAGTCCCGTCTGAACCGACGACGCAAGGATGCGATGACCGCCCTGAAGAAAAGCCACCAGAAGGCCTGAAGCTCCCGTGAGCAGAAGAATGGATGTCATGGCCCTGCTCTTCTTTTCTGAGATCCATGTGGCACGGAAGAGCAGCAGCAGTGACAGCGCGATGACCGCATAAAGGAGCCAGGCCGTCCAGGCACCCCCTTGAATGACCTTTTGCAGGGCCGCCCCCAGGGCCATGGAGAGCAAAAAAAACAGAAGATAGTACTTGATCACCTGGAAAGGATGATAGCGGTTCTTGGCATGGAGGTGCCGAGGCGTTTCGAAACGGCGGCTCCAGTACCCCACGAAGTGTTGAAGTGTGCCGAAGGGACAGACCCATCCGCAAAAAAACCTTCCCAGCACAAGGGTGAGCAGGATGGTGAGCAGTGCCCACAGAAGGCCCGAATAGAAGGTGAAAGTGGCGAGAAAAGTGACCATGGCCACCAGGGGATCCAGCTGGAGAAACCAGTTGGCGGGCCAGCCTCGCAGTTCCCACCATTCTTCCCCCGCCGTGGTCACATAGCAGAACCAGACAAAAAGCAGGAAAAAGAAGACCTGGCTGATGCGCCTTACGGTGACGATGGCCATGGGGACGGCTTTCTTCTGATTTTCATGAGACCTTTTTCAGGAGACCTTTAGATGTATGGGTTTCAGCGATTCATAGCGGGAGGTGCCGACCCCTGCGGACTCAGCCTTCAGAATGAAGGGCAGGTCCAACGCCGTCTTGTCAAGAAGAGTTGCCCCGCAGGCATCCACAGACACCTGGTCCGTCCCCGCGATGAGGGTGTGCGTGGCCTTGAGATCGGCCAGGGAACCTCCCGTTGGACCATTGGTCATCATGGTCATCGTCCCGTCCAGAATCGCCAGTGTCGGCTTGACCATCATGGCCAGTTCAGTGATGATGGTGTGGACATCCTGGTGAAAGACATTCCTCCTTCCCCCCAGCAGTCCATACCAATTCTTCATGATCATGGAAGCTCCACTTCGGTGATGGTCTTTGACGGGAGCCACGCCGATCAACTTGTTGACCCCATGGAAGGGGCCGTAGAGAAGAGGCCATGATCGTATGAGCCTGCCCCCGGGCAGGGTTGTGGGGAGGAAAAGATCACTCCTGGGATAAATGACCCGGCCGCCGGCACGGCGGGCAGCCTCCTCGATGCCCGAGAGCATGAAACAGCTCTGTGGGTCATTGATGGGGTTGTCTGTGACGATCACATCCGCGGCACCTGCCTTGAAACAAAGATGAACGAGCTGCTCCACGATGGCTGGATGAGTGGTGGCTGAAAGAATGGGGGGACTGGCAAAGGCCGCATTCACTTTCACAATCACCCGGTCGCCCCCCTTGATGAAAGCCTCGATTCCCCCAAGGGCGAGAAGGGCCAGTTCCAAGGTTGCGGCACGGTCTTCCCCTCGAACCACCACCAGCTTGTGCTCCATTCCTGGAATGGCAAAATCGGGAAGGCTCACCTCTTCCGCTTGCTGCTGAACGCCTGATGGCCCCGCAGGATCGTAAAACTTCCAACCCAATAAACCCGTGACACCGACGGCGGCGCCCACTTTCAGGGAACGCACAAGAAAATCACGCCGATGAAGGGTCTCCTTCTTTTCCATGATCATCCTCACCAGTCGAACTCGAGGAGCTTTTGGTGCATACGCCTGGCGAGCTCCAAAGCTTCTTCCAGGCCGGGAGCATCGTGGACACCAAAGAGCACCGGCCCTTCATGGGCAACCACTTCATAGGCATCGTAGACTTGCAGGACGGCAGCATGGGGAATTCCCGGCTTTTCAGGCAGAGATTCGGCTCCGAAAAAGCCAAGGAAGTCCACGAATGAGAATGCCAGGCTTTGCGCTTCCTCCCCGGAATCCCGCATGGAAAGAAAAGCCGTCATGGTTTTTCCCCGAATGTCATACCGGGCTGTGAGCACATTATCCAGGGCCTCAAAACCAAAGGCATCGGCAGATATCAGGTACACACTGTCCGTGAGCAGCCCCTTTTCCGGAAGGAGATCCAATTCCTGAAGGGACGCCCCTTCCCAGGCCAGTTCCGCGATCATGTTTTGCGCGAAGGCGAGCATCATGTCCTGCATGGTGGGATCGGGGGCCGAAGCGATGATTTCCACATAGTGAGGGCCCTTTGCAAAAAAGAGGGCGTTGTCTGTCCGGTAGGCAAAAGGCGTCAGATCCAAGTCTTCAGCGGTGCCTCTCTTCTGTCCACTGTAGACAGCAAAGGCGTTGCGATGATCCTCCATGTGGTAGAGAAAAACCTCCATCCACTGGCCGGGCAGTCTTTCACTGGCGAACCTCTGAGCCACAAGGCTTTGAAACCCCGCAGAGAGGTAAAATTCCGCTTTCCCGTTGATTTTATCCGAGAGATTTTCACTGTGAAAGCGTTCAAGAGGGCTAAAAGGCAACATGCCTTCGGGCATGAAAGGACTCAGGTCCGTTTCCTGGAAGCTCCGGGCGGACAACCCCTGAGAGGGATCACTCTCTTGATGCGGGGACAAGCTGAAAACCCGAGGGTCGTAGCGGCTTTGCTTCCAGAAAACAGTGCCGCCAATGACTGCGAGGATCAACAGAATGAGAGCGCCAACCCGAGTTTCACCTTTTCCCCTCTTTCGCATCATCATTGATCTCCACATGATGTTTTTTTCATTTCAAATACTGACATTCTTTGTCCTCCAAGGTCAATGACCCTCCCCATTCTTTTGAGAGGACCTTTTGCATCAACGGCTTGCCCCACGGAGTGACTCCCCCCCTGCCGGCGAAAAGTCCGTGCGTGTCATGGAAATGAAAAGAGCGAAGGCACCTGGAGGAAAATGATCATGCGGACATCTTCGGCACTTGAAGGTCTTGAAAAGTCCCTTGAAAGTCTTTGAAGAGCAAGCTAAATGAGTTTTTTTGAACCATCTCTGAACGGCAACCGTTTTTTTGCACCACCACCCATGAGTTGAATCGTGGAAACGACATGAAGAACTGGACCCTCGAAAAAGAGATCCGGACCCTCCAGAAGCAGCTCATTGCAGAGGAAGGCGATTTTTCCGCAACGTATGTGGCAGTGAATGACCTCGCCCGGCTGCTCCATTCTCACCCGCAGAAAGCCTCCCAGGAAACGGTCAGCACCCTCGCCTCGGTGCTGAAAAGTCAGGAACACCGATCTCAGAAACAAGCTTTTTTTCTGTACAAGGAAGCGGCTCTGAGCCTCACTGCTCTCGCGGTTTCCCCCCGCACCGGACCACTGGTGTCAACAAATGCACTGCTCACCCTGAAAAGGCTTGCGGTGAGCGAGAAGGGCCCCCCTCACAGAGCCGCAACGGAGGCATTGGGCTCTCTTCCCCTGGGTATTAAAGGCCCTCCTCTGGAGCAAGAGAAAGCTCTCAGGCACTCCAGTGAATCTATCACATGGTCCGAGCTTCTTCATGAAGCCAGGGTTCCGCGTTCCATGAAAATAAGGGTGTATGGAAGAAGCCTTGCGGTGGATTGTGGTCAGGAGGACCAGTGGTTTGTGGTCAAGTTTCTTCTCCGCGAGGACTCCGTGATTCTGAGTCTGCGGGAAATCCAGTGGATGAAACACCTTGAAGAGCTCTGCCTTTCAATTCCCATGAGATTTGACATCCCGAAACCCTTTGAAATCAAAGGAAATAGCCTGCTGGCACTGAAAGACGGCCCCCGCGCCCAAATGGCCGTGGAAGGGTTTCACAACGAAGCTTATGCCATCGCTTTCTGGGCCCATCGGGATTATTATTGCTACATCAACGAACACGACCACGGGACACCCCTCAGCCCCCCAGAGTTCACCGGGGCTCTCCACCGCAATGCCTGGCTCCTGGGAAGGCTCACCTCCCGGGGCATCATTCACTCGGCCCCCATACCCCTCTTTCATAACCGTGTCCAGAGGGGAAGAAGAGCTGATGGAGGAGTTTATCAATGGCAGCGACGCGGCAGGCTGGATCGCTGGCTCCACTCATGCCGATTTCCCAATATTGGGTTGACGGGCATCAGGGACCTGGAACACCTCATTTCATTTGAAGGCTCCCCACAACAGCTCTACCACCACATTGGAACACACATCCTCAGCCTTCTGCTGGTGGCAGGCAGTTATTACCGCAACAAGGATGCCAGCCGCCTGGGCCTCGATGAAAAGGGAAACCCTGTGGATACCCGCCACCTTTTTGACGTGAGCCACCTTCAAGAGTCCATCCTTGCCGTTGTGGACGGCTATCACCGGGGTTTCACTGGCCAAGCGCTGATGGAAGACATGGAAGGAACGGCCCTGGAACTGGCCATTCAGATGCGTGAGGAAATGGGCCTTGATAAACACATGGAAGAAATTCTGCGGGCAACAGACCAGAGGGAAATGACGGAGGATCACTTTCAGCAGTTTTTAAGGGAAAGGGGATTTTCCCAGGAAGTCTCAACAGGATTCCACCAAGGGGAGAAGGACATTTCTATTCTCACAGGCCCTCATCTCGGAGGCTTCAACCAGCACATTTCCATTCCCCAGATGATCGACTTCATCGCCACCGCCGCTGCCTTGTGCGTCGCCAGCCATCACAAGAATCCGGGCTCTGCTGCAGAAAAGGTGCATCAAAGGCGGGCAGACCCAATGCAGTTTTTGGAAGAAGCCCTGTCCCCATGAAAGGCCATGCTTTTTCTTTTTCAGGACCTTGGGTTTTGTTATTTCAGACTCTTCTAGCGGGCGATCATGGCACGCATCATGTCCCCTGCATTTTCTGCATGATTGGAAACACCCCCCATGAGCCGCACCAGTTCCGCAAGATGGTAGGCTGATGTGGCGTTTTCAAACGGGTAACTGAGAATATCCGACAAAAGGCTTCGCTCCACCTGATCCGATTGAAATTCCAACTCTCGAATGGTTCTGATTTTCACCTTGACGTTTGTTCGCTCCTTTTCCGAAAAGCTTTGAAAATAAACCTCTGCACTTTCCACGAGAGGGAGAATCGACTCCTGCACCTCGCTGATCTTTTCCACCATAAACAACAAGTCCCCCCCTAATACTTCGGGAATCTCCGTCCTTCGGTAGGACAACCAGTGCAAGCTGTCCTGAGCAGCATCCAGCACTTTATCCTGCTCACGGAGGTACCAGAGGAGCTTGAACTTATCCATGGGAAGGAGGATGCCCCTGGGCAAATGGCCTCGGATGTTTCGCTTGATACGATCCCCCTGGTCCTCGATGATGGTCACCTTGTTGTGGCAAGTTTCAAACTCAATCATGCTGCCCACCAGGTAAGCATTCAAAGCATCACGAAAGACCGGTGCCACATCCCGAATGAGTTGAGCGTGCTTCTTGAGACCGTCAAAAGGCGATTGGCGAAATAAGTTCAGAAAAGCCGTCCGCATGGGCAGTCCTCCTAAAGAAATATAGACTTAAGGATCGTGAAAATGACAATGGTGGGTAAGGCAGCAAGGGGAAGAGTGATGATCCAGTAGAGAGTGATTCTGCCAACCACTTTGAAATCGACACCCGCGACGCCACGGGCAAGGCCGACTCCTACCACGGAACCCACCGCAGCATGAGTGGTGGAAACGGGAAAACCCAGCTTTGAAGCGATCAAAACGGATGTGGCCGTGCCAAAGTCCACGGAAAATCCCCGCGAGTTGTTGAGCACCGTGATTTTGTGGCCGATGGTTTCAATGACCTTGTACCCCCACGTGAAAATTCCGATGGCGATGAACAGTCCCCCTCCAGCCAGGAGATAGATGGGAACATGAGCCTCAGGGAGGACGACGCCCGTTCTGTAAATGGAATAGATTCCAGCCACAGGCCCCACGGCATTGGCCACATCGTTGGCTCCATGGGCCAGGGAAACATAGCACGCCGTGAAGACCTGCATTCGCCTGAAAATCTGTTCCGCACCTTCGCGCTCCACCTTTTTGATGGTTCTCGCCATCCAGTTCTTGGCCGCAAAACCCAATATGACCGCAAGAAACAACCCGACCATCACCCCATTGTAATCATCCACCCCCAGCCTTTTGCCGAGGGGGGTCTTGGTCAGGAAGGAGAGAACGACAATCAGCACCACTCCCCCTGCAAACAGGGGAGTCCATCTGAGAGCGGAGGAAAAAACTCTTTCCTGCATGAGGATGCTTCTGCGAATGAAAGCAAAGATGGAATAGGTGAGCAATCCCGAGAAAAGGGGCGAAACGAGCCAGCTGCAGGCAATGGGAAGGATCGTCATCCATCTCACCGCCTGAAATCCGCCCGAGGCAATACCAAAGCCCACCATGGCGCCCACCACGGAATGAGTCGTGGAGACAGGCAGTTGCCTCCACGTGGCCACAAACACCCAGCCAGCTGAAGCGATGAGGACCGAGAGCAGACCGACCATGACGACCTGTGGATCGCCGATCTTGCTGGAATCCAGGA
Organism: Syntrophobacteraceae bacterium; assembly: GCA_007125915.1. Classification (GTDB taxonomy): domain Bacteria; phylum Desulfobacterota; class Syntrophobacteria; order Syntrophobacterales; family Syntrophobacteraceae; genus SLCH01. The sequence continues at coordinate 60,923 of SLCH01000171.1, forward strand.
TTCCGCGGGAGATGGTGGCGGTGACGTGTGACCCGATGAAAGTTGCGCCCACAAAGTCAAGACATCCGCCAATGACCACTGCCTGTCGCAGTGTGACGGCTTTGGCCGCCACCGGTGAGGCCATTCCATTGGCGATGTCGTTGGCCCCGATGTTCCATGCCATGTAAATGCCCGCCGCAAATGCCAGAATGAGAACGATCTCAGCCATCTGAACCTTTCCGATTTTTCCTGTTCAATCCTCTTTTCAAGTCGAGATGTTGGGGAGAGTGTAAAGCAAAAATGACACAGAAATGCAAACGTCTTGTGACAAAAACATGCTTTTCTAAAAGGTTGGTTTAGATTTTTCTTCAGGGAAGACAGGCAGCGCCCCTTTCCGGCGTTAAAAAAAAAAGCAGGCGGAATGCTGTGCATTCCGCCTGCTTTGATGCCTCAAAAAACAGAGATCTCACTGCCCCCGCTCATTCCGATGGACATGGGGGAGGATTGGATCCCTGCCTATTTTGAACTTACCAAAAGGACTCCTCTGGTCCCTTCCGACAATCTGACTGTTCTTGCGTGCCCAATGGAATCAATCGGGCAGCAGACGGCTGAAGAGATGTCGAATGGACTGCCAGCCCATTTTTCTGCGAAGCATTCCCAGCTGGTCCTGAAGGGGAATTTCCTTGGGGCAGACATCTTCGCAACCGAGCAGCCCCAGACATCCAAAGATCCCTTCTTCGTTCCCCACCACCTCAAAATATTCAGTTCCCGTACGTTCGTCTCTGGGATCCATCATGAAGCGGGCGATGCGATTGAAAGCGGCCGCACCCATGAAGTCCTCACGCATGTTGGCTTTTCCACAGGCGGCAACGCAGCACCCGCATTCGACGCAACGCTCCAGCTCGTAGATTTCTTCAGCCAACTGGTTGTCCATGGGTTCTTCCTCTGCATTGGGATCAAAGGGTTTGTCCGTATGCACCCAGGACTGAACTTTTTCGTTCATGGCGCGAAACCATGTGCCCGAATCCACGGAAAGATCCCCGATGAGTTTGAACACGGGCAGAGGCATGAGGTTGATTTCATCAGGAAGATTCTTGGTCTTGGTGTGGCACGCCAGATCGGGCCTTCCGTTGATCATCATGGCACAGGATCCGCAAATGCCCGCGCGGCACATGAAATCGAACTGAAGGCTGGGATCCTGCTCCTCACGGAGCCTGTTGAGGGCAATGTAGAGGGTCATGGCTTCCGTTTCCTCCAGGTCAAAGGACTCCATGTGAGGGACGGACTTGGGGTCTTCAGGATTGTATCGAAATATGTTGAACTTCAGTTGTCTTCCCACTGTCGCACCTTTCCTTAATTTGTTTCAGGAGTCTCGGGAGTTTTACAAACCTCGGGAACCTCCTGCGCCTTGGAAGCTTCCCCGTTGCCCACGACCGAAGGATCTTCGCTGGGAATGATCTTGCTCACCCCGTAACCTCGCTGTCCGGGAGGAATTTCCCAGACCTGGGAATTGGGTTCAAAGTTGAGGGTGGGCAGATCGTCCCCTTCCTTCCATGTGGCCAGAGTGCGTTTGAGCCAGTCACGGTCGTTGCGCTCCGGATAGTCTTCCCTCGCGTGAGCACCACGGCTCTCCGTACGCTGTTCGGCAGCATAGGCCACACAGAGGGCCAGACGAACCATTCCCTTGATGCGCATGCCAAGGGCAAGTTCGGGATTGGCTCCAGGGGAGGAGGAACGCAGGCCGACTTTTTTGGCCCTTTCATGTATTTCCTGCAGCTGGACAACAGCATGGCGCAGGTCGGTGGCATTGCGGAAAATGCCCACATAATCCATCATCACATCCTGCATGGCATTGCGCACGTCGTACACATTTTCCCGGCCGTCCTTTCCGGCCATGAGGCGGCTGATGATCTCCTCTTCCTGTCTGACGAAGTCCCTCACCAGTTCCGTCTTGAAGGTCACTTCGCAGCCATCCAGATAGTCGGCCACCTTCTCGCCCACGATTCTGCCAGCCACAATGGTTTCCGCAAGGGAATTACCGCCCAGGCGGTTGAGGCCGTGCATGTCCCAGCAGGCGCCTTCACCCGCCGAGAAAAGACCATCAAGGCCATAAGCGGCCCCGTCCCTGTTGGTGCGAACACCTCCCATGCTGTAATGCTGTGCAGGGCGAACGGGGATCATCTGGGTCACGGGATCCACGCCCAGGAACTCCCGACAGATTTCATCCACTTCACGGAGTTTGGTCTTGATATGTCTCTCACCCAGATGACGAATATCCAGCCACAAGTGATCCCCGTAAGGACTTTTCACTCCCTTGCCTTCACGGATGTGGTGCGTCATCCAGCGGGAAACAACGTCACGGGAAGCCAGTTCCTGCTTTTCGGGCTCGTAAGTGTCCATGAATCGTTTCCCATCCACATCCTTGAGTGTTCCACCGTCACCTCGGCAACCTTCGGTCACTAGAATACTGGTGGGAACAATGCCGGTGGGGTGGAACTGGACCGCTTCAGGGTTGCCCACGGGGACGATTCCCGTCTTCAGTGCCAGAATGGCACCGCTGCCATCACAGATGACGGCATTGGTGGTTTCCCGGTAGAGACGTCCGTAGCCGCCGGTGGCGACGAGTGTGGCTTTGGCCAGGTAAACGCGAAGCTTTCCGGTCTTGAGACAGCGGGCCACGGCGCCGAAACATCTCTGTCCGTCGTGGATGAGCGCAACCGCTTCCACACGGTCATGGACCTTGACTCCCAGCTTGACCACCTGATTGTCCATGGTGAAAAGGAGCGTGTGCCCGGTGCCGTCGGAGGTGTAGCAGGTCCTCCATTTGGCGGTGCCGCCGAAGTCGCGGGCGGTGATGAACCCCTCTTTCTCCTTCTTTTCAATTTTCTGGTACTCTTTCCCCCCCTTGTAGAAGGTGCCGGTGCCCGGCACAACGCGGTTCCAGGGAATGCCCCAGTGGGCCATTTCGCGTACGGCTATGGGAGCCGTTTCCGCAAACAATCGCGCAACTTCCTGGTCGCAGCCCCAGTCGGAACCTTTGACCGTGTCAGCGAAGTGGACATCGGGGCAGTCGCCTTCACCCATGCAGGCATTCCCCAGGGCTGCCTGCATGCCGCCCTGGGCGGCCGACGAGTGAGATCTTCTGGGAGGAACTATACTCAAGCAGATGCTGTCAAAGCCCCGAGAAGCCGCTTCCACGGCCACCCGTTCGCCAGCCAGACCTGCTCCGATGCACAATAAGTCGGTGTAGAAGGTATCCAATTTCGGCTCCTTATGCAGCTTTGATGATGAAATAGAAGGTGAACAAAGTGATCAGGCCGATGGTGATGAAGCCAATGGTCAGCCTGTTTTCAAAATTTTTGAGGGATTTTCGGTTGGAACGGGTGATCCATCCCCACTTGACACCCAGGCGATAGAAGCCCACGCCCACGTGCAGTTCAATGACGGGCAGCAGCATCATGTAGAAAACAAGCCACCAGCCTCCCTGAATGCGTGCGGCGCTCTTGGCGGCGGTGATGGGCAGATCGGTCAGAACCGTCCACATGTGTATGCTTCCCATGATGAGAATGATCATGCCGGTCACTGCCTGAACAATCCACAGCCAGGTGTCCAGATGGTTCAGACGTACGGAGTGGGTCCACATGGCCTTTTGTTCTTTGTAATTGAAAGGAATCTTTCGTGCCGCCATGACAAAGTGCGCCAGAAAGATCAGGGCGATCATGGGACCGCCGATCTGGGCAAGGTAAGTGGCCTCCAGAAAATGAGCAATGGAGTTCATCACCCTGGACCCCAGGTTCACACTGGCCACCAGAACCATGTGGCTCCACATGAAAAGGATCAGTGCAACGCCCGAGAACATCTGAAACGTGTCCAGGTAGGCATCGGTTCGGTAGGGTTGTTTCGCTTGAGCAACATTCTGCGTGAACATGTTTCTCCCTCTATTGTTCCTCAATACGTGTTTGAATATGGAAAAGACCAAGGACCACAAGCTTGGGACCATAAGACAAAATCTTTAAAATGTTAAATATTTTTTGGGCCTTGAATCTGCCCAGGATGTATAAACGGTTGATATGAATTCAAATGTTTTTTTGAACAAAGTGTTCTTACAAAAAACAAAGCATGTGATTTCAAGGGCCTAGGGCGAAAAAAACCCCAGTTCACTTTATGGAAAGGACCTTCAGGGCTTCGTGGTACTTTCTCAGCCGCAGAAGGTCCTTCTCCGTCAGGGAAGCCATGCGACTCACGTTCAGATTGTCTTCCAGGTCCGCGATTTTGACCTCTCGAGCCAGAGGATCATCACGCACTCGAAGGATGAACCGGGAGTATGTTTCTCCAGCTCGTCGCGTGAGGCATTGCACCGCATTCAGCACTTGCGGGGAAAAACCCTTGAAGTGCAGATCCTCCAGAGACAGGGAACTGTCCTCCAAAACATCGTGGAGGAGGGCAACGACCCTCGCTTCCGTGGAGCGGACACGCATCATCACCCTCAAGGGGTGCAGCACATAGGGTTCCCCCCCCTTGTCCACCTGGCCTTCGTGGGCACGGAGCATGATGAGCATGGCTTTCTCAATGGAACTGGCTTTCCCTGTCATTTTTCCTGTTCCCCTTGAAGCTTCTGGCGCGCGCGAATGAGGACGGGCGTGTTTTCGTCGTGCTCCCGTTTGATCTGCAGAAGAATCACTGAAAATATGACGAGAAATCCCCCTAAGATCTGCAGAGACTCGAGAATCTCCTTCAGAAAGAAAAAGGAGATGAAGGCCGCCGTAATGGGTTCGAGAGTGGCCGTGACGCTGGCGCGGGTTGCCCGGATGAGGCTGATGCCTTCTGAATAGAGCCAGTAGGGCACGATTGTTCCAAAAATAACAATGTAACCCATCCAACTCCATTCCACCAAACCATAAGGTCGATGAAAGGCCTTCAGGGGAAAAAGGGCCACATTCCAAAATAGAGAAGCAAACAAGAGGGCATAAAAAAGGACGGTCCAGGGACTGTAGCGCCTCATGCCCCTCTCCCCCTGTATGGCATACCAGGCGAAGGCAATGCCTGAGGCAATGCCAAAAGCGATGCCCTCAAGATTCATGGTCAAAAGGTTGAAGTTGTAGGCGCCGACCGCCAGGTAGCACCCGCATGTCGACCCCGCCAGGGCAATGAGAGTGGGACGGGTGAGTCTTTCCTTTGCAAACAGCACGGCATGCAAGGCAATGAATGAGGGAGCGAGGTACTGCAGAAGAATGGCCACGGCCACGTGAATCTTGGAGATGGCGTAAAAATAGGTGTACTGCACCATGGCCATGCCAGCGGTGCCAAGGATGAGGAAATAAAATATGTCGCCGGGTGAAATTTTGAGAAGTTGACGGTCTTTCAGGAGAAGCCAGATGAAAAGCAGCAATGCGGACAAAGTCACACGCAACTGGACCAACTCAGCGGGCGTGACCCCCCTTTGAAAGAGAAACTTCCCCGAGGAACCGGACACAGCCCATAAAACAGCGGCCACAACGACCAGAAAGTACCCCTTCCGGGGCAGCGCAGTCCCCTCTGTCATGACAAGATCCAAGCCTTTTGAAGAGATGAAGGGATGAGTGACCAGCGCGAAGCAAGGCCACTCATGACTGCCCCGGGCGCCAGGGCATCATTTGCGCAGCCAGACAACCCAGTGGTCGAACTTAGGAAAATAGAGAACCATCATGACAAAGGAGAAGGCAAAAAATGCATAAACTTCTTTGGAAAAGCCATGGATAAAAAAGAGGGCAAAGCCCAAAAGGGCCGGAATTTTACAAAGGGCGGCTGTAGCCACATGGGCATTTCGAAGCCTCCTGACCAGGACCTTGACACCTTCCTGAGGGTTTTTTTTCAGCATGGCATTGTGCAAGAATCTTATGATGAATAATGCCACCAGTGCCATGGCGAAAAAAATCTCCCGCATTTGAGGATAATCCCCTTCGGACATGAGGGGCCCCGGTCCCACAAGCATTTTGATCAGTTCCATGACGAGAGGATAAATCAAAAGAGACCCCGCAATGATGTAGCAGACACGGGCCGTGCTTCGGAACTCTTTGCGGAGATCCACCTGGCGTGGTACGGTTTCGGGAGCTTTCTCCCTTTCCTTTTTTTTCTTCTTGCCAGCTTTCATGGTCATGCCATCCCCGGTGATTTGCGAACCTGTTCTCCTGCGCGGAGAATTTCAAACAAGGGTCACTAATGAATCACGGGACAAAAGTTGTCAACCTCGCCCTTGGAAAAGATTCACAAATAATCTCAAAACACCTCATTGCTTCCCTGTCTTCCCCTCACGAAAGGGGAGCATCCATCTCAATGAGAACAGGGGCAGCCATCGGCAAAATCCGATGCCTGCCCCTGTTTTCCTGCATCACCCACCACGTCACACATCAATTTTTTCCAATTGCGCTGCGTGCAACGTTAACCGTTTTCCGGGAAAGAAAGCCTTTTGCCTTTTTTCATCCTTCCTTTTGGAGCATGCGGGCGATTTTTTGGCCCAGCTCCATACAACTCTGAAGGTCTTTCTCAGTGGGAGCGAACTTCACGCGCAATCCCGGGTCGGCAATTTCCATTTTCATGTCCTCCAAAGCGGAGGTGACAAGCTTCACGGCCTCCCCGCTCCAGCCATAGGAGCCGAAAGCCGCCGCCACCTTATTGGCCGGGCGAAGCCCTTTCATGTAGCACAGCATGTCTGCCACGCCGGGCATCATTCCATTATTGAGGGTGGAAGACCCCACCAGCACCGCCCCCGCGTCCATTATTTCCGTCATGACATCACTGCGATGCGTCATTTTCAGATTGAAAAGCTTGTACTGAACACCCTCCTGCCGCAAACCGTCTCCGATGGCTTCAGCCATCTTCTCCGTGCTCTGCCACATGGTGTCGTAGAAAACAACGGCCTTGCGTTCGGCCTTCTGGCGACTCCAGGCATCATAGGCCTGAAGAATTCTCTCTGGGCTGGATCTCCAGATGAGACCATGATCGGGAGCGATCATGTCAATCTTGAGCCCCGCCTCCTCAACGGCACCCAAGAGCTTCTGCACCAGAGGTGAGAATAAAAGGAGAATGTTGGCGTAATACTTGCTTGCATGATGCAGCAGGAGTTCGAGGTTCACTTCATCATCGAACCTTTCGCTGGTGGCCCAGTGCTGGCCGAAGCCATCACTGGAAATGAGAAGCCGATCCTCCTGGAGGTAAGAAAACATGCTGTCGGGCCAATGGAGCATGCGTGTTTCAAGAAACTGAACAGTCTTTTTACCCAGGCTCAAGGTCTGCCCCGATTCCACCACTTCATAGGGCCAATCCTCACGCTGGTAATGCTCCAAGAGGGCATTCTTTCCCATGGCGGAGCAAAAGACCTTTTCAGGCTGGATCACGTCCAGCAGCTCGGGTATGGCTCCCGAATGATCCATCTCCACGTGGTTGACCACCACGTAATCAATTTTACGAGGATCGATGAGGCTTCGGATATTATCCAGCAAAGCACCTTTGAAGGTTTTCTTGACCGTGTCGAACAGGGTGACCTTTTCATCCATGACCAGGTAGGCATTATAAGTGGTGCCCGCCGGTGTGGAATAACCGTGAAAATCCCTGATGTTCCAATCGATCACTCCCACCCAGTAAACGGAGTCCTTAATTTCTACGGGTTTCATTTTAAGCCTTTCCAGGAACAGGGCCCACTTCCATAAAGATTGCATGCGGTAACGGGACTCTGAACCATGAACGTCATGATCGTTCAATGAATGCTGAAGATATGGGACAGTGGCTCTTTTCAAGAGCCTTTGGACTGGTTTTCTTCCGCAACGGAACCAGGTCCCGTCAGAGGCCGGAACATTCTTTTGCCGGCACCACAGACGGGACATTTCCAGTTTTCAGGAAGGTTTTCAAATGAGGTGTTTTTGCTCACCTTCCCTTTTCGGTCTCCTCGATCTGGGTCATACAAACAGCCGCAATTGGTTGACTGACACTGGTAGATGTCTTCTGGACTGGCCATGATTGATCACTCCTTGTTGAATGAACGCGTGCTTTGCAGAAAAGAGGAGTGAAAAAATCCACTTACCCCTCAGTTCAGACAAACACTTCCTTAAAATCCATTAAAATGCACAGAAACTCTCAAACGCTCATGAATAATAGTTATACTTAATTCCTTGTGAAGGGATGTCAACCATCTTCTCCCCTTTTGCCCGCCAAGTCCTCTCTCCATGCGATTGACTTTCCCTCACACTTGTTGAAGTATGGATTTTTGCAATTCATTGAAGATGTGATCTTTTCCAGCACAATAATAAAGTGTTCCCCGGCAATCACCTACAACGCTTTCCTGAAAGGGCAACCATGAGCAACGAAACCCTGACAGCCATGAAAGGAATCCACGTGGGGCACGCCCATATTCCGGAAATTGCCACTGGCTGCACAGTGATTCTACCTGAAGGAGGCGCCGTCGCGGGAGTGGACATTCGCGGAGGAGCCCCGGGAACGGTGGGCACGGACGGTCTTCATCCTCTCAACCTGGTGGACCGGGTACATGGACTTTTTTTCACAGGAGGAAGCGCCTTCGGACTGAGTGTGGCAGAGGGCATCCGCTATTTCCTCAAAGAGCGCAATTTGGGCTTTGAAACGGACCACGGAGTGGTGCCCATCGTTTCGGGTGCTGTCATCTTTGACCTGGGAGTCAATACCACAGAGCTTTTGCCCGATTCGGCCCTGGGCTATGAAGCCTGCGAAAATGCCTCGGGAAATCCCGTGCCTGACGGGAGCCATGGCGCTGGAAGGGGAGCCACCGTGGGCAAGATCTGCGGTTTGGAGCGGGCCATGATGGGAGGGGTGGGCAGTGTGCACCTGCGGGTTCCTTCGGGTCTTGAGGTGGGCGCGATCATGGTGGTGAACGCTTTCGGCGACGTGGTGGACCCTGATCAAAACAGGATCATTGCCGGCTGCAGGCGGAGTCCCGAAAGCCTCGAATTTTCCAACACTGAATTTGAGATGTTCGAAAGACTTCAAATAAACGGTTTTTCCACTCTTGAGTCCACCGTGGTGGGAAGCGTCATCACCAACGCGCGTCTCAACAAGACCCAGTTGACCAAGGTGGCTCAAATGGCGCACGACGGCCTGGCGAGGACTGTTCGCCCCTCACACACCCTCTTTGACGGTGACACCATTTTTGCACTCAGCCACGGAGACCTTGACCCCGTTGATCCCAGCGTGGTGGGTTCCCTGGCTGCCGTGGCCGTTGCTCAGGCCATCCTCAAAGGCGTGAGACATGCACGTTCTCACGAAAACATTCCTGGCTTGGGTGACCTCTACGGTCCCCTCCCTTCCAATGACTTCTGAACTCAAAAGCCCTTTCCTCTTCTCTTTCACTTTCGCAGGAGCTACGATGCAGGAGAAATACAATCCCTTCAAAATCGCACAAGAGCAACTGGACCAGGTGGCTGGAAAGCTGGAGCTGGATCCCATAACGCACCAACTGCTTCGAAACCCCATGCACGAAATCAGTGCGGCGCTCCCCGTAAAAATGGACGATGGCTCCACGAAGATTTTTCAAGCCTTTCGGGTCCAATACAACATGGCAAGAGGACCTGGAAAGGGTGGAATTCGCTGGCACCCTCATGAAACCATTGACACCGTCCGGGCCCTGGCAGCCTGGATGACCTGGAAGACTTCCGTCATGGATATTCCGCTGGGAGGAGCCAAAGGAGGGGTCGTTTGCAACCCCAAAGAAATGTCCTCGGGAGAAAAAGAACGGCTCGCGCGGGCTTACATTCGAGCTTTTTCCGGTTCCCTGGGCATCACCAAAGACATTCCCGCTCCGGATGTGTACACCACACCGCAAATCATGGCCTGGATGATGGATGAATACGAGACCATTGCAGGACAATGTCACCCCGGTGTGATCACCGGCAAGCCCATCCCCCTCGGCGGGTCCAGAGGCCGGAGTGACGCCACGGCTCGAGGAGGAATTTACGTGACGCGGGAAGCGGGTCGGGCATTCGACATCACCCTCATTGGAAGCCCCATGGCCGTCATGGGTTTTGGAAATGCGGGGCAAAATGCCGCCCTGTTGGGGGAAGAACTCCTGGGCCTGAAGGTGGTTGCCGTTTCCGATTCCAAAGGAGGTGTCTACAATTCCAAGGGACTGGATGCCAAACAGCTGGTGGAATACAAAAACAGCAACGGCACCTTGAAAGGATTCCCCAACGCCGAAGAAATCACCAATGAGGAACTGCTCGAACTGGAAGTGACCGTTCTCTTTCCCGCAGCGCTTGAAAACGCGATCACCGAGGACAACGCATCCCGCATTGGCTGCAAAATTTGCTGCGAACTGGCCAACGGCCCCACGACGCCCAAGGCGGACGAAGTGCTCAACGCCAGGGGTGTGGTGGTGCTTCCCGACTTTCTCGCCAACGCAGGAGGGGTCACCGTCTCCTATTTTGAACAGGTTCAAAACGCCAACAACTTTTACTGGGACCTTCAGGAAGTCCATTCGAGGTTGAATACCAGAATGACGGCAGCCTTCCAAAGCGTCTTCGATGTGTGTGCAAACAACGAAGTATCGTTGCGCCAGGGAGCCTACATGCTCGCCGTAGCCCGGGTTGCCGAGGCCTGCAAGCTGAGGGGGTGGGTGTGAAGGCGGTTTACGAAGGACATGAAAGAGCTTTGAAGCCTCTGTTCCGGGTGAAGGCGGGAGAGTGGGGTTGACTGACCACCGACGGTGAGACGGGCGGTGACCCGATCAGGGCATGATGGACTCGTGGGGGAGTGAGGGAACAGAACAATGCCCGCCTCTCTTTCATGAGCCAAAGGGCAGCAATCACACAGTGAAAACTCCTCCCGGTGCAGACCGTGCTCACGTGCCTGAGCGGGAGGATTCAATTTGCGAGCTTTTTCCAGGAATCAAGCGTTTCTGCGGGCAAACTCCTTCATGAACTGGATCAGGGTCTCCACCGATTCCACAGAAACCGCGTTGTAGATGGATGCCCTGCAGCCCCCCACGGAACGGTGGCCCTTGAGCCCCCCCAGATCATGGGCAAGGGCTTCGCTGATGAAAAGGGACTCCAGGTCCTGTTTGTGCAAACGAAAAGTGACGTTCATTTTGGAACGGGATTCGGGGGAAGCGGTTCCCCTGTAGAAATCCTGACTGTCCAAATAATCATAGATGAGCTGGGCCTTCTTCTCATTGAGGGCCTGCATCTTTTCCATGCCGCCGATTTTTTCTTCGATCCACCGAACCACTTTCCACACCACGTAAATGGCAAAGCAGGGGGGAGTGTTGAACATGGATTTCTTTTCCGCATAAGTGGAGTATTTGAACATGGTGGGCAGATTCGCGGGAGTTCGATCCAGCATGTCTTTGCGGAGAATCACCAGAGTGACGCCTGCGGGACCGGCATTCTTCTGTGCCCCCGCATAGATCAGTCCGAAGGGGGTCGGATCGAACATCCGGCTGAAGATATCCGAAGACATGTCGCTCACCAGCGGCGCCTTCACACCTTGTGGAAAGTTGCGCCACTGTGTCCCCCGAATGGTGTTGTTGGAGGTGATGTGCAGGTAGGAGCTGTCGGTGGGAACCTGAAAATCTTGCGGAATATAAGTGAATTCCAGGTCCTGGGAGCTTGCGATGACACGCACGTCTTTTCCCAGAATTTCTGCCTCCTTGATGGCCTTGGTGGACCAGGTGCCCGTGTTGATGTAGGCCACGGGCTTTCCTTCCAGAGCGAGGTTCATGGGGACGAAACAGAACTGCATGCTTGCTCCTCCCTGCAGAAAGAGCACCTCGTAGCGGTCACCAAGCTGCAAAAGGCGTTTGATGCGGACAATGGCATCATCGAGCACATCTTCAAACCATCGGGAACGATGGCTCACTTCCAATATGGACATGCCTGAACCCTGGAAATCGATCAGCTCCTGCTGAACGTCCTCGAGAACCTCCGCAGGCAGAGCCGCCGGTCCCGCATTGAAATTGTGAATCCTGTGGTGTTTCATCGTCTTGTCCCCAGTTGCGAAAGATTATGTGTGAAACCTCGAATAAAAAACAAGTAGGCTAGATAACCCTCTGAAATTTGTCAACGAATTTTTCCACT